>NZ_KV793657.1:84287-147486 GCF_001808545.1 Corynebacterium sp. HMSC077D03
GTCGCCGCCGGTCCGGGGGGAATTTTCAGTGAACTGCAGGAAAGCGCAGTGCTTGAGAAATCGATTAGGAAATCTTTTTCAGCGCTGCAAGGCATTCGCTGACGATTTGCTTCTTTTCTTCAATGCTCAAAGCATGGCCTTCCTTTTCTGCGGCATTGATTTCCATCAGGGCAAGGCGTGCGGCCGCGCCATGGGCAGTCAAAATGACGCGCATTTCTCTTTCGGAAAAGTCGGCCATTCGCGTGCTGAAGGACTTCAGGATGTCTTCGGCACAAGACTCGTAGCGTTGACGCTCTTCGGCAGTGTGGCTAAGCCCTTCGAGACTCTCGCCGATGGCCACCAAGGTAGCAATCGAATGCAGGTTTTCGTCCTCGGATTCCAGAATATCCGAGACTAGGTGCTCAAAGAACTCGTTGATGTCAGCCTCGGGATAGAGCTCGTCGATATTTTCCGAGAAGGACTCAAGGACGCTTGCGGTGAAAAACAAAAGCGCATCGGAAGCAGAGGTGAAGTAGTTGTGGAAGGTACGTGGGGAGACCCCGGCGACCTCCGCAATGCGCGCCACGGTGAGTTTTTCCGCTCCTTCAGCGAGCACCAGGCGTGCGGCAGAATCTGCGATGGCGTGGCGCGTGGCCCGTTTTTTTGCTTCCCGCAAGCTCGCCATTTTTATGCTCCTTTTCCGGTGGACTTTGCTTCTACCTTATCGCGCTGGAATTGTTGGAGTTCTTCACGCTGTGCGCTCAGGGCTTCTCCTTCTACATCGAGGTTGGGCAGAATCTTCTCCAGCCACTTCGGCATCCACCACGCCTTGTCATCGAGCAGGAACATGGTGGCCGGAATCAGCATCATGCGCACGACGAAGGCATCCATGAAGACGCCGACTGCCAGCGCGAAGCCCATGGTCTTAATGAAGGGGAGGTCGATGAGCATGAAGGCCGCGAACACGGAGATCATGATCAACGCCGCCGCGGTCACGGTGCGAGCGCCATGCTTGAATCCGTTGGAGGTGGCGTTGCCGGCCGTCTTGCCGTGGACAAATCCCTCACGCATGCGGGTAACCAGGAAGACCTGGTAGTCCATCGCCAAGCCAAAGGTCAGGCCGATGAGCATGATCGGCAGGAAGGAAAGAAGTGGCTGTGGGTCATCGATGATGCCGAACATGCCTTCCTGGAAGATAGCGACGGTGATGCCGAACGTGGCGGCCATTGATAGGCCGAAGCCGGCCGCGGCAATCAGCGGTACCCAGATGGAGCGGAATACCAATAGCAGCACCAGGAAGGCGAGGCCCAGGACGATGGCGATGTAGGGGACCAGGACGTCGGAAAGCTTCTGCGAAATGTCATCGAAGATTGGGGTAATGCCGGTGATGCCGTAGCTACCGCCGGTGTTTTCGCTGAACTCGCCCTGGTAATCACGCAGACGCTCCAAGGTCTGGGTGGTTTCCTCATCGGTCGCGCCGGTGGACGGGGTGATCATGATCTGCGCGGCATCTTGGGAGTCGGTGGTTGCCACGATCTGGGCATTGACGACGCCTTCGGTGTCATTGAATTCCTGCAGAATCTGCTGGAATGCAGGCAGGCGGTCTTGCTCGGCGACGTTCGCGACGTCGACGAAAGCGATCATCGGAGCATTGCGTCCCGGGCCGAATGCCTCCTCGGTCATCTCGTAGGCATCGCGCTGGGGGGTGCCTAGCTTGGAGGTGCCATCTGTCGGCATCGCAAGGCGCAAGTTGGCAGCCGGAAGTGCGAGGATGCCCAGCAGCACAACGCCGGCAACCAGGTGCAGGAATGGATGCGCACGCACGCGGCGTACCCACTTTAGGCCCATCGTTGGCTTTTCATCTTCTGGATCCGGAACCTTAGGGCCGGGAACGCGGCCTGCGAAGATCTTGGTGCCCAACAGGCCGAGGAGGGCCGGTAGGAAGGAAAGTGCTACGCAGACCGCGATGACCACGGTGGCTGCGGCTGCGATGGCCATGGTGGAAAGGAACGGAATGCCGATGATAGTCAGCGTGGTGAGGGCGATGACCACGGTGATGCCGGCGAAAATGACGGAGGAACCGGCAGTTCCCAGCGCCATGCCCATTGCATGCGCGCGGGTAGCCTTGTCCATCTTCTTAAGTTCTGCGGCCAGCTCCTTGGGGTTCAAGTCATTGAGACCAGAGGAGGTAATCAGCTCGTTGCGGAAGCGAGCGACGATGAACAGGGCATAGTCGATGCCCACTGCGAGACCAATCATGGACGCCAGCATCGGGGTCTGATCGGAGACAGAGTCCGTGAAGATGGTGGCGAGCTGGACGCCTAGCAGGCCGACGCCCACGCCAATGACGGCGGAGATAAGCGGCATGCCTGCGGCTACGAACGAGCCGAAGGTAATAAGCAGCACGACGGCCGCGACGATGAGGCCGATGACCTCGGAGACCATGTTCATCTCGGTGGCGCCGTTGAAGGCGTTGCCGCCGTATTTCACGGTGAGGTCGCCCTCGTCGTAGTCGCGCAGAATATCCGTGACCGCAGTCATCTCTTCTTGCGGGATGTCGGTGACGGTATCTGCATCGAATTCGATGGAGATGGTGCCGGTGCGCTTATCCTCGCTGAGCGGGGATAGGGCGGCCAGGTTTTCTTGGATCTGCTCTTCGGGCATGCCCTGCGCGGACATCTTTTCGGTCAGCTGCTTTTCCATGCCCATCGCAGCCACGACGGGATTGACAATCTTGTCGGAATCGCGCAGCGCGTCCGTGCCTTGCAACTCCTCGATCATGGAATCGACCTCGCCCATGACCTCTTTGTCACTGAGCTTTTCGCCTTCTGGAGCTTGAACGGTGATGGTGGCGCTAGGCGCGCTCATGGCATCGGTTTCATTACCGAAGCGCTCCATCATCTTTTCCTGAGTGACGGTGGAATCCATGTCAGGCATGGAAAAGGTTGGGCTAGGGGACTTGGCAAAAGCGCCCGCGAGGCCACCGAAGCCCATGAGGACTACGAGCCAGAACGCTAGAAATGGCCACACTTTTCGGTATGACCAACTACCGAGCCGGTAGAGGAATTTCGACATGTACAGACTTCCTTTGATTAAATTTGCGTTACTTCTGCAATATTGCACACCTTACGCAAACTTGCAGTTGCTATGCAAGTTTGCGATTTGGGATCGGTTTGGGGAGGCGCTGCATAAGCGCTGTAGACTTGCGCGCATGCTCCATGCCGTCCTTTATGCTCTCCTTGACTCCGTGAATGCGCTGCTCATCGGCATCCTCGTCGCGATTGGCATCATGCTGCCGCGCGGGATGTATCGCAAGATCGCTACGCTCGTGGTTGTGGGAGACTGGCTGGGCGTGCTTGCCGCGACGGCGCTCGTGTTCTCTATCTTCCTTGGCATCAAGGACCAGATCATCTCGGTGCTCGACTCGCCCATCGCGGGCATCGTGCTCATCGTGGTCGGCGTCCTCCTTGCACTCGGCGCGTGGCGCTCCAAAGGCGAGTCGAACCCTCTCGTGGAGAAACTCTTGGGCCCGCTGCGCACCCCGTCGTTGCTTACGGGGCTTGTCGGCTTCGCGATGGGCATTATCCAATCGCTCACCTCGGTGCCGTTCTACTACGGCCTCATGCACTTGGCCGCAGGCGATCTTTCGGTGAGCTCGCGGGTGAGCGCAGGCCTGCTCTACGCTTGCCTGGCGTTGAGCCTGCCCACGCTCTGTGGCCTGGGGATCGCGATGGTGCGCCACTACCCGGACAGCCCAGCCGGGCGCATCTTCGCGGCTGCGCGCCGCAACTCGACCCAGGTCGCGCTGTACTCGGGCTACGCGGTTGCGGTTTTTCTAATCATCATGGGGGTGGTCTCGCTCTAGAACCAGACGTCCTCGAGACGCAGGGACTCGGACTCGGGCGCCTGGCCGCGGGCGGTCTCGACGTAGCGCGCGGCATGCGGGATAAACGCGGCGGATTCCTCGGGGTTCAGCTCGCGGCGGACCTTGGCGGGCACGCCAGCGGCGAGCGAGCGCGCCGGGATTTGCTGGCCTTCGAGGACCACGGCGCCGCCGGCGATGAGCGAGCCAGTACCGACATGCGAGCGCGAGAGCACGGTGGCCTGCATACCCACGAGCGTTCCGGACTCGACGTGTGCGCCGTGGACCATCGCCATGTGGCCCACAGTCACGTCGTCTTCGAGGACGCAGTCTGCGTCGCAGTCGACGTGGAGTACGCAATTGTCCTGGATATTCGTGCGTGCGCCAATGCGGATGGCGCCGACGTCGGCGCGCAGGACCGTGCCATAAAAGACGGACGCGTCGGGGCCGATTTCCACGTCGCCGATAATCGTGGCGTTCGGCGCGATAAACGCGCTGCGGTGGATGCGGGGACGGACGCCGTTGAAGGGAAGAATGAGCATGATTACTCCACGGAGATGGCAAGGGTTTTGGACAGCTCGTAGTCGCCCGGCTCGGCGCGCAGGGTCTCCAGCAGTGCGGCGCGTGTGTCCGGGTCGAGCGGGATGGCCCAGCCTTTCTTCGGGTCGCGGACGGGGACCTCGGGGCGTGGGGCCGGGGAGAAGAAGACGCGGGTGGGGGCATCGGCAAGCCAAGCGGGCTCGGCGGCGAGGGCGACCTCACGGAGGGCTGCGGCGCCGGAAGAGTCGGTGACGACGATGAGCAAGGTTCCGGCGGTGTGGACCTCCAAATGGCCGACCTCGACGACGGGCGCGCCAGCCTCGGGCGTGGCGAGGCGCGGGGCCTTGGGGCCGGTGAGCGAGCGGAGCGCGTCAAGTAATCCCATGTGAACATCGTAAGCAGCCGCGTGCGGTAAAACAACGTGATTGATGCAAGAACTTCCGCCCTAATTTTTGAAGGCGGCGTGTCCGCGGGGGCCTCGCACACCGTGAATTATCTTTCGCGCGACGCTTGGCGGGCAAAGGATTCCTTCGTGGACTTCGCCCATAACCCGAGCTTTGGCGGGGGTGTCCTCGTTGCTGCGCGGCACGGGGTATTTCAAAGCGGAGTATATCTACGAGCGCTCCTCGGACAATGATCTGCCCTTCGACTGCGAAGCATTTCAGGCGAACTCGGAGGAGATGAACCTGGCGACGACGCGCGCGGATACCGGCGAGTCCATCTACATCACGCGCGACGATATCCACGAGCAGACCGACATAAACATGTACGTGCGCGCCCTCGACGTTGCCGCTCATTATGACGCTGCGCTTTATCGACGGCGCGTGACCGCCATGGCCTCCGTGAGCTTCGACTCGCTGCCGCAGAACGGCGCGGTGCTCACCAAGCTCATGGTCTGCGGTATGACCCACCGACTGTCCTACAAGGACGTTGCTGTCGTGACGATCATCATCCCGCTCGTGACTTTGGCCATCATGCGGGGGCGAAGCCGTTAAGGCGATAGCCCAAGCCCGGCTCGGTGAGGAAATAGCGCGGACGTGACGGATCCGGCTCGAGCTTGTGGCGCAATTGCGACATGTAGACGCGCAGATAATTGGTCTCTTGCTCATAGTTTTTGCCCCACACTGCCTGTAGCAAATCGGTGCTTTTGACGAGAGACTCGTAGTTGCGGGCCATGTATTCGACGATTTTCCATTGAATGGGTGTGAGGTGGATGCGTGAGTCATCCACGTAGACACTTGATTGGGCAAGGTCGAGGCGTAACCGGTTATCCGAGGAGACGAGTACGGGGTTCACTCGTTCGGTGGCGAAGGCGGTGGCGGCGCGGCGTAGGGCGGATCGGAGCCGGGCGAGCAGCTCACCAGTGGAAAACGGTTTGGTGACGTAGTCGTCGGCGCCCTCGTCGAGGGCGTTGATCTTGCCCTCTTGTTCATGGCGGGCGGAGACCACGATGACGGGCACAGTCGACCATGTGCGCAGCGAGCGCAGGACTTCTAGACCAGACGTGTCCGGAAGGCCGAGGTCCAACAGAACTGCCTGGGGTTGCCACTGCCCAGAGATTTTCAGGGCGGAGGCTGCTGTCTTTGCAACGCGAACTTGATAACCCCGCGCCTTGAGGTTGATTGAAACCGCAAGGGCTAGCGTATGGTCGTCTTCAACGATGAGGATGCGGGGCCCTTGGTCGGCTTCGGGTGCCGCAGAGGATGAATGGAGTTGGGACACTACTGCTTTCCACCTTCGGGTGTAGAGGTACAAGGCATTTCGATGACGATGGTCGCGCCGCCACCGGGGGTCTCGGCGGGGTAGATGTGTCCGCCCATGGCTTCAGTGAAACCACGGGCCACGGCCAGACCCAGGCCGAGCCCCAAGGCGTCATCTGATAGCCGTTGGAAAGGCAGAAACAAGCTATCCCACTGGTCTCGAGGAATGCCAGGGCCGTGATCAGCAATCCTAATCTGTACGATGTTATGGTCGTCGCGAAGGCCAGAAGGCCCGATTGAAGCGGCATCGTCGGCCACGCTGGCCAGGTGTGCCTCGCGCGCCGTGATATCGATGTGGGTGCCCGCGCCGTGGTTGACCGCGTTGGCGATGACGTTTGCTAGTACGCGCTGGACGAGGCCGTAATCCGCGAGGATCGGGGGCAGCGTGACAGGGATGTCCACACGCACGCCTCCTGCAGAGACGCTGTGCTCATCGAGCGCAGCGTCGACGATGTCCGCGACATCAATAGCCTGCGAGTTTGGTCGAAGCACCCCCGTATTGAGGCGAGACATGTCAAGCAGATGATTGATAACTATCTCGAGACGGTGCGCCGAGGACTCGATGGTGTTGATGAGGGCCTGGCGGTCGGCCTCAGAGATTTCGACGTCGCCGAGCGTGAGACCGGAGACTGCCGTGGTGATGCCGGCTAGCGGCGTTCGTAGGTCGTGCGAGACCGCGGTGAGCAGCGTGGAACCGACTCGGTTGGAGGACTCCAGGGCTGAGGTCGCCCGTCGCATCGCTTCCATTTCCTGCCGGTCGAGAATGGCGGTAATGCGAGCACCGTGGGCTTCGATCATATCGATCTCAGACGGGCTGAGTTCCCGGTTGCCGATGACTAGGCGCAGTGAGTCACCGATCCCCACGTGGTTGGCGGATTCACCGGCACGACTTTTTTGCTGTGCCACAACTACATCCGAGGACTCCGCGTTGGACTCGATGGTCCACCACTTCTTGTCTTCACTGGAATAGCGCTGAAGGAGGACCTTGTCCAACGAAAAAGTCTCGCCAAGTCGCCGCAATAGTGATTTGAGATCCGCCCCCTCGTAAATGACGCCGCGCGCAAGGTCTGCCATGATGACGGCCTGTGTTTGACGTCGTTTCGCTTCGTCTGCGCGCCGTTCAGCGTAGTCCACGATATACGCCACGGTCAGAGCGATGATGATGAAGAAGCCCACCGAGGTTATCGACTCCGGCTCGGTAATACTCAACGTGTGGGTGGGAGCGGTAAAGAACCAGTTGGCCAACAGCGAACCACTGATGACCGCGAGCAGCGCCGGCCACACGCCGGCCGCGATGGCGCTAAAGACCACGATGGTGAGAAATCCCAGCAGGATGGGGCTCAAGAACTTTTCCTCCGGATTAAAGAGCAACATGAGCACCGTAAACCCCGGGGGGAAGAGCAACGCCGCAAACCAACCGGTCAGTAGGCGGACTCGGCCGAAAATCGTGCCTCGCCGCGGCCGTTTTGGCTGGGGGTCATCTGACGAGGACAGGGAGACGATGTGGACATCAATCGTGCCCGAGCCATCGATCACACGCTCGGCAACTCCATTGGCAAGAGTGTGCCCCCAGCGTGGCCGGCGGCCGATAACCAATTGCGACGCGTTGATAGAGCGTGCGTATTCCAACAGCGTGCCGGCGACGTCGTCGCCGATGAGCACGCGCCACTGGCCATTGAGATCTTCCACCAGCTCTTGCAGACGGCGCAGCGCGGAAGGGGTTTGGTTGGAGGTCAAACCCTCGTTGCTGGCGACGTAGACCGCCACCATTTCTCTGCCCGAAACTCTTCCTGCGATACGGGCGGCGCGCCGAATGAGTGCTTCGGACCCGTCGCTGCCCGACACCGCTACGATGAGGCGCTCGCGGGTCGGCCATGTCGAGTCGATCTCGTGGTTCTCGCGGTAGGCCGCGAGACCTTCTTCGACCTTGTCAGCCAACCACAGCAGCGCCAATTCGCGCAGGGCAGTCAGGTTTCCCAAGCGGAAGTAGTTCTCCAGGGCCTTGGCCGCCATGGCTCCGTGGTAGATCTCGCCCCGCGCGAGCCTGATACGCAGCGAGTCGGGGGATAAGTCGACCAGCTCGATGTGGTCGGTATCGCGGAGCACCTGATCGGGGATGGTTTCACGCTGCCGGGTGTTTGTGACCGCCGCTACGACGTCGTTGAGCGATTCGAGGTGCTGGATGTTGAGCGTTGAGATGACGTCGATCCCGGCGTCAAGCAGCGTGTAGACGTCCTGCCAACGCTTTTGCGAGACTTCTGTGGCTGCGAACTCGGCATCACCGGTGACGACGGTGTGCGCGAGCTCGTCGACGAGAAGCACGTCTGGAGCAAGTGCCAAGCAGGCGTCGACATCTAGCTCTTCGAAGACCCGCCCGCGATAGGTGGTTTTCTTTCGCGGGATGACGGTTAAACCCTCGACCAGTTCCGCGGTGCGTTTCCGGCCGTGCGTTTCTACGACGCCGACCATGACGTTAAGCCCCTGCCGCTGCAATTCATGTGCTTCGTTGAGCATGGCGCAGGTCTTGCCCACGCCGGGGGCAAAGCCAAGGTAGACTTTGAGTTTTCCACGGTGGCTGTGGGATGGCTCGAAGGGCGCAGAGTCGGTAGTCGCTCGAGGAGACTCAGAGGCAGACATAGTTACCAATTATATCCTTGGGAGTGTTTATTCTGGGCGGCGTGTGTCGAGGGGAGAAAGACGGAGACAGACCCCGCGCGGGCGGGCACGGGGCGAAAAGAGGATTACTCGGCGACAAGCTTAGCGAGGTCGTAGTTGAGTGTGACTACGTTGACGGCCACACCATTCGGGCTTCCAGTAAAGGAGTTCATGAACCCTACCTGGTTGTCCTTGATAAGCTGACGGAGATCGTCCTCGCCTAGGCCGGTGGCCTTGGCTATGCGTGGCACCTGGATCTCGGCGTACGCGGTGGAGATGTGCGGGTCAAGACCGGAGCCGGAAGCCGTGACGGCATCGACAGGCACGCGGTCTTCACTCACGCCCTCGCGGGCAGCGACCTCTGCGCGGCGCTTTGCAATCTCGTCCTGATATTCCTGCGAGACCACGGCGGCGTTGGATGCGGACGAAGACATAGCGTCCCAGCCATTGTCGCCTGCGGCGGACGGCCGCGGCTGGAACCACTGGTCTCCCTCGACGGGGTTGGCGATGAGGCGGGAGCCGACGATCTCGTTGTTGGCGTCGCGTAGGAGGCCACCGTTGGACTTATCCGGGGATAGCTTGCCCACGCCGATGAGGACCATGGGATAGATGAAGCCCAGTATGAGCATCATCACCAACAGTGTTCGCAACGCAGTCCATTGCGCGCGGACGTTGAATCCCGTGCTAAAAGGACTTGCGCCGGCAGCGTGGTACAGATCCGGGTTGTTCCCGAATTCATCCGAGCGCGTCAGGTCGTGGCTGATGGGCTCATCCGTTGCTGTTGAGTGTGCCCTCGCGGATTGTGGAGTCTGAGGAGTGTGCATGGTTTAAATTCCTAACCCATTACCAATGATGAGGTCGATGATCTTGATGCCAATGAACGGGGCTACGAAGCCACCGAGGCCGAAAATGAGTAGGTTGCGGCGCAGCAGTGCGGAAGCACTGGCCGGGCGGTAGGACACGCCCTTGAGCGCCAACGGAATGAGCGCCACGATAATGAGCGCGTTGAAGATGACAGCGGACAAGATGGCCGAGGTCGGAGAATGCAGGTGCATGATGTTGAGGGCTTGCAGCCCCGGGAATGCGGTGATAAACATCGCCGGTAAGATGGCGAAGTATTTTGCTACGTCGTTCGCGATGGAAAAGGTCGTCAGGGAGCCACGCGTGATGAGCAGCTGCTTGCCGATTCCCACGATGTCGATGAGCTTCGTCGGGTCTGAGTCCAAGTCGACCATGTTGCCGGCTTCCTTGGCGGCGGTCGTACCGGTGTTCATCGCCACTCCCACGTCAGCCTGCGCCAACGCCGGAGCATCGTTGGTGCCGTCACCGGTCATGGCCACCATGTGACCACCGGCCTGCTCTTTTTTTATGAGCGCGAGTTTTTGGTCCGGAGTAGCCTCGGCGAGAACGTCGTCGACGCCGGCTTCCTTGGCGATGGCTTGAGCGGTCAGCTCGTTGTCACCGGTGATCATGACGGTACGAATGCCCATCTCGCGCAGCGTCTTGAAGCGCTCGACCATGCCGTCTTTCACAATGTCCTTGAGATGGATAACACCGAGGACGCGTGACAAGGAGGAATTGGCGGTCGCTTCACGAGGATCGGATCCGGGCTCCGGGGCGTTAATGAGCTCGGCGACCACGAGTGCGGTGCCGCCGTCTTGACTAATTGAGTTGACCACGTCCTCGGTCTCTGCCGGAACAGTGCCGCCGAGCTCGCGGACAGTTGTCATGATCTGCTTGGCCGCGCCCTTGACGATCATTTCGGAATCGCTGAGTTTCACCCCCGACATGCGGGTCTGCGCAGTAAATGCGATGAATTCGAGGTTGCGAAAGTGTTCCTCTGGCATTTCACCTCGGGCGGCTTCCGCCAGCTTGACAATGGAACGTCCCTCCGGGGTCTCGTCGGCCATGGAGGAAAGCTGCACCTTGTATATAAGCTCGTCTTGGTCGTACCCGCCCACAGGAATTACGTTCACGGCCTGGCGGTCGCCGACCGTAATCGTGCCCGTCTTGTCAAGCAACAGAGTGGAGACGTCACCGGCAGCCTCGACGGCACGCCCGGACATGGCCAGCACATTGTGCTGCACCAGACGGTCCATGCCGGCGATGCCGATGGCGGATAACAGCGCGCCGATGGTGGTTGGGATCAGGCAGACCAACAAGGCGACAAGAACCAGGGGATCCTGCGCCGCACCATTAAATGCCGCGGTCGGGGCTAGCGCCATGACAACGAGCAGGAATATCAGGGTCAATACGTTGAGGAGCGTGGACAAGGCAAGCTCGTTCGGGGTCTTCTGGCGATTGGCGCCTTCGACTAAACCGATCATACGGTCCATGAAGGACTGACCGGGCTCGTTGGTGACCTTGATTACGACCCAGTCAGACAACACGCGGGTACCACCGGTGACGGCGCACCGGTCGCCTCCAGATTCTCGGATGACCGGGGCGGATTCGCCGGTGACGGCTGACTCGTCCACGGAGGCCGCCCCAACGATGACGTCGCCGTCGGCTGGAATGGTCTGACCGGCTTCTACGAGGACGACATCCTCTTTGGCCAGCTCGGTTGAGGGGACTTCTTCGGTCTCGTAGTTGGCCGGGCTGAGCTCAACGTTGGTGCGGCCGGAGCCGGACCCGGCGGTGACGAGGACCGTGGAGGTGATGCGACGGGCAGTGGTGGTCGTCCGTGATCGACGTAGGGCGTCCGCCTGAGCCTTGCCACGACCTTCTGCGAAGGCTTCAGCAAAGGTTGCGAAGAACACCGTGGCCCAGAGCCAGAGAGAAATGGAGAAACTAAACAAAGTCGGTTGGGTACAGGCGATGATGAAGGTGAACACAGCGCCCACCTCTACTAAGAACATCACCGGCGTTTTAACGAGCTCTTTCGGGCTCATCTTGCGCAGAGCCAAAGGCACCGTGGCCTTGAGCTGCTCTGCGGAAAAAGTAGATGTGGTCGAGCTCATAGAGTCGCCTCCAAAATCGGTCCTAGGACGAGAGTGGGAAGGAATGTTAGTGCACCGACGATGAGAACGACGCCTATCAGCAGGCCGACGAATAGCCCGCTGTGCGTCGGCAGAGTGCCCGAAGTCGTCGGGATGATGCGTTGCTTGGCCATGGCGCCGGCAATTGCCAGGACCATAACGATGGGCAGAAAACGCCCCAACAGCATGCACATACCGAGGGAGATGTTGAACCACCAGGTGTCTGCTCCGAATCCGGCGAATGCCGAACCGTTGTTGTTGGATGCGGAGGTGAATGCGTAGACCAGGTCGCTAAAACCGTGCGGTCCCGCCGCGGATAGAGAGTCTGGGGTGCTTGGCAGAAGGACGGATAGTGCCACTCCGCCCAGCACGAGGGTTGGCATCACGAGGACGTACAGGCAGACCTTGATCATTTCGCCGACGCCAATGCGCTTTCCCAGGTATTCCGGTGTGCGCCCGACAATAAGGCCGGCGATGAACACCGACAGAATGGCCATGACCAGCATGCCGTACAACCCAGTGCCGACACCGCCTGGAGAGACTTCGCCGAGCAGCATATTTAAGATGAGAAGGCCGCCGCCGAGAGGAGTGTAACTCGAGTGGAATGAATCAACTGCGCCGGTCGACGTCATTGTCGTTGTCACCGCGAACAGCGCAGACGGGATGGTACCAAGCCGCATTTCGCGACCTTCCATGCCGCCGCCGATAGCGCCGGAAGCAGTGGCCTCGAGGGCGGTGACGGAAGCGAGTGACAGGAAGTACAACACCGCCATGGCGGAAAGAATGGCGTAGCCCTGGCGGGTATCGCGGACCATGAGACCGAATGTGCGAGTGAGAGACACCGGAATGACAAGGATGAGGAAGATTTCCAGGGCGTTGGACCACACGGTCGGGTTCTCGAACGGGTGGGCCGAGTTCGCATTGAAGTATCCGCCACCGTTGGTACCCAGTTCCTTGATGACTTCTTGGGAGGCCACAGCGCCGCCGGGGATGGTCTGGGTAGCGCCGGTAACTGTGGTAAAAGTCTCCGGGGGTTGCAGGTTTTGGATGACTCCCTGGGTCATGAGAAACAGCGCGCCCAAGGTTGCCATGGGCAGGAGGATGCGCAGACAGACGCGGGTAAGATCCACCCAAAAGTTACCGATGCGCCCGTCGCCGTTACGGGCCGCGAACCCTCGGATAAGCGCAGCAGCGACGGAAATGCCTACGGCACCGGAGACGAAGTTTTGGACCGTCATGCCGAGCATCTGCGTCAGCTGCGACATCGCAGTTTCACCGGAGTAGGACTGCCAGTTGGTATTGGTTGTAAACGAGACCGCAGTATTCCACGCTTGGTCCGGATCTACTGGGCCCATGCCGTGCGCCCACGGCAAGTACTGCTGGAGGCGTTGCAGTAGGTACAAGACAATGATCGAAAACATGGAGAAGGCCAAGAGGCTACCGGCGTAGCGGCGCCAAGTTTGCCGGGCGGAAGAATCTACCCCCAACACCTTGTAGATGGCCTTCTCTATCTTGAGATCGTTGGCTCCTGTGAAAACCTTTGCCATGTACCCGCCCAGTGGGACGTACAGCACGGCGAGGAGCGTGAATACCGCGACGAACGGGATATACCCGCCGATAACCCCGGTCATGAGAAGTCCTCAGGGTGCAACAGAGCGATGAGCAAATAGATGACGGCCGCGATCCCTAGAATCGCGCCTACAGTAAGTTCCCAGGTCATAGCTTATCCACCACCTGAGCTATCCATTGAATGATAACGAACAGCACAATGGTGGCAAGCGTCAAAATAATGTCGAATGCCATGGATGTATAAAAGCACCCATCGGCACCGCTACATCTGGGTCTTAACGAGATTTTGACATCTACGCTGAGGGAAGAGCTAGTCTGCGACGAGTGGCTCCATGGTCAGCTCCGGGTGCTCCTTCTCAATGAAAGCTAGCTTCCACTTATCGCCGAAGAGGGCGATTAGTTCGCCGTCAGTGCGGGTAAAGATTTCCACGCCACGCTGGCGGCCGAGCTCAGAGGCGGACTCGGCGTCGGTGCGACGGGCAACGGAATACGGGATGGGCTCCGTGACGGTTTCCACGTTGTATTCCACTTCCATGCGCGCCTGCATGACCTCGAACTGCATGGGACCCACCGCAGCCATCACCGGAGCTGCGTCGCCACGGGCCTCATTGCGCAGGATCTGGACGACGCCCTCAGCAGCCAACTGATCCAAGCCCTTACGGAAGGCCTTGTAATCGCCCAAAGACTTCGCACGTAGAATGCGGAATGCCTCCGGTGCGAACTGCGGCATCGGCTTGAACTGCACCTTCTTGCCAGAGTAGATGGTATCGCCAGGTGCCAGGGAACCGGCGTTGACGAGGCCCACGATGTCGCCCGGGTAGGCGGTGTCGATGGTGTCGCGCGTGCGGCCGAAGACAGTCAGCGCGTACTTCGTGGAGAAGCTGCGGCCGGATTGGGCGTGGGTGACCTGCATGCCGCGGTCGAACTCGCCGGAGACCACGCGCATGAATGCCAAGTTATCGCGGTGCTTGCGGTCCATGCCCGCCTGCACTTTGAAGATGACGCCGGAGAAGTCATCGGTGACCTCGCGGACCTCGTCGATGGCTGCGTTGGCGCCGCCGGACGCCTCGATTGCCTTCGGATCGGAATCGCGCGAGCGCGGGGCCGGGGCGATGGCGCAGAGGGTATCGAGAATCTGGTGCACGCCGAAGTTCAACATTGCGGAGGCAAAGATCAGCGGGGAAGTAACGCACTGCTCGAATAGCTCCTGGTCATGCAGCGCGCCGTCGGCAGCCAGTAGCTCTGCTTCCTCGACGGCGGTCTCCCAGGCATCACCTTCCTTGGCCTCAGCGCCGCTCGGATCGTAATGCTCCTCCGGTGCGATGGTCGAGCCACCCGCAGTACGGATGAAGTGGATGTAGTTATCCGCTTCGCCGTCTTCATTGATGTGCGCCAAGCCACGGAAGTCACCAGCGATGCCGACCGGCCAGTACAGCGGGGTGGGCTGTAGCTGAATCTCGTTGACGATCTCGTCCACGAGCTCCAGCGGTTCGCGGCCGACACGGTCCCACTTATTGATAACCGTAACAATCGGCAAACCGCGGGCCTTGCACACACGGAAGAGCTTGAGGGTCTGTGGCTCCAGGCCCTTCGCGGCGTCGATAAGCATGACTGCGGCATCAACCGCAGTAAGAACGCGATAGGTATCCTCCGAGAAGTCCGCGTGGCCCGGGGTATCGACCAGGTTGATCATGTAAGGCTCACCCGTATGGCCCTCCGGGGCGTACTCGAACTGGAGGGCAGAAGAAGCTACGGAGATACCGCGGTCCTTTTCCATCTCCATCCAGTCAGAGACCGTGGCTTTACGGTTTCCCTTGCCGTGCACGGCACCTGCTTCATTAATGATGTGCGCATGCAACGCCAGCGCCTCCGTAAGGGTGGATTTACCGGCGTCCGGGTGGGCGATGACGGCAAATGTACGACGGCGGGTGGCTTCGGAGGCAATACTCATGCGCGTAAGTTTAGCGGTCTTGACCTAAAGTGCTGGAATCGCGCCGCAGCAATTAATTCCAGTCCACGCCAAGTTGCTCGCCCAAGTCATCGAAGATGCGGCGAGCAACGCTTGCCTTCTTGGCCATCGGTCGACGCATGCCCGGCTTGCGCTTGCTGTTGAAATACTGGCCAGACTCAAAGTGCACGCCCGGCGTGCCAGTGAGGTAATATGCAAGGCTCTCGCCGCCGGCCTGGGCTTTTCCAAAGTACTTGGAGATGGCGCCGGTGTAGAACTTGCTCGTGCGGGTCTGCGATGACCGTGCAAAGTTGGTTGCCAAGACGCCGGGGTGGAAGGCCACGGAAGTCATCCCATGAGCGTGGAGATACTGCGTAAGCAAAATATCGCCCAGCTTGGCGTTGCCGTAGGCACGCTCTGCGGTGAACTTCTGGAAGGTATTTGGATCGCCCGGATCGAATGCAGACATCAAGAAGTTAGCCACCGAAGCGGTTTGCACGATGGTGGCATCCGTTTTGCGCAGCTTCTCCCGCAGCAAGGAAGTCAGCAGGAAAGGCGCCACCACGTTAACCTGCCACGTGCGTTCAAATCCATCTGCCGTGGTGAAGGGGCCATCGAAGATCCCGCCTGCATTGTTTCCCAACGCGTGAATCTCCTCGAGCTCACCTAATTCTTCTGCCAAGCGGCGCACCTGGCCCAAAGACTCAAAGTCCGCCAGGTGGAAGGAAGCCCCCACGCTTTCTGCCACAGCCTTGGTCTTTTCGGGATTACGGCCAACCAGCACCAGGTGATCCTGCGGGCGTTGAGCGCGGAGCACGCGGGCTGCTGCAGCGCCGATGCCGTCAGAGGCACCAGTGATGACGATGGTTTGTGGGTCGTGGCTCATGAATTAAAGCTTAGGGGTTATGAGCTTTCTCTGGTGGGTTACTTGCGGGAATGAATCTCATTCTGCGCGAATTGAATGCCGCGGGAAACGATGAGCCCCACGGCGTCGGCAGCCGTGGCGATTGCGGCGTCGAAACCAGTACCGGAATCCACCGGCCCCAGGACATAATCCGGAATGGATGTGCCCTTCGGCGGGCGGGCAATACCGATGCGAATGCGAGGGTACTCGCGGGTTCCCAAGCGTTCGCTCAAGGACTTCAACCCGTTGTGGCCGTTTTCATTGCCGCCTACCTTGATGCGAATCTTATGCGCTGGCAAATCGAGCTCATCATGAATTACGATGATGCGCTCCGCTGGAATCTGTAATTCCTCTGCGAAGGGAGCGATCGGGTCACCAGACAAGTTCATAAAAGTTGCGCAACGGGCAACGACTACGGCAATATCACCCACCATTACCTGCGCCGCGGACAATTTATGGCCCTTAACCGGCTGCAGGATATCTCCGGAATCGGCTAAAAGGTCATCGACTGCCATGTAGCCCACGTTGTGGCGCGTCGCGGCGTACTGCGCGCCAGGGTTGCCAAGGCCCACCACGAGCCATTGGCCAGAAAGGTCAGAAA
Source organism: Corynebacterium sp. HMSC077D03 (assembly GCF_001808545.1). NCBI lineage: Bacteria > Bacillati > Actinomycetota > Actinomycetes > Mycobacteriales > Corynebacteriaceae > Corynebacterium > Corynebacterium sp. HMSC077D03. Next base: position 101,084 of record NZ_KV793657.1, read on the forward strand.
CTTCCAGCAGGGGAGCCTGCTTCTGGCGTGCTGTGTTCCGGTGAAGCCCCTCCTTCACAGTACTTGCTTTAGAACCCGCCGAAGAGCGAAGCTGCTGCAAAAATTCCTTGATGGTTGCGCCGAGGGAAGACATAGAACACACCTTAATGTGGGGAGTAAAGAATAGCTTGCGCGCATCCTTTGCCTAGTCTGGGCGAGATGAGCACACTACTTGAAAGCTTAAAGACCAGAGTACTTCCCGCCCCCATGGCCGGGGGACCCACGACCCCGCGCAGCGTTCTGGCGGCATCGGCAGCCGGCTCCTTTGGTGCTTTGGCATTGGGCACTGCTTCCCTCGAAGCGGCGCGGGAACAGATTGAGGCCTGCGAGGGTGAGCATTTCGGGGTCAACCTTTTCTGTCCGCAGAAGCCGCTGGGTGAAGACTCGATGGCGGCGGTGCGCGCTATGGCGGAATCAGAAGGCGTGGAGGTTCCTAGCGTCGACTATTCCAACGGATGGGAGGACAAGCTCCAGCTAGCGCTAGATGGCGGCGCGGCGGTGCTGTGGTCCATGTTCGGTACCTTTAGTCTTGGCGAGATTAGCCGTATCCACGCTGCGGGAGCGGAGGCTTGGACCACGGTTACTTCGCCGGAAGAAGCTATCGCTGCTGCAAAAGCTGGGGTAGATGCGTTGTGTGTGCAGGGTCCTGAGGCTGGCGGGCACCGCGGGGTCTGGGATGCCGAAGCGGAGCCGGATTGGCGCCCGCTGCCGGAGCTGGTGGCGGCAGTTTACGCCGCGCTTAGCGACGCCCCTCTTCCGCTGATTGTCGCAGGTGGGCTGCGTACATCCGAAGACGTTGCACAAGCCCTTTCATGGCCAGGCGTTGAAGCAGCCAGCTGTGGTTCGGCCTTCTTGCTGGCCGAGGAGGCTGGAACCAGCACCTTTAATCGCGAGCTTCTCGCAGGCGGCGGCAAGAGCGTATCCACTCGCGCGTTTTCCGGCCGCTTTGCCCGTGGGCTGGAAACTGAGTTCACTCGGGCCCACCCAAAAATGCCCCCGATGTACCCCTTCTTGAATCCGATCTTGAAACCACGCCGCCAAGAAAAGGATGCTGCAGTGGCCTATTGCCTGGTGGGGGAGCAGGTGGAGAAAATAAACGGGGGTAGTGTGGCGGAAATCCTGCGGTGTCTATGCCAAAACGGGCAACACTAGGCGTTAATATTTACGGTTGAATGTTGGTTTACCCCCATGACGAGTAAAGGAAAAGAACACGTGACTGCGAACGCACAGGTTGGACACGCTGACTGGAACGAGCGCCTTGAGCTTGCTCAGGAAATGATCCCGCTGATCCACCAACTGCACCGCACCAACAACGTTGTTGCCACCATCTACGGCCGCAACTTGAATGGCGTAACGGACATCGACATCATGAAGGCGCACCGCTACGCACGCCGTATTGCAAAGCGCGAACTTTCCACCGCAGAGACCCTTCCTATCCTGAAGGAACTGTGCGACATGAACCTGGGCTCTGCCTCCATCGACCTGGGCCGCCTGGCTTCTGGCTACTCTGAGTCTGACGCCAACAACCTGCGCGACTACCTGGAGCAGGAACTCTGCGACCTGGTTGGCGCTGCTGTTGATAAGGAATGCACCGACGTTGTGCTCTACGGCTTTGGCCGCATCGGCCGACTGCTGGCCCGCATCCTGATCGCTCGTGAGGCTGCATACGGCGGCGTCCGTCTGCGTGCCATCGTTGCCCGCAAGAAGGGCGACGGCGATATCTTCAAGCGTGCCTCCTTGCTGCGCCGCGACTCCGTTCATGGTGCTTTCAACGGCACCATCGCTGTGGATGAAGAAAACGACGTTATCTGGGCAAACGGCACCAAGATTCAGATGATCTACGCCAACGACCCGGCTGATATCGACTACACCGCTTACGGCATCAACAATGCCATCCTGGTTGATAACACCGGCGTATGGCGTGACCGCGCTGGCCTGGAGCAGCACCTGCAGTCCAAGGGCATCGACCGCGTGCTGCTGACCGCACCGGGCAAGGGCGATCTGAAGAACATCGTCTACGGCATCAACGATGACACCATCGAGGATTCTGACAAGATCCTGTCTGCCGCATCCTGCACCACCAACGGCATCACCCCTGTTCTTAAGGTCATCAATGATCGTTACGGCGTTGTCCACGGCCACGTGGAGACCGCTCACTCCTTTACCAATGACCAGAACCTGATTGATAACTTCCACAAGGGTGACCGTCGTGGCCGCGCAGCTGGTCTCAACATGGTTCTCACCGAGACCGGTGCTGCGAAGGCAGTCTCCAAGGCTGTTCCGGAGTTTGAGGGCAAGCTGACCGGTAACGCTATCCGCGTTCCTACCCCGGACGTTTCCATGGCAGTGCTGAACCTGGAGCTGGAGAAGGAAGTCGAGCGCGACGAGGTCAACAACTTCCTGCGCAACGTTTCCCTGCACTCTGACCTGCGCCAGCAGATTTCTTACATTGCTTCTCCGGAGGTTGTCTCCTCTGACTTCGTCGGCTCCACCCACGCCGGCATTGTCGACGGCCTGGCAACCATCGCTTCCGGCAAGCACCTGGTTCTCTATGTCTGGTACGACAACGAGTTCGGCTACTCCAACCAGGTAATTCGCATCGTCGAGGACATCGCAGGCGCACGTCCTCGCGTATTCCCGGCTCGCGTTGAGGCACACGAGCTCTAAGCCTTTTCGCGCAGATTAAGCGCTACCCACCCCTGGGGCCACATTTTCGGTGTGGCTCCAGGGGTCTTTGTTTAGGCAGGCATGGGATCGGGTTGTAGTGCTAGGGCGCACGTACCCCTGAGTGGGTTGTTCGACTACGTGTATCCACGGCTGAGTTTTAGGATGTTTCGATGTGAAATCTAAACCCAGGCATTCGCAACCACACCGTGCCCAAAGCGCTGAAATAGCTGAAAATGCTGGTAGCAATCAATCTCCTGCGTCTCGGTGGATAAACGCCGGGCAATGGCTGATCGGTACGCCTTGGGGAAGGCTTGTCATTATTATTGCGTTGTGCGCGGCGCTGGCACCATCAGTATTACGAGGTTTTCACCTCCGGTATTACATCGATCTTGATGTCTACGCTGCAGGCGGTCGCGCGGTGCTGACAGGCCAGTCGCTCTACGACGACGGCTTCGATGTGCGTGGGGCGCATTTGCCTTTTACATATCCGCCGTTGGCCGCAATGCTTTTTGCCCCGTTGTCGCTTCTGCCGCACTCGGTCGCAGCGGTTATCATGCTCGCAGTATCAACCGCGGCGCTCTGGTGGTGCATTCACCGTATCGTGGACATGCTGGGGCTTGCTGAGTATCTCGGTGGCAGCAAAGGGTGGCTGAGCACCGGGCTGCTTGCGTTGGCCTTGGTGACAGAACCCGTGCGGCAGACCCTCATGTTTGGCCAGATCAACATCGTGCTGATGTTTCTCGTGCTCGCCGATGTCTTTGGTCGCCGCAGTCTCCGTGGGTGGGGCGTGGGACTTGCGGCGGCCATCAAGCTTACTCCTGCGGTCTTTGGCCTGTATTTCCTTATCACCCGGCAATTTAAGGCTGCGGCGATGTCCGTAGCGACCGGAATTGCAGCGACGCTGTTGGCGGCACTCGTCTTGCCGGCCGACTCCCGCGAATACTGGACGCATACCTTGGGCGATCCGACCCGGATCGGTGGAATCGATTACGTGGGCAATCAATCTCTCCGCGGCGTCGTTGAGCGTGCCCTCGGGCCAGGGGAGGGCCACGGCCTGTGGGTTGGCGCGTCGCTGGTGGCCTTCTGCGTCATCGCGGTGACCATGTGGCGACACCGCGGTGACATGGTGGTGCTGCTAGGACTCAACTCGCTTGTAGCACTTCTTATCTCCCCGGTGAGCTGGTCGCATCACTGGGTTTGGTTGCCGGTGCTGCTTCTCCCGCAGCTCGTGCGTTGGACCCGTGGTGGGGTGCCGGGCGCTACGCCCGTGGCGATCGCGACGATGCTGCTTACCTTCATTGGACCACACTGGTTCGTTGACGGTTTGGATACCACGCAGTGGTGGGCGGCGATATGCGCAGCAGACTTCGTCCTCATCGCAGTGGCATACCTTGTGCTTGCCGTGCGCGCCCCGCGGCCGCAGGTTAATCCTTAGCGGGCGGGGCGGCAAGGCTCAGCAGTTGGTGGGATGACTACTTGTCTGACTTGTGCTTCCCGGTCTTCTTTTTCTTCTTGCCCTTGTGCTTTTTGCCTTCGGACTTGTGTGCAGCAACCTTGTCGCGCTCAAGTTCGGCGGCCACATCGGGGACGTAGGCGAACTCATCGCGCGGCGGGCGCTGGTATTCCTCGCCGCTTTCAGCTGGGCGCTCCGGAATCTCCGGAACCACCTGCTCGACGTGCTGATACGGAACCGTCTTTAGGATGTGGTTGATGACGTTGATACGAGAGCGTTTTTTGTCTTCAGATTCAACGGTGTACCACGGAGCGTTCGGGGTATCGGTGTGGACGAACATCTCGTCCTTTGCACGGGAGTAGTCCTCCCAGCGGGTGATGGACTGCAGATCCATGGGAGAGAGCTTCCAGCGACGCAGCGGATCGTTGCGGCGGGACTTAAAGCGCGCGATCTGCTCTTCGTCAGAGACGGAGAACCAGTACTTCAGCAGAATAATGCCGTCTTCAACGAGCATGTTTTCGAGCTGGGGCGCCTGGTGCAAGAAGCGGACGTATTCCTGTTGGGAGCAAAAGCCCATGACTCGCTCGACGCCGGCGCGGTTATACCAGGAGCGGTCAAAAATGACTATTTCGCCCGCGGTCGGAAGCTTTTCGATGTAGCGCTGGAAGTACCACTGGCCGGCCTCACGGTCGTTGGGCTTAGGCAGAGCTTCGATGCGGCAGGTGCGGGGGTTGAGGTACTGGGTGATGCGCTTGATAGCAGAGCCCTTACCTGCAGCGTCGCGACCTTCCATGATAATGACGATGCGGGCACCGGTTTCTACAACCCACTGCTGCATCTCGACGAGTTCGGCCTGCAGGCGCTTGAGTTCTTCCTCGTAAGCTTCCTTATCGAGCTTGGCAGGGGCGGTTTTGGATTTCTTGCTCATGCATTTAACTTTAGCCCGCTAGCTGCGAAGATAGGTAATAAATCCAGGACAATTATGCACAAGCATAGTAATTAACCACACGTGCACTCCGGCCCGCATCCAGAAGGCGCTTCGCCGTAGTGCGTGGTGTTTTCGATAGCGCCCAAGCCTTCGACCTCAATGCGGACGGTTTGGCCGTCCTGAATAAAGGCCTGTGGCTGACGCGCAAATCCCACGCCCTCGGGCGTGCCGGTCACGATGACATCGCCGGGGTTAAGCGGGTACAGCTTTGAGCAGAACGCGATGAGCTCCGCGACGGAGAAAATCAGGTCATCGGTGTTATCCGCTTGGCGCACCTCGCCATCAACGGTGGTGGTAATGCGCGCGTTGCCGCCAGGCGCCCACTCATCAGAAGTGGTTAGCCATGGACCGAATCCAGCAGTGCGGTAGAAAGATTTGCCGGCATGGAATTGAGTGGTACGCCGCTGGAAATCCCGCAGCGTGTAGTCATTACGGCCGCGTCTGCCATCGCAACATTGTGCGCACGAGAGCCGATAACCACGGCGAGTTCGCCCTCATAGTCGAGCTTGCTCGTGGCCCAGTCGGGGACATAGATATCGTCGTAGGGGCCGGTGAGCGCCTCCGGAAACTTAACGAACAAGGTAGGCTGCTCAGGCAGTTCACGCCCCATCTCACGCGCATGTTTGGCGTAATTGACGCCCACGCAGATAATCTTCGACGGCGTCGGGATGACGGGCGCTAAGTCCTGCTCGCGAAAAGCAATCGGCTCGCCAGAAAGTTGCGCGGACTTGCACCAATCCTCGGCCTGCAGGAGCTGGCCGACGTCGTCAAAGTCGAGCTCCACGCCCACGCCGGGGCCGTCGATGCGGATCGCAGTGGTGCCAAACTGAGTTCGCAAGGTGGCAAGTTTCATGTCGGAAATTTTACGCGGAGTTGCAGGCAGCTTGGCGCACAAGCCAGGGAGAAGTTTTAAGGCATGCGAATCTGGCCCGTGGGCGGGCTAGACAACTTGCTTCGCGAGCTAAGTAGCGTGTTCTGAGAAATTGCTCAGCTCTTCGTCGAGGTAGTTGCGTTCTTCTTCCAACCAATCTGGCAGCGGCGAGTTAAGCGGCGGCGGAGATTTATCCGTCCAAGGTGGGATGTACCAGCCGCTGGGCGGAACCCAATAGACTGTGCCATGCCGCTCTAGCCATCCGCGTCCACCGGCGGTCTCGTCGTCATTGACGGCATTGTGATACTGGCAGGCCATGGTGAGGTTTTCCGCGGATGTTTCGCCGCCATGGCGCCAGGCCTTTAGATGGTGGACTTGGCAATCGTTCGCGCCCTTTTTGCAGCCGAGCCAGGCACAGCGCGGGTTTTCCGCAGTAGCCATAAGCCGCTGCTTGGTGGAGGCAAAACGCGAGACGCGGTGCAGGTTCACAGGCCCATGCACAGGATGCATGAGTACGTGGAAGCCGTGATCAAGGATGTTCCGGGTAGCCAGTTCAGTCGAGGAGATGAGCGCGCCATTGCTCAATTGGAACCAGACTTCGTGGCCTTCCAAGGCCCGCGCGTAGTTTTCCATTTTTGTCACCAACATGACAGAAATTGCTGGCTGACTAGGGTTTCCTTCGCCGAACCAGCGTTGCTTTAGCCCTGCGAGTGCAGATTCAGCGCTGCTGCAGTCAAGGCTGTCGCGCATATCGGTGAGGTCGGCGGAGGGGCCGCAAATAGTCAGGGTAGCTTGGCCATCGGGATGCTGGGCAAGCCGTATTCCAGGCTTGCGTTCGCGGCGAGGTGAGCGCGCAGCAACCAACTCGCGGGCCTTCTTCTCGACGTCCCTCGTATCACCGGCCGTGGCCAAAGCCGTATGGCGCACGCGCCACCGTTCGGCCTCCGTGCGCAACTTGCGGGCCTGCTTTTCCACGGCAAGGAGCGTAGTAAGGGAGTGAGCACGCCCGCGTTCCATGGTTTCACGACGCAAGCGCTGAAAAGAGTTACCGGGCGCGAAGGGCTCAGCGAGGGCTGCAAGGTCTATTGCCAGAGCATCGGGCACCCCGAGACTAGCGATTTCACTCGCTGTCTTGCCCACGGCTTCTTCGACAATATCCATGCCCCGACTTAACGTGCTGGCCAGTTCCCCCAAAACTGTCATAGCCCAGACCCTAAAGCAGCTTATGCCACGCCGCAACTGGAGCGGCGTCGGCAAGCGCAGCTAACTCGCGGACGCGATGCGGGTGATTTCTTGCGCTGCGTCTGCGCAGATGATGGGGATGTCCGCTTGCTCTTTCTTTGCCCACGGTTTAAGCACGAAGCTTGCGGGATCCATTCGACCAGGTGGGCGTCCGATGCCTATGGAAAGCCGCTGATAATCCTTGGTACCCAGAGACTTGGTGGTGGAGCGCAGGCCATTGTGCCCGTGGTCGCCACCACCGACGCGGTGCTTGACGACGCCGAATTCCAGCTCCAGCGCATCATGGACCACGATGAGGTTTGTAGGGGATAGCGAAAAGTACTGGAGGAGTGCCTTGATAGGGCCACCAGAGAGGTTCATGAAAGAACGCGGCTTGGCAAGGAATAACTTGGTCGAGCCAAAGCGAACTTCGGCAACTTCGGTGTTGGTCTTCTTATGCACTGAAAAGCTGGTGAAGTTGTCGTTAGCTAATTCATCGACAACATCGAAACCGATGTTGTGGCGGGTTCCGGCATATTTGGGGCCCGGGTTGCCCAGGCCGACGACGAGATAATCAGTCACTAAGCCATTGTCTCATGCCGGTGCGAAAGAGCGGCTCTTGGCGTGAAAACGGGCAAACGCCCGCGCCAGCCACGATGGCCAGTGCGGGCGAATGCGCGTAAAAGAGCGAGAAACTCTGAATTACTCTGCGGATTCTTCCTCTGCGGATTCAGCGCCAGCCTCAGCGCCGCCTTCCTCAGCAGCCTCAGCGGCTGCCTCGAGCTCTTCGTCAACCTCAGGCAGGGAGATGGAAGCGATGACGGTCTCTGCATCTGCAACCAGGGTGGTGTTTTCTGGCAGGGTGATGTCGCCAGCGGTGACGACAGCGCCGTCCTCGAGGCCCTCGATGGAAACGGAGATCTCCTCTGGGATGTTCAGAACGTCTGCCTCAACGAGGAGGACGTCAGCATCCTGAACGGACATGGTGCCCGGTGCGCTCTCGCCCTCGAGAACAACCGGAACCTCAACCTCAACCTTCTCGCCGCGCTTGATGGAAAGCAGGTCGACGTGGTCGATGTCCAGGGTCAGAACGTTCTGGTCAACGTGCTTGACCATGACGAGGTGCTGCTCACCCTCGAGCTCGAGTTCGAAAACAGCGTTGACGCCGTGTGAGCGAACCAGTGCGGTCAGCTCGAGACGGTCAACAGCGAAGTGCAGAACGTCAACGCCGTGGCCGTAGACAACGCCTGGGACCTTGCCTGCAACGCGCAGGCGGCGAGCGAAGCCCTTGCCGAACTCGTTACGTACTTCTGCCTTCAATACTGGGCGGGTGTTTGCCATAGTAAAACTCCTAGTGTCAAAGATTGGTGCGGCGAGACTTTAGCGAGTTCGAAAACGGCGAAAGCCTGCCGATGGTCGTCTTGGTCGAGTCATCGCAGGCTTAAAACGTGTGAAATAACTTCTAATCGCGTCGATAACGGCTTTCCAATTCTGGGCAGCCCTCGCCGAGACAGCGAGAATCCTAACACGCAGCGCCGAGAGCAGGCAAGTTACTTCTGCTCTTCTTCGCCGACAACTCCCCAGCATTCGTCAACTTCGTAGTCCTCGGCCGAAAAGTCATTGGAATCATCGGCCTCGCTAAGCGCGCTGCCTGCCACCTTAGCGAGGCTATCGACGCTATTCCACCAGCTCTTCATGGAGATAAGCTCATGCAGGCTGTCCAATTGTGCAGGCGGAATTACCTTAAGATGTAACAAGCAGAACAACAACACAAGGAACCTCCACCTGGATCAATTCAGGTGGAGGTTCCTTGTGTTCTGTTTAGGAGAGTAGCTTGTATCCGCTCTTGTCTTTGAATTCCCCTGAGGCGATCATAATGAGATCCACGATGGTTCCCACTAAGAAGAGTCCTCCTGTGAAGAGCCAGAGCAGACCAGTTCCGATCTTTCCCACATATATGCGGTGAAGACCAGCCACAAGGAAGAGACCAAGGACGCACAGCACAGCTGCGACACCTTTGCTGTATTTGCTTTCCCCGGAGAAATAGTTCGCATTGTAGGTCATATCATTATGTCCTTTCATTGTGGTGCGGTATCCGTTGCCAACGTGCAAGTCGTAGCACAGGTTCATGATGGCTGCATCTTATGTGGCGTCTAGCGCAAGGCAGGGAAAACCCAAGGAAAGTGCCTCGTCAAGCCTCCGAGTAAATATTAGTCAAGTTCATTTCTGTTTTTGGGGGGAAATGAAAAGACCGCCCAGCCGTGTGCTGGACGGTCCTTTTACGTGCTGCTTTTTAAGCGCTTAGTTTGACTCGAAGAGCGTGGTTACGGAGCCGTTTTCGAAAATCTCGTGGATGGTACGAGCCAGCAGCGGAGCAATCGAAAGAACGGTCAGGTTGGACCAGCCCTCGGTGGACTGCGGAAGGGTATCGGTGGTGATGACTTCCTCAGCGCCGCACTCGGACAGGCGCTCACGTGCCGGATCGGAGAAGACGCCGTGGGTACAAGCGATGACGACGGACTTCGCGCCTGCTTCCTTCAGCACACGAACTGCGCCAGCGATGGTTCCGCCGGTATCGATCATGTCATCCAGAAGGATGCAGTCCTTGCCCTCGACCTCACCGACAACGCGGTTGGAGACGGTCTCGTTTGCAACCTCGGTGGAACGAGTCTTGTGAACGAAGGACAGTGGGGCGTCGCCTAGCTCATGTGCCCATTTCTCAGCGACCTTGACGCGGCCAGCATCCGGGGAGACCACTGCGAGGTTGTCCAAGGGATACTTGGACTTGATGTAGTCAACCAGAATCGGCATTGCGTGCATGTGATCGACCGGGCCGTCGAAGAAGCCCTGGATCTGGTCAGTGTGCAGGTCAACAGAAACGATGCGGTCAGCGCCAGCAGCCTGTAGTAGATCTGCAACCAGGCGAGCGGAGATCGGCTCGCGGCCGCGGTGCTTCTTATCCTGACGTGCGTATGGGTAGAACGGCAGGATAGCGGTGATGCGCTTGGCAGAGCCGCGCTTGAGCGCATCGATCATGATGAGCTGCTCCATCAGCCACTTGTTCAGCGGCTGGCTGTGGGACTGCATAACGAAGCAGTCGGCACCACGGACAGACTCTTCGAAGCGGATGAAGATCTCACCGTTTGCAAAGTCACGAGCGGTGGTTGGAACGAGGTCCGTCTTCAGTTCCTTGGCAACAGCTTCAGCCAATTCTGGGTGTGCACGCCCAGAAAAGAGCTTCATATTCTTGCTGCTGCCGGTTACCTTGCCAGTCATGGGCGGTAATTCCCCTTACTTGTTGTTGTCCTGTGCGCGGGCGGCAGCTTCTGCTGCCGGAGTGCCCGGACGCTTCTTTTGAACCCAGCCTTCGATGTTGCGCTGCTTGCCACCGGAGACTACGAGTGCTCCCGCAGGAACATCTTCCTTGATAACTGTACCCGCCCCGGAATAAGCGCCGTCACCGACATTGACTGGTGCGATAAACATCGTGTCAGATCCGGTGCGCACATGGCTGCCGATTACGGTGTGATGCTTGTTAACACCGTCGTAGTTGACGAATACGGAAGAAGCGCCGATGTTGGATTCCTCGCCCACGGTGGCGTCGCCGATGTAGGTCAGGTGCGGCACCTTGGAACCGCGCCCGATCTGGGCATTCTTCGCCTCGACGAAGCCGCCGAGCTTGCCGCCTTCGCCGAGCTCGGTCTTCGGGCGGATGAAGGTAAACGGGCCGACGTTGGCGTTAGCGCCAATCACAGACTCGGAACCGTGGGTGCGGATGACCTTGGCGCCCTCGCCGACCTGCATATCGGTCAGGGTGGTGTCCGGGCCGATTTCCGTGCCATCAGCGATGTGAGTCTTGCCCCACAGCTGGGTGCCCGGGTGGATGAGAACGTCGCAGCCAATGGTGACGTCAACGCCAATCCAGGTGGTGGCAGGGTCGACGATGGTGGCACCGCCGCGCATGGCGGCTTCCACCGTGCGGCGGTTGAGCTCGCGTCCAGCTGCGGCGAGCTGGACGCGGTCATTGACGCCTGCCAGCTCGCCGGCGTCGGCAGCAATGTGCGCGCCGACGTTGTGGCCTGCGGTGCGGGCGATCTCCAAAACGTCAGTGATGTAGAGCTCGCCCTGGGCGTTGTTGGAATCGAGCTTGGTTAGGGCGTCGCGCAGAATTGCGCCGTCGAAAGCGAATACGCCGGAGTTGACCTCGTTGATGGAAAGCTGCTCGCTTGCTGCATCCTTCTGCTCAACGATGGCTTCGACATTGCCGTCTGCGCCGCGGACGATGCGGCCATAACCGGTTGGGTCAGCAAGCTGCATCGACAGAACTGTCACGGCGTTGCCGGCGGTAACGTGGGCGTCGAAAAGCCCGCGGATGGTCTCAGTGCGAAGAAGGGGGACGTCACCGTTGGTGACGATGACGGTGCCATCGAAGTCGGGGAGTGGCTCGAGACCGCACTGCACTGCGTGGCCGGTGCCGTTTTGTTCTTCCTGCACTGCCTGGGAGACCTCGGTTCCCAGTTCTGCGGCGATGGCCTCAATGGCAGGAGAGACCTGCTCGCGCTGGTGGCCGACGACGGCGACGAGGTGCTCCGGGTGCATACCAGCCGCAGCATGCAGCGCGTGCCCGATGAGCGGGCGGCCGCCGATTTCGTGCAAAGTCTTTTGCTTTGCGGATTTCATTCGGGTGCCAGCGCCCGCTGCTAGAACAACAATGGCGCACTTAGTTGTATCAGCCACGAGTTTCTTCGTTCTCCTGTCGTCGAGTCTTATTTAGGGAGTAATGTCCCACATCTTAACGCCCCACGTAATTATTGGGGGATAAAGCGCACCCCAGTTCGGCGCTGGTTTGCTACGAACTAGGCAGAGACCTCACGCAGCATCCTGGCGCGCCAAGCTCCGATGAAGCCGAGTGCAGCCAAGAAAAGCAGGGCAGCGGTAGGCCCGGCAAGGGAAATGACTGCGGAGATTGCGCCTACAACAAGCAAGATTGCGCCCATCATCGTGTTGGCCGCACCGACATAAAAGGTGCGTTTATCGCCACCTGCCATGTCCACGATGTAAGTCTTACGCGCGACGCGGATGCCCGTGTGCGCGAGGTTGACCAAAAAGAACCCCAGCGGCAAAGCCCAAGCACAAACCCAGGTTGGCGCCCAATGAGCACAAGCGACCACGAGCATTAGGGTCAGCGATGCCGCAACCGACGCCCACGACATCACCAATCGGGAAGAGCGATCCGACCAGATGCCGGAAATTTTTCCACCCACCAGGTTGGCAAGGCCAGAAGCAAGCACGAAGCCCGCGAGTCCGCTGAGCACCGTGGTGCCGCTTTGATGGGAAAGCGTGACGATGAAGGTGGTTGATAGCGCAGTCACTAGCAAAAGGGCGCGCACGTTAACAAAGCGGCGGAAATCTTCGTCGGAGGTATATAGCTTCCAGGTATCGCTCCACCAGTGAGGGCCCTCGGATGCATTCTTTTTGGCGGCCGCGGTTTCTGCTTCATCCGGAACGGGCTCATCGATGGAGGAGAATATCGCTGCCGCAACGAACCAACTCAGCGCACCACCACCGAGAACTGCGGCAAGCCCCAGCGGCGGAAGCTGGCCCAAGAACGCGAGCACAAGGCCAACGAGTAGGGTTACCGCGCCCGATGCTTGAGCAGCAAGCCCCGTCACCTCACCGCGGCTGCCTTTAGAAATGGTCCGGCCTTGGACGTCTTTTCCCGTCAGCGAGCACAAAGCGCGGAAAACAGAAAGCACGGCAAGCGCAGCGATGGTTATCGTGCCGAGAACCCAACCTTCAAATACCGCTGCGGCACCTGCAATCACGAGGGCGCTAATGCCTTGAACGACCGAGCCCCACACCCATAGCTTCTTGCGGGTCGGACGGGAAGTTACCCACGGGGTCAGTGCGGCCTGCGGGAGCATGGAGCCAGACTCTCGGATAGGCACCAGTAGTGCGGTAAAAAAGTGCGGGACGCCCAGCTGTGCAAAGAGCCAGGGCAGGACGGTCTTTCCGGAGACTAATTGGTCACCGATGCCTTGTAGGGCGTTTGAGGATGCGAAAAGGCGGGCGGGACGAGCTTCTTGGTCTGGGATCGGCATAAATCAAGCGTATGTGATAAATACCTGAATTGGCCGAAATAGGTTTGGCTTAGTAGCCAACTAAAATACTCTGGTATTTATGGGTTTTACGCGTCGTGTCTTTTTCAAAGGTGCTCTGTTTACTGCTTCTGCCGCTGCGGCGGGTGCGGCCATCACGGCTTGTGCCAATACGAAAAATAAGGATCAGCCGGCCCCGGTGGGCTATGACGCGGCGCCGCGGCCCCTTCCTATTCCGCCACTTTTAGAAGGTGAGATGGATGGCGGTACAAGGGTCTTCAAGCTCACCGCCCAAGACGGCCATTCGGAGGTTATCTCGGGCAATAACAACACCCGCACTTGGGGATTCAACGGCGCCTTCTTAGGGCCCACGCTGCGGGCGCACAAAGGTGAAAAGGTCCGCGCGGAAATCACCAATAACCTGGTCGAAATGACCACCGTGCACTGGCATGGAATGAAGCTTCCGGCCTATTCCGATGGTGGACCACACTCGCCGATTGAAGTGGGCAAGACCTGGAAGCCACAGTGGGAGATTTCCCAGCCCGCCGCCACCGTCTGGTATCACCCGCACCCGCATATGGCCACGGCAACCCATGCCTACCGCGGACTTGCTGGCATGTTTATCTTGGACGACGACGTATCGGATAAGCTCGACATTCCTTCTGAGTACGGCGTGGATGACATTCCGGTGGTCATTATGGATGCGAAGTTCACTGAGGACGGCCAGTTCGATCATCAGGTTGACGGCACGCTCGGTCTTATGGGTACTACACCTGTGATTAACGGCATCACGAATGCAGCTTTTACCGCCACCACGCGCCGGGTTCGCCTGCGCTTGCTCAACGGCGCTTCGATGCGTTTCTACACGCTGGCCCTGGATAATGGGACGCCGTTTAACGTCATCGCTACTGACTCTGGGCTTCTCGACGCCCCCGTTGAGGTCGACGAACTCCTCATCGGACCAGGCGAGCGCATCGAGGTCCTCGTGGACTTGGAGCCCGGCAAGGACGTGGTGTTGCAGTCGGTGCCGCGCAAGGACAACTTCAGCATCCCCGAAGATGAGTACTCTGCGGACTTTGGCTTCAAGGACAGCTTTGACATCCTGCATATCACCGCGCCAGGGGAGGATGCGCCTGCAGCGCCAGCTCTGCCGCAAACCTTGGATCCCGCGGCTGCCGACGTCCCGCCTGCTGAGGGGCTGACTGAGCGCGAGTTCGTGCTCAATACCTTCATGATTAACGGTGAGTCCATGGACATGGCCCGCGTGGACACCGTGATCGAGGAAGACAAGCCTGAGGTATGGACTGTGACCAACGAAAATAGCGATTGGCCGCACAACTTTCACATCCATAATTCGCGTTTCAAGGTCTTGTCTTATGACTATGGCGATGGCAAGGACATCGCGGTTCCGACGATGGGCTGGAAGGACATCGTCAATCTTCCGCCCAAGGCAACTGCCAAGCTGCTCGTGGAGTTGGGCTACTTCCCGGATAAGACCATTCCGTACATGTACCACTGTCACATGCTCCTGCACGAGGACAAGGGCATGATGGGCCAGATGGTTGTGGTGAACAAGGGCGAAAAACCTGACGTTCGCGTCAAGCCGGCGGCGCTTGTATTCGAGAAGTCTGCTGGGGCGTCGCATAGCGCACATGCTGGGCAAGTAGTGGACTCATCCCGTAGCCCGTACGCTACCCCGTCTGCGACTTCCTAGGCTTTTCGAGGTCTCAAAATAAAAGAACTCCTGCTCCTTCGAAATGTGAAGTGAGCAGGAGTTTTCTTGGCTTCCCCACCAGGACTCGAACCTAGAATGACGGTACCAAAAACCGTAGTGTTGCCGATTACACCATGGGGAATAACCGCGCGCTCAAGGCGTGCGTTGCTAATAGTACCTGACGCATATGCCTTAATTACAAATGCCACCCACTAAGCTTGATCGCATGGTTCGACAGAGGATGACTGGACGCGAACGTCGCGAGCAATTGATCGTGATTGGCCGAGCGGCATTTGCCGAGCTGGGCTTCGACAGGGCCAGCGTGGAGGAGATTGCGGCGCGGGCTGGCGTGTCCAAGCCCGTGGTCTATGAGCACTTCGGGGGAAAAGAAGGCCTCTACGCGGTCATCGTGGACCGCGAGATGCTCGCCCTGGAGAAGGTGATCACGCATTCGCTTAGCGAAGGAACCTGGCGCGAGCGCATCGAGAAAGCCACTGTCGCACTTTTAAACTACGTGGAGCAAGAAACCGATGGATTCCTAATCCTCGTACGTGACTCCAAGCCCGGCGACGAACGCTCTTATTCCACTTTGCTTAATTCCTCCGTGGGGCAGGTTTCCTATATCCTGGGCGCCGCCTTCGAGCGCCGCGGCCTCGACGCGAAACTGGCAGGACTTTATGCCCAAGCGCTAGTCGGCATGGTCTCGATGACCGCCCAATGGTGGCTGGATACCCGCCAGCCGGCAAAGGAAGTGGTGGCTGCGCACATCGTAAACTTGTGCTGGAATGGGCTGTCTGGAATGGAAGCTAAGCCAAAATTGAGAGGAACTAACTAAGTGGCAACGCCGATGCTCGCCGGACTGCTCAAGGTCGCGGCTTCCGACCCGAAACTCAAAGGGCTTGCCACCCAGGTAGGCGAGCCACAGCTGCACATCACCGGCATCGACCAAGCGCGCCCGTGGGCTATCGGCACGCTGGCGAATCAGGCGCCCGTTCTCGTCGTTACCGCCACCGGCCGTGAGGCCGAGGACCTCACCGCGGAGCTTACCGCGATGATGGGGGACAAGGTTGCCCAGTTCCCGGCGTGGGAAACCCTTCCGCACGAACGCCTTTCGCCCGGCGCGGATATCGTGGGCCGCCGCGCGCAGGTGCTGCACCGCATAGCAGAAGGCAAGCTGCGCGTCGTCGTTACGGCAGCGCGTGGATATAGCCAACCGATCTTGAAAAACGTGGAAGGCCGCAGTCCGATCAGCCTAGCCGAGGACATGGAGATCGAGCTCGAGGCCATCGTCTCCCAGCTGGAGTTTCGTGCCTACAAGCACGTGGACATGGTGGCCAAGCGCGGCGAGTATGCCGTTCGCGGCGGCATCTTGGACGTCTTTCCCACGACGCTCGATTACCCGGTGCGTGTGGAGTTCTGGGGCGATGAAATCACCGATATCAGGCAATTTTCCGTCGCCGACCAGCGCGCGATTCCAGAGATTGAGGTCGGCGCGGTGGACATCTTCCCGGCGCGTGAGCTTCCGATTACTGACGACGTCGCCAAGCGTGCTCAAGACCTTGCCCTGCAGCACCCGGGCAATGCTGCCCTCGTGGAGCTTTTGACCAAGGTAGGTGAGCATATTCCGGCCGACGGCATGGAGGCGCTGCTGGCGGTGCTTAGCGACGCCCCGCTGGTCACCCTTCCCGAATTCATGCCTGAGGGTACCCACGTGCTGCTGGTCGCGCCGGAAAAGATTCGCACCCGTATTGCGGATCTAGAGTCCACGGACGCGGAATTCTTGGCTGCCGGTTGGGAAGCCGCTGCCATGGGGGCGGATGGTCCTTTGACCGCTGAAGGCCTGGATACCGAGGCGGCTAGCTACCGTTCCTACGAGTCTTTGGAAGCAACGTGTGCTAACACGAGTTTGCCGCTGTGGACCTTTGCGCCTCCTGGAATGTTCATGGCGGATGAGGCGCAGACCCTGCCGCTCGAGTATGAACCGGGCCCGACGCCGCGTGGTGACATTAAGGAAATCGACGCCATGATGGCGCAGCTGCTCGCCCATACCCGCGATGGTGGCCGTGCGGCGTTTATCGCGCCGGCTCAGGGTGCTATCAAGCGCATGGTGGAACGCTTTGCCGAGAAGGGGATTCGCACCAAGGTCGCGACTCCTGGCTGGGAGCCGACGCCTGGCGAGGTCACTTTGTATCAGGCGCTTTCACATGCGGGCTTGGTATTCCCGAAGGCCCGCAGTGCCGGCGGATCGCAGAAGGAACAGCTCCCGTTGGTTGTCATTACGGAGACCGACCTGACGGGTAATCGCGTGGGCGATATCGCCGGCGCAAAGCGACGCCCAGCTAAGCGCCGCAACCGCGTCGATCCGCTGGCGCTCAAACAGGGCGACCACGTGGTGCACGAAACCCACGGCATCGGCCGCTTCCTCAAGATGGCCGAGCGCACGATTCAGTCGGGTGATGAAACCTCCCGACGTGAGTACATCGTGCTGGAGTACGCCTCCTCGAAGCGCGGTCAGCCGGCCGATCAGCTCTGGGTCCCGATGGACTCGCTGGATCTGCTCTCCAAGTACACCGGCGGCGAGAAGCCGACGCTGTCCAAGATGGGCGGCTCGGACTGGAAGAACACCAAGAAGAAAGCCCGCGCCGCAGTCCGCGAAATCGCGGGCGAGCTGGTGGAGCTTTATGCCAAGCGCCAAGCCGCGCCGGGACACCAGTTTGCGCCGGATAACCCGTGGCAGGCGGAGATGGAAGATAACTTCCCGTACGTCGAGACTGAAGATCAGATGATGGCCATCGACTCTGTGAAGCAGGATATGGAATCCAGCGTGCCGATGGACCGCGTCGTCGTCGGCGATGTGGGCTATGGCAAGACCGAGGTAGCGGTGCGCGCAGCCTTCAAGGCAGTGCAGGACGGAATGCAGGTGGCGGTTCTGGTGCCGACCACCTTGCTGGCGCAACAGCATGCCGATACCTTCCGCGAGCGCATGACCGGTTTCCCGGTCAATATTCAGGTGCTTTCGCGCTTTACTTCTACCAAGGAAGCCAAGGAGATTGTCTCCGGCTTGGCAGACGGTTCCGTCGATATCGTCATCGGAACGCATCGCCTGCTGCAAACAGGTGTGCATTGGAAGAACCTAGGGCTAATCGTTGTAGACGAGGAGCAGCGCTTTGGCGTGGAGCATAAGGAACATATCAAGGCGCTTAAAGCCTCCGTTGACGTGCTGACGATGTCTGCGACCCCAATTCCGCGCACCCTCGAGATGTCCATGGCGGGCATCCGCGAGATGTCTACCATCCTGACCCCGCCGGAAGACCGCCATCCGGTCCTGACTTACGTGGGTGCTTATGAGGACAAGCAGATTGCTGCGGCGATCCGCCGCGAGCTGCTGCGAGACGGCCAGACCTTCTTCATCCACAACAAGGTCTCTGACATTGAAAAGAAGGCCCGCGAGCTCCGCGATCTCGTGCCGGAGGCGCGCATCGTCGTGGCGCACGGCCAGATGAACGAGGAAGCCCTCGAACGGACCGTGCAGGGCTTCTGGGACCGTGAGTACGACGTCCTGGTTTGTACCACGATCGTGGAAACCGGCCTGGACATCGCTAATGCGAATACGCTCATCGTGGAAAACGCGCACCACATGGGCCTGTCTCAGCTCCACCAGCTGCGCGGGCGCGTGGGGCGTTCCCGTGAGCGCGGCTATGCTTACTTCCTGTATCCGAAGGGCGCCACGCTGACCGAGACCTCCTATGACCGCCTGGCTACCATCGCCCAGAACAATGATCTGGGCGCCGGCATGGCCGTGGCGATGAAGGACTTGGAGATGCGCGGTGCCGGCAACGTCTTGGGCGCGCAGCAGTCCGGCCACATCGCGGGTGTCGGCTTCGACCTTTATGTCCGCTTGGTCGGGGAGGCAGTGGAGACTTTCAAGGCCCTTGCCCGTGGCGAGGTTCCGAAGGCCACCGACGAGGGACCGAAGGAGATCCGCATCGACCTGCCAGTCGACGCCCACATCCCTGAGGATTACATCAACTCCGAGCGCCTGCGCCTGGAGGTTTACCGCAAGCTCGCGGCCTCGAAGGACAATAACGATCTGCAGTTAGCTGTAGAAGAAATGGAGGACCGCTACGGCCCACTGCCGGAGCCAGTGACCCGTTTGCTGGCCGTCGCTCGACTGCGTCACCAGGCGCGCCGGGCAGGCGTGGGCGATATTGCGGTGCAGGGAACCCGCATTAAGGTCCACCCAGTGGATTTGGCGGATTCGAAGCAGGTGCGTTTGAAGCGCCTTTACCCGGGCTCCAATTACCGCGCCGCGGCGAAGGCTATTCAGCTGGGGTTCCCCAAGGCGGGCCGCAACGTCACCTCCCCGAAGTTGCGGGATATCGAGCTGCTGCAGTGGATGGCGGATTTCTTTTCCGCCATGTTCGAACTGGACAAGATCGATGTCACCGGCGCAAAGGTCGGCGGGAAGAATGTGATCTCTGTAAGCCAGTAAGACCCTATTTCACCTGCAGAGCACTGTCCTAGCAGAAAAGTACTCCCTACGGGCCCAGCGTGAAGCCGAGCCGGTAGGGAGTCTTTATCTATGCAGTTATCCTTAAAGAGAGAGCTTGCCGCTTGCTAGTCCCCACAGAGCGGCGATTGCGCCGATGAAGACGATGGCCACGACACACCACTCGAAGGAGTTGAAGACTCGCTCCTTCTTGTACAGGCGCGTTCCCACGTAAGGGATAAGACCTGGAATAACAGCGAGCGCACCGAG
Organism: Corynebacterium sp. HMSC077D03; assembly: GCF_001808545.1. NCBI lineage: Bacteria > Bacillati > Actinomycetota > Actinomycetes > Mycobacteriales > Corynebacteriaceae > Corynebacterium > Corynebacterium sp. HMSC077D03. The sequence goes on from NZ_KV793657.1 coordinate 120,894, forward strand.
CAAGACATAAACCAGGTCGGCGGCGTAGATAAGCCACAGCGAGTAAACGAATGCGATGGCGCCAATGACGATGTGACGGCGGTTTTCCCGCTTCGAGATTTCCGGGCCCGAAAGATCGAACTTCACACCTGCGTGCGGGTGCGAAAGGCCCGTGCCGCGGATACCCAGTAAAAGTAGGTAGAGCGAGGTGAAGATATAAGGCAGTAGGTACATGATGGTGGCCAGCTGCACCATGGCGTTATATGAAGTCTCATTGAAGAAGAAGACGATGATGAAGACCTGGATAACAGAGGTGGAGATAAGCTGCGCTACCCATGGGGCGCCGGCCACGTTGATGGTGCCGATCTTGCGAGGCAGCAGGCCGTCGGTAGCCATCATTACGATGGGCTCAGCACACAGCATCTGCCAAGACACGTAAGCGCCGAGCACCGAAAGGCAGAGACCTATGGAGATAAAAGCCGCGCCCCATGGGCCTACGACAGCTTCTAATACGGAAGCCATGGAGTTATCCGGCAATGCTGCCAGTTCAGCTTGGGAGAGCACTCCGAATGACAAGGTGGAGACCGAAACCAAAAGCGCCAGCACGGAGAAGAAACCGATGACGGTGGCACGGCCGACGTCGCTGCGGGAGCGGGCCTGCTTGGAGTAGACGGAGGCGCCCTCCACACCGATGAATACCCACACGGTGTAGAGCATGATGCCCTGAATCTGCTCAAAGACGGTTGAGCCGGAGTCTTTGCCCCAGAAATCAAAGGTGAACTTATCCCAGCTAAAACCGAGGAACGCGATGAAGACTACGAAAGCCAAAATAGGGACGATCTTGGCAATCGAGGTCACCATGTTCATCACAGCGGCCTGCTTAATGCCGCGCGCCAAAACTGCAAAAATGGCCCAGGACATTACCGACACTGCGATGGCGGAGGCCCAGCGATGATCGGCGTCGAAAAGCGGCACATAGTGGCCCGCGGTGTTAAAGAAGAGCGTGGCATACCCCACCTGCGCGATTACGGAGCCAATCCAGTAGCCCCAGCCTGCGGTAAAGCCGATGAAATCACCCAGGCCCGCGCGGGCGTAGGAATACACGCCGGAGTCGAGGTGCGGCTTGCGGTGCGCCAAGTACTGGAACACGAACGCGACAGAGAGCATGCCCACGCCGGCGATGAGCCAACCGATGAGCATTGCGCCGGGACCTGCAACCGAGGCGATGTTTTGAGGAAGCGAGAATATTCCACTGCCCACGGTGGAGCCGATAATCAAGGCGACGAGAGTCCACAGAGTCACCTTGTGAGTACTCGATGACTCGGCGTTCGCCGGGGAGGAAGTAGTGGAAGTCATGCGACTAAAATACCCCGCAAAAGCCACGGAGCGAAGTCAGCATTTAAAACCTGATTACTAAACTGCCCTATACTTTGTGGCCATGACTGTTCTGTTGCTCGATGAACGCTGGCCCACGCTGATTCCGATGGAGGCACATGGGGCGCTTTTGGGCCCTGTTAGCTTCACCGGTGAGGTTCCAGTGCGCGTGCGATGGAACTTTAGCGATCTCCTAAAAGGAGAGGACCCATTGGGCGTTGGCCTGCTGGTTTCCACTGATGCGCACGAGCCGGAAGTCGTTGAAAGGCTGGAAGCTGGCGAGCGTCTCATCGAAGCAGAGTCGCGCAAAGATCCGATGTTTCAAGCGCGTACTGCAATGACCCAAGCGGTGCGGATTGGCGAGTGGGAACGTGCCCAAACTCACGAAAGTCTGTTGCCTTATCTCGCCGAAGAATCCGCCGAATTTGCCGAATCGGTGCGCTCCCAGGCCGGCGATGAGCATATGCGCGGCGAGCTTGGCGACGTCCTGCTACAAGTTCTCTTCCACGCCGAGCTAGCCTCGCGGCGCGGAGCATTCACGCTTGACGACGTCGCGGATTCCTTCGTGGCGAAGCTGCGCTCCCGCGCGCCCTATCTCTTTGATGGAACGAATGAGCTTGTTGCGATTGAGCGGCAGGAGCAGCTGTGGGCAGAAGGAAAGGCCCGCGAAAAGTCGCAGGCCTTGGACTAGCCGGAAATTCTTCTGAAGTTCCTTAGAGCTTCGGTAGGTTCAGCATGGAAGAGAGCATCGGAGCGTAGTCCGAGATCTTGGAGGACAAGCCAGTACCGCCAGTGAGGATGTTGTCCTGCTTGACGATGCCGCAGGCTAGGGCGCGGTCTGCGGTTAGCCCGGAGTACTTCACGGCAGCGATGGTCAGCGGGGAGACCTGTGCGTTCGCGTTGCCGCCAAGGTTCTGCAGGTTGTGAGCGAGCTGGTTGCGGGTGGTGTTCTCGTTAAAGAGCACGCCTTCGGTGTTTTGATCGATGACAGTCAGCGTGGTGCGAACGGTGCCGCAGTCGGCGCCGCTAATGAGTTGCGTGGCGACATTGTTAAGGTCGCCCAAGAAGCTGAGGTCTTGAGCCTGTGCGGCAGCTGGGGCGGCGAGGGAAAGGCTAAGCGCTGCGGCGGCGGCAGCGGCGTAACGGCGAAGGGACATGGAAAGGCTCCTTTTAAGGTGTGCGGTGCAGAAACAGGCGTGAAACCTGACCTTGTTACTGTAGCGCAAAATGTTAAAGATGGTGTAGTGGTGAAAAGTCTGACATAACTTCTTGTTGCTTACTGTTAAATCTCTGAAAGGGAAGTGGGGGCCGCAGTGTCAGTTCGGGAAGTGGCAAGGGGAGTCATTATGATTGACATTCATGACTAAGCGGCTGCGGAAACTCGGGGGCTGCGGCCTGGCCGCAGTCCTCGCTGTCGTCGTTGTGGTTTCTCTCGTGGGCTGGGTGCTTTCTGCCTTAGGCAAGCCTGCAACCTTGAAACCACTGCAGCCGGTTCCGCAGGCGATGCCGCCGATTGCTGGCATGGAAGTTCCTAACATTGACGTTCATTCGGAAGGGCGCACCGCGGACAAGCTTTCTTATTGGTCCTCGCAGCTGGAATCACAGACAGGAATCTCCGGCCAAGCATTACGTGCGTACGGAAACGCCGAGCTCATCGCCCGCGATGCGTGGCCCGAATGCAACCTGCGATGGAATACTCTGGCCGGTCTGGGTTGGGTAGAAACCCGCCATGGCACCTACAACGGCAATTGGCTACGCCCCTCCAAGCTGGATGAAAATGGGTACCCAGATCCGCCGATTACCGGCATTGCTCTCGACGGCTCGAATGGTACCGCACATACCCCTGACACGGATGGCGGCCAAATCGATGGCGACGCTGAGTTTGATCGCGCCGTCGGGCCGTTGCAGTTCATTCCTTCCTCGTGGTCCCACGTGGGCCGCGATGCCAACGGTGATGGAGTGGCAGATCCCAACCAGATCGATGATGCCGCCCTCGGCGCGGCGGCTTTGCTTTGCTTCGGCGGGCGCAACATGGACAAGTCTGAAGACTGGGAGGCTGGCATCCTTAATTACAACCAGTCCAGGGACTATCTGGAACGCGTTGCCGCTGCTGCCAACTCATATTCGATTCCGCAGCCTTCTTCTTCTTAGAAAAGCCAACTTTTTAGGCAAGTATGTGACATAGTGCCCGACGCAGCCCGAAGTTTTCTGGAACAATTGTCTTCAGGTGATTTGGGGCAAGGAACCCGAATCTCATATCAAATCAATTTGGCTCAATAGGAGTGAAAGCAGCATGGCTGACATCATCCACGTATTTGCTCGAGAGATTCTTGATTCTCGCGGTAACCCGACCGTCGAGGCCGAGGTTTTCCTTGATGACGGAGCACGCGGCGTAGCCGGCGTTCCTTCCGGTGCTTCCACCGGTGTGCACGAGGCTCATGAGCTTCGAGATGGTGGTGACCGCTACCTGGGCAAGGGCGTTCTCAAGGCTGTTGAAAACATTAATGAGGAAATCGTCGATGAGATCGCCGGCTTCGAGGCAGACGATCAGCGCCTGCTCGACCAGGCGCTTATCGCGCTCGATGGAACCGAAAACAAGTCCCGCCTTGGTGCAAACGCAATCCTCGGTGTTTCCATCGCTACCGCGAAGGCAGCTGCAGAGTCCGCCGGCCTGCCGCTCTACCGTTACATCGGCGGCCCGAACGCACACGTCCTGCCGGTTCCGATGATGAACATCGTCAACGGCGGCGCACACGCTGACTCCGGTGTTGACGTACAGGAGTTCATGATTGCTCCTATCGGCGCCGAGTCCTTCGCTGAGGCACTGCGCATGGGTGCTGAGGTTTACCACTCCCTGAAGTCCGTTATTAAGTCCAAGGGCCTATCCACCGGCCTGGGCGACGAGGGCGGCTTCGCTCCGGAGGCTGAGTCCACCAAGGCTGCACTCGATCTCATTGTCGAGGCAATCAAGAAGGCTGGCTTCGAGCCAGGCAAGGATATCGCCCTGGCTCTTGACGTTGCTTCCTCTGAGTTCTTCAAGGATGGCAAGTACCACTTCGAAGGCGGCGAGCACACCGCCGAGGAAATGGCCAAGGTCTACGAGGAACTCATCTCCGAATACCCAATCGTCTCCATCGAGGATCCGCTGCAGGAAGATGACTGGGAGGGCTACACCAAGCTCACCGAGACCATCGGTGACAAGGTCCAGATTGTTGGCGACGACTTCTTCGTCACCAACCCGGCACGCCTGGCTGAGGGCATCGAGAAGAAGGCTGCTAACGCACTGCTCGTCAAGGTCAACCAGATCGGTACCCTGACCGAGACCTTCGACGCAGTCGAGCTTGCGCATCGCAACGGCTACCGCACCATGATGTCCCACCGCTCCGGCGAGACCGAGGATACCACCATCGCTGACCTCGCAGTTGCTCTGAACTGTGGCCAGATCAAGACCGGTGCTCCGGCGCGTTCCGAGCGCGTTGCTAAGTACAACCAGCTGCTGCGCATCGAGCAGGAGCTGGGCTCCGGCGCGGTCTACGCAGGCCGCTCCGCTTTCCCGCGTTTCCAGAGCTAAACCCCCGCGCTGGTTTTAGTTAGGTCGCCTCTTCAAGGCCCCTCGCTACCTACCCTTGGTTTTCAAAGGCAGGCAGCAGGGCTTTGAGAAGGCGGCCTTTTAATTTGTGAGAATTTACTTCATTCACACGCGCGTCACCCGTTTCAATAAGCTCGCGCCGCTAGGATAGAAACCCTATGGCACGCGAGAACCACACTTCAAAGAAATCCCGGACCACCGTCCCCGTGGTCTCGCGCGCTGCTACCCAGCGAGAGGCTGCAGCCAAAGCCAAGAAAACGCAGAAGGCACGCGGCGAACGCATGGGCCGCATGGACATTGTTGGTCTCAGCGTCATCCTCGTGGTGGTCCTCATCGTGTTGCTGACCATCGCGGTGCCGCTGCGCAATTACTACCACGTGCGCTCTGAAACTGCGCGCCTGCAACATTCCATCGCTGCTAAGCAGGCCCAAAAAGAAGAGCTCCTCAACGAGATCGATAAATACAAGTCGGAGGATTACCTCGAGCAGGAAGCGCGCCGCCGTTTCGGCGTCATCGCGGAGGGCGAGACCGCTTATCGCATCATGGATCGCCGAATGAATCCGGACAGCACGGTCACCACGAACAAGCTTGACGACGTCGATGAGCGTCCGTGGTACGAAATCCTGTGGGGCTCCATCGCAGAAGATGAAGACGTCAGCGCCACGGGCTCGACCAACGCAAACCCGGGCAGCCTGCCGGTAACCCCGGCGTCGCCAAGCGCGGGCCCTGAAAACCCGCCGGCTGCCCAGTAACGCGTACCGTAATTAGCTCGGCTAATAGCCTTTATGAAGGCGCGGTGAATCCTATGCACCGCAAATGCGCTGCGGCATGAGACAATAGCTGCCATGACCGTCAATGATGCAGACCTAGAAATCGTTAAAGAGCAACTCGGCCGCGCGCCCCGCGGCGTGCTCGACATCGCTTACCGCACTCCAGATGGCCAGCCGGCTGTGGTGAAGACGGCGCCGAAGCTACCGGATGGAACTCCATTTCCTACGTTGTACTACCTGACCGACCCACGTCTTACCGCTGAGGCTTCCCGCCTTGAGGTCGCGCACGTGATGAAGTGGATGGAAGCCCGCCTCGCTGAAGATAAAGAGCTGGCAGAAGATTACGAGCGTGCCCATGAGTACTTCTTGGAAAAGCGCAACGCTATTGAAGACCTAGGTACCACTTTCTCAGGTGGTGGTATGCCAGATCGCGTGAAGTGCCTGCACGTGCTGATTGCTTATGCGCTGGCTGAAGGGCCACAGCATTTCCGTCTAGGCACCGAAGCGGTGGCGATGGCTGCGGACCATGGGCGCTTGCGCGGTACCGCAATTCCGGAGGATTGGCCGAGCGTCAACGACCTGGGCATTGATCTGAGCCAATTCGATTTCTCTAACGCTGAATAGTATTTCCAGGTAAGGCTGAGACCAAGAAGGCAGGTATTACATGACTCGCGTCGCTGCGGTGGATTGCGGCACCAACTCGATTCGTTTGCTCATTAGTGAAGTACAAGCTGACGGCAAGATTCGCGATATCGTCCGCACCATGGAAATCGTGCGTCTGGGGCAGGGCGTAGATGCCACGGGCGAGTTTGCACCAGAGGCCCTTGAGCGCACCCGCGTGGCGCTGGAGGGCTACGTAAAGCAGATGAAGTTTGAGAAGGTTCAGCACGTGCGCATGGTGGCAACGTCTGCTACCCGCGATGCGAAGAACCAGGACGAGTTCTTCGAAATGACGGCACAGCTGCTGGGCCAAATCGAATCCGGTGCCAAGGCTGAGGTCATCACCGGTGAAGAAGAAGCTCTGCTGTCCTTCAAGGGGGCAGTGGCGGACCTGCGTTCTGAGCGTGGGCCATACTGCGTTATCGACTTGGGCGGCGGCTCGACGGAATTCGTCGTCGGAACTATCGACGGTGACATTCTCGGCGCGCATTCCGCGCAGATGGGCTGCGTGCGCCTGACAGAGCGCATCATGCGCACAGATCCTCCAACGGATTCTGAGGTCGAAATCGCGGAAGATTACGTGGAAGAGCGCATGCAGGAAGTTGAAAAGATTGTGCCGATTTCCTCGGCCAAGACTTTCGTTGGCTGCGCGGGTACCTTCACCACGCTGTCTGCTTTGGCACAAGGCCTGGAAAGCTATGACCCCGATGCAATCCATGGCTCGGAGCTGCGTTTTGATGCGCTGCGAGTGCTCACACGCCAGCTGATGGGGCAGCCTTCGGCTACCCGTGCGCTCAACCCAGTCATCCACCCAGGCCGCGCTGACGTAATCGGCGGTGGCTCGGTGGCTGTCGAGGGCATCATCAAGATGATTGAGCGCAACAGCGACGCCTCTTCATTCTTTATCAGCGAGAAGGATATCCTCGACGGAATCGTCGCGGGCATCGCCGCTGACCTCTAGCGATTCGCATTGAAGCCACCCCATTGCGCAGCAGTGCTGACGGGGTGGCTTAAAATAGAACCGCACCAAGCCCCCATAGCCCAATCGGCAGAGGCAGTTGACTTAAAATCAATTCAGTCTGGGTTCGAGTCCCAGTGGGGGCACCGTGTGAAGTCTCGAGGCATCATTCCTTTTGGATGGTGGCTTGAGGCTTTTATTTATGCCTTGGTCGTGGGCTTGCGGCAGCTGCAGGCACACGCTCAAGGGCCGCTGACGGCACATACCCAGACGGTAAAACTAGATGGCAAACTCCATTCCTCAGCTGGCAGCGACGTTTACAGCTGTCACAGTTCATAACAAGCGGATTTGCCATCTGGAATCCCAGAAAGAACGCGAAAGGCCCGGCCTTGAAAGGCCGAGCCTAAAGCTAGGGTTCACTCAACCCCGTGACGGTATGGGCGCTACTGCAGTGCGATGAATTTCTTGCCTGCGAGCATGTCCGGGCGAACTGCGAGAACGCCCTGGTCTGCCGTGTCAGCCGGAACAGCGAATACAAGATCGCCGGTAGCGGTGCCACCTTGGTACAGGGGGCTGGTGTTGTCGAAGCGGCTTCCCAAAACAGCCATGGTGTTTAATGCGTTGACGGTGCGGCCATCTGCGGACTCGCCATCCGCATTGTTGGAGACAGTGGTGTCGCCGCCGGTTGCCTCATTGATGCTGGAGCCAATCACTGCGATGAACATGATTACCGCGATGATGCCGAGTGTTGCGGCCTTTGGGAGCCTCGGCAGGCGTCGCCGCGCTTTGCGCTGGGTACGCCATCTGAGGGCTGTTCGGGAATCCAGTGCTTTCTGGACCAGTGGTTGGAGCAGTCATTGCAAGACTCCTTTGGAGAGAGCGGTGAGAAAGAATACCAAGGTCTCAAGTCCTTGAGTGAACCCGAATGAGACCGCGAGAAGCGGTCGCGATTAGTAGCCAAGAACGATTGAAAACTTTGGCGTCACGAAAGAGGAGTAGTGGCCAAAAATATATGGCGCATCATCTACTTTTGAGAAGATTTCGCATAACGCCTGGTTTGAAATTTCGATGTTCAGCCGCGGCATTGCTGGACTCGTTTATAGGCTTTTTGCTGTCTGACTGTCACCACCGGGACAAGTGTGCCGCTATGGAAACGAAATTGCGGTGGGTGAACTAGTTTTCTCGGAAAATGTCATGTAACCGCTATTAGAGTTAGACGAGGCGGTTACGTGACCTTTTATGGGGATAGCTCCGCCGATTCACAAATTATTGGTCCTTTCAAAAGCAAGGAAGAAAATGGAGACCGCTCCTATTACTGAGTGGACTTTCTTTGAAGAAGTCCCAATTCCAAACGATGTTACGGAATTGCTGATTGCGGGTGAACAGCCGCATGCTGCGTATAAGACTTTCCGCGACTCTGCGATTTTTACCTCAAAGCGCCTTATTATCCGCGATGCGCAGGGGTTGACCGGCAAGAAGGTAGAAATCTACTCAATTCCTTACTCCGCTATCAACATGTGGTCCACTGAAAATGCGGGAAGAATTGATTTCAATGCGGAAGTCGAGCTGTGGACGCGAGCGGGGCATCTCAAGATTAAGTTGGGCAAGAAGATTGATGTCCGACGTATCGATAATCTAATTGCGCATTGCGTTCTAAATAGCTCGCATTAAGCGGAGGAGCTCAAATTCCACCGCATCTGGAGAGATACCGCTGGGTACCGACAGCTGATTTTTGAATAGTTCAGCGAAAGGCTTTGCTTCGGGAACTTAATTCGAATCAAAAGCGTTGAACTTAGTGAAATCTTCAAATAATTCTCCAGCCCATCAGTTAGTTGATGCTGTTAGGCTGGGCCCGTTGCCCCCAGCGACTAATCCAGTGAAAGGAATCGGGAACTTAATGCGTTCTAGCAATCCGGTAATGAACACCTTGACTAAGAGTCAGGGTTCGACCTCGCAGTACGGCGGAAACAATCCGTATGCTGCCGACCAAAACGTAAACCCGTTTGATCAGCAGGGCCGTGGCCAGTCTGCCGAGCGTCCGATGACTGTTGACGACGTCGTTACGAAGACGGGCATCACGCTTGCTGTGCTGATCGTCATGGCCGTCGTCAACTTCTTCATCGGTGTTCAGGTGAGCTACGGTCTTTCGCTGATTCTGATCATCGTGGGCGGCATCGGCAGCTTCGTCGTAACCCTAATCGCAGCTTTCAGTAAGAAGTTTGGCTCTGCACCTCTGACCATCTCCTACGCGGTTCTCGACGGACTGTTCGTCGGCGGTTTCTCGCTGCTTTTCGCTGGTGTCAATGTTGCTGGCTCCGATGGCATGGCTCTGATCGGTCAGGCAATCATGGGTACCGTTGGCGTCTTTATCGGCATGCTCGTTGTTTATAAGACCGGCGCGGTTAAGGTCACTCCGAAGTTCAACAAGATTATGTTTGGTCTGATTGCAGGTGTGGCTGTTCTGGCACTGGGCAACTTCCTGACCGCAATCTTCTTCGACTTCAATCCGCTGCGCGATGGTGGCGTTATCTCCATTATCTTCTCCCTGGTCTGCATTGTCTTGGCTGCAATGTCCTTCTTGACGGACTTTGACCATGCAGATCGTCTGATCCGCATGGGTGCACCGAGCAAGACCGCTTGGGGTGTAGCCCTTGGCCTGACCGTGACCTTGGTCTGGCTCTACACCGAGATTCTGCGCCTGCTGTCCTACATCCAGAACCGCTAACGACGTTCTGGATTAAACAGCTTTACTTAGCCCCCAGCCTCCAAGGTGAGTCCTTGACGGCTGGGGGTTCTTTTATGCGCAACTGGAGGCTTAAGTTTGATAACTCACACTTTTGTAATTCGGGTGTAGAAATGGGGGAATCAATAAATGGTTGAGAGTTTATGGTTCTTCCAACTCTTTTACAGCCTTTTCATATGATTTGAGCAGGAAATATTTTCCCATTGTGAGGTTTAGGCAAGGCATCTTTATGCCGTAGAAGACGCCCCGAAGTTGACCCAATTCACATCTTGGCGCGACAGGTCGCGCAGATTCGTGCATCCTATTTGCGGGAGGCAGCCAGCGGCTAGCAGCCATAACAGCGGCCTTCGGCTCGTCATTGAAGTCTGATGAAGGGTAGTCATGAAGCAGCAGGGGATTGTTGTAGCGCTGATTGTCAGCATGGGGGTGCTGACGGCCTGCGCTATTGACCTTGCTCCATGGAGCGCGAAGGAAAACCAGCCAGATTCCGTTCAGGAGGCTGGGGATACCGTCGGCACAAGTATGGAAAAGGCGGCAGAAGACGCCGACAATCCGGGGGATGCTGTGGAGGCTACCGGGGATGGGGGCTTCAAGGATTCCAATGACACGAGCGGTAGCGGTGATGCTGGTGCGGATTCCAGCATCACCGCAGAAGGGGAGGGGAACGGCGTTCTGCCACCATTCGGCAATTTCTATCGCACCGACCCAGATTTTGACCTGTTCGACCCTTGCCTTGAAATTCCTCAGCAAAAACTCGAGGATGTGGGACTAGGGAAAAGAACCGCACGGACACTTAGGTTTACGGACATGACTAGCTGCAGTTTCCGGGGACAGAGCGTGTCCGGCAGTGAAGCCATGATTTCGTTGTCTTCGAGTTCGTCTTCTTACGACGAGGTTGAAGTTCCTCTAGGGCAATCGGAAATCTATCGTGGTCGTGAATTACCCGTTATCGCATTTGAAAACGAGTTCGGTAGTGATCTCTATTGCACCGTCAATGTCAACACGGTCAGGGGGATGGTTAGCGTCAGTTTTGGGGACACCAAATTGCAAGAAGACAATAGGGAAAATTGTAGACAAGCAGAATTAGTGCTTAAGAAACTTATCGATTAGCTCTGAACTAGGGGGACCAGTGCAAATTTCGATTGACGGCTTAATTACGACACAATATCGAATAGATGAACTATCTCGGCAAATGCGGCGGGCTGCGGAATCCGCGAAATCACCTATCGATGGAAGCTTCTCCAGCGTCAATGGGGTAGGTGATGTGGGGGCGATTCATCAGCGAGTAATTGCTACAGATCCTGGCTCAGCCAGTAACTCGCTTCGTAGCTTCAACGAACAAATTCAGTGGTTGGCTAAGACGCTTATGGCTGAAGCTCACGGCTTTGAATCACAAGACGCAGCTAACAGCCGAGGTCTAGACATTGCTGACGCGGGCGGTTCTGTAGCGGGTGAGGCGATGCCGGTGATGAACCAGCCTGATCCAGGTTACAGTCCTTTCGGCTTCGTGATGCCGGTGGTCAACGTTGGGCCTGACTTGTTGGGACTGGCGATGGACTTGTTGAATACCAAGATCTGGAGTGTTTCGGAGACGAACTCGCGGTGGCGGACGTTGTCTACTGAAGTCGCGGCGATTGTGGACGGATTGAATGAGGCGGCTTCTTCGCTGGAATCCGAAAATGATAGTGAAGCAACCGCGCGGGCAGCACAAAAGATCCGAACTGTGGCGGAATCGGGTAATCACTTCATCGCTAATGCTGAGGTGATGAGCCAGAAGCTTTTCGGCTTCCAAGCCAATCTGATGGCTTCCCAGCCGAAGGCGATGGCCTTGGCGATGTCGGCTATGGCGATTCCTGATCCAGCAGCACGAAAGGCAGCCGAGCAGGCAGGCCTGGCCTTCATGCAAAGCGCACTCCAAACGCAAGTGGTCGCCGCGATGCCGTTCCAGCATCCACTGATGACTACGATGCCGCCTTCAGGCGGCGGCGACGTGAGCACCAACTTTGGCGGAGTAAGCGGGAGCGGGCAGCGTTATAGCACCGCCAACGTAGCGTGGCCGAAGCATATCGCTGAAGCGATCTCACGGGGAGAATTGGGGCCGGGTTCTTTTGGAATCGTAAATGGCAAGGTAGAAGGCCTTGAGGGCTTAGGCATGAGCGATGCCGCCATCCAGCAATTCAATAATGACTTGGTCACCAATGGTCGGAATACACTTGCGGAACTAGGCGCGGGAGGCTTCAACCCGATCGCTGCCGGTGATGTCGGCACTAGGGGAGCAAGTGTCAATCTTGCTCCTGTTGCGCCAGGAGGTGCGGGCGCCGGTATGGGCATGGGCCCTGGTGTAGGAGCGGGTGCTCTTGGCGGGGCGCCATCGCTGGCTTCCGGTAGCGGTGCGACCTTAAGCCCAGCGACTATGACCGCAGGTGCGGGAGCTACCGGTGGTCTTGGTTCTGGTGCAGGTACTGGTCCGATGATGGGAGCCCTTGGCGGCGCACCGGCTCTTGCAGGTAATGCTTCAGCGAAGGGGCAAAGCCTTGGTCGTGGACAAGGGCTGGGCCTTGGAGCATCTAACGCCGGCGGCCGTGGAGCGGGACGTCTTGGCGCTGTTGGACCAGGTGGAGCTTTTAGCGCCGGTGGAGTTGGCGGCACGGGAGGCATTGGCGGCGCCGGGCTGGCAGGCTCGGCAGGGTCAACCGCGGCGCCGAGTGCACGCACAGGCGCATTGGGTGCTGGCGGAGTAGGCGGTCCGGGTAATACGGCAGGTACCGCCGCAGCGGGTGTCAATTCGGCCCGGGGTGCGGGCAATACACGCGGTGCGATGGGTGGCCGAATGATGCCGTTGATGGCAGGAGCCGGCCGGGGCGGCGGGCAAGATCGGCGTATCAAGTCGGTGACCAGCAAGGTCGAACGCGATCCCAACCGTCGTGATCTGCTCGGTGAGCCGCCGGCAGCATTGCCGGGTGTCATTGGTGCCTGGGCCCGTGAAGAAAGTTAAGTCGATTGTCGAAGGATGAGTAAAGCGCCCAAGCGGAATGCCTGGACGCTTTACTGCTAGTGATTGTTAGCTGCTGCTTGGTGTGCAGCATCAGCCGCGATGTTTACTGAGCCGGAACTACCTGGGTCTCAACAACTACGTTCGGGTCGCCAGCGGCAGGAGCCTCGGAGCTGGCGGCCTCAGCACCAGTAGCCTCAGCACCGGTTGCTTCTGCGCCGGTAGCCTCAGCCTCAGGAGCCTGGGTAGCGGAAGCCTCGGACTGGGAGCCGGACTCAGCTGGCTTTGGAGCCTTGCCGGTGTAGGTGGAGGCGTTATCGATCTTCTCGCTGGTGGAATCCTGCTGGTTCGGTGGGTGGCAAGCTGCCAGGGACAGGCCTGCAGCGAAAACCAAACCAGCAGTTGCGAAGCGGGAGAACTTCTTCATGGGTGCTCTTTCTCCAGAATGAATTGAAATAAAAGAAAAGAAATTAGGACTCGCGCGGAGTTGCGGCCTTAGCTGAATCATACGGCGCTGCGGATTCCACCGTGACCGAAATGGTCTTGCCATTAGGTGCGGTGTACTCGCGGGTCTCACCCTCCTGAGCACCAATCAGTGCAGCGCCCAGCGGGGACTGCTCAGAGTAGGTCTCCAGGTCCTTGTTATCGGAAGCGGCAGCGCGGGTACCGATAAGGAAGGTTTCCTTATCTTCCTTATCGCCGTTGTAGTAAACGTGAACAACGGAGCCGACGGTTGCAACGCCCTCCTGAACGGCAGTGCGCTCAGTGGTGGAGTTAGCCAGGACCTCAGAGATTTGCTTGATGCGGGCCTCTTCCTGGTCCTGCATCTCGCGGGCTGCGTCGTAGCCTGCGTTCTCCTTCAGGTCACCCTCTTCGCGGCGCTCGTTAATCTCGGCAGCAACGACCGGGCGGTGGTCGATGAGAGCCTGCAGCTCAGCTTCAAGCTTGGCCTTGGTCTCCGGGGTGATGTATTGCTTCTGCTGCTCAGCCATAGTGCAACCTTCCGTAAAGCGGGGGTGAAGAAATGAAAATTATATGGATAAGGTCAGCTCCAAAGCTGCGATTTGCAGCCGCGACCTGTCCTAAGCGCTACAAATCCTAGCACATGCGCTGCGTCTGCCACGGCGTCGACTAGCGCGTAGGGCTCCGCACTTAAGGGGTGAATTCGCAGGCGAATTGCGGGGCGGGCGGCTATCGCCAAGCTACTGAGTAAGAAGAAGACGGTGCCCACCTTGAGCAATATAGATTGATAAAGCTATTTAGTTGCTGGACTGCTCAACGTAGTCAGGGTGCTCCATATCCAAGTAGGAAGGAATATTTCCCGAGCAACCATAAACGCCACCGGCTACTGCGCGGTGGTTAGTGGGGACGTCGACAGCAATGCGCTGGGTTTTCGGGCCGCCGGCCGGGACCGCGAACTCGCGGCGTCCGACCTCTGCCTTGGAGTAATCGAAGGCCTGCACGATGCAGTATGCGTCTTCATCGATGTGGTTGCGGGTGACATCCGCCCACACACGGGTGGAATCGTCGGAAAGAACTTCGTGGGTGACGTAGGAGATGTCCGCGTTGACCTTCTCCTGCTTCTGGAAGTACTGCACGCCATAGATAATCGCGGCAATAAACATGGCGGCGAAGACCAAAACGATGGCTTTATTTGTGATGCTCGAGGTACTATTCGCAGAGCTGTCTGCCGTGGGGCGGGCACCGTAGCGAGCACCTGAACGAGGGGTACCGGCGGAAGTCATGAATCTTAGTCTAACCAACAGTCAAGATTTTCAAACTATCCACTAGGATGGACCTCTGTTCCGAAATTCAGCGCTAGAGGAGATGAACCCTACTATGAGCGACAAGCGCCTACTAGCCATTCACGCGCACCCAGATGACGAATCTTCCAAGGGTGCTGCAACCACTGCGAAATACGCGGCTGAAGGTGCCGAGGTTCTGGTGCTGACCTGTACCGGCGGCGAGCGCGGTGACGTCATCAACCCAGCGATGGATAAGCCGGGTGTGAAAGAAAACATGGGCGAGATTCGCCGCGAAGAGATGGCGAAGGCCGCCGCAGCCTTGGGCGTAGAGCACCGCTGGCTGGGGCATGTCGATTCCGGCCTGCCAGGCGGTGATCCATTCGATCCGGATCTAAAGAATCTGCTGCCGGAAGGTTGCTTCGCACTTATTCCAGATGATGAAGTAGCGCAAGAGTTCGTGAAAACCATTCGTGAGTTCCGTCCCCAGGTCATCGTCACTTATGACGAGATCGGCGGCTATCCGCATCCAGACCACCTGATGGTCCATCGAGCTTCCATCATCGCCTGGGAAAAGGCCGGAGATCCTTCCTACCACCCAGAACTGGGCGAACCTTATACGCCGCAAAAGCTCTATTACTCGCATGGCTTTGTCTACCAGCGCATGAAGCTCTTCCATGATCTTTTGGAAGAAGAGGGAAAGACCAGCCCCTATGGCCCGATGCTGGCACGCTGGGATACGGCCTTTGGGGACATCATGGCGCGCGTTACCACTCAGGTAGAGTGCGCAGACTACTTCCAAAATCGCGAGGATGCCCTGCGCGCGCATGCCACCCAGATTGATCCGGCAGGAGCATTCTTGGCGACGAGCGTCGATGTACAGCAGCGCCTATGGCCCACTGAGGAGTTCGAGCTCGCGCAGACCCGCGTTGCTACTGAGCTGCCGGA
Source organism: Corynebacterium sp. HMSC077D03 (assembly GCF_001808545.1). Lineage (NCBI taxonomy): Bacteria > Bacillati > Actinomycetota > Actinomycetes > Mycobacteriales > Corynebacteriaceae > Corynebacterium > Corynebacterium sp. HMSC077D03. Next base: position 136,649 of record NZ_KV793657.1, read on the forward strand.
GTCGGATTTATTTGCAGGAATTGCCGAAGTAGGGGAGTCTTAGAAGCATGAGCGCATTTGATTCGCTGATTCTTGCAGCAGGTGACGTCCACGCACAAGTTAACTACCTAGCCCAGGGTGCCCAGGAAGGCCCGATGGGGCCTGAGTTTGGCAAGGCCTCGCCAATTGGCCTTCTCATCTTGGCGTTGATGGGTGCAGCCGTCTTGTTTGCGGGGTGGAATTTCCACCGTCGTTACTCGCGCTTTCGTCGTCGCACCATGTTCGCCCAAGACCACGGCATCGACCCTTTCGATGACCAGGCTGTCGACGCCGCGATGAAGGAAGCGGGCATCTTCGACCAGAGCAAGCGCTCCTTCTTGTAGGTCAATTGCGGCCTGTCCCTCGTCTTGGATTGTGTTTTAAGGACTAACCGTGAACTTCCTCAGCCAGTTGCTTTATCCCCTGTATGAGGCTCGCCTCACGCGCGCTATCAAGGGAACCCCGCAGCCCCGGCACGTCGCCATCATGGCGGACGGAAACCGCCGCTGGGCGCGGGAGGCTGGATTCACTGATATCAGCCACGGTCACCGCCAAGGTGCGAAGAAGATCAGCGAGATGATCTCATGGTGCAAAGACACCGATATTGAGGTCGTCACCATTTATCTTTTGTCCACGGAGAACTTGAAGCGCAGCCCCCAAGAGGTGCAGCTTCTCTTCGATATCATCTCGGACGTTGTCACCCATCTTTCCAAGGGCGACTTGGGCTGCCAGATTCGCTTGGTGGGCCATCTGGATCTCCTACCGGCTAAGGTCACCGAGCGCATGCGCCTTGCAGCGCAGGCAACTGAGGGTAATAAGGGCGTCATCGTTAACATCGCCGTCGGCTATGGCGGGCGTCAGGAGATCGTCGACGCCGTGCAAAACCTTATCCGTGACGAGGCCGGGAAAGGCCATAGCGCGGAGGAAATCGCGGGCAATGTTACCGCCGAGGCCATCACGAGCCACCTGTATACCAAGGGCCTTCCGGACCCAGATCTTGTCATCCGTACCTCCGGTGAGCAGCGCCTTTCCGGCTTCTTGCTGTGGCAGGCGGCGTATTCCGAAATCTGGTTCACCGATACCTATTGGCCGGCTTTCCGCCGCGTGGATTTCCTGCGCGCGCTGCGGGATTACTCTCAGCGTTCGCGTCGCTTCGGCAAATAGGGCCTCATCTGCGCGCCAAGAAACCCCGTTTACTAGAGCTTGCGCATGCGTACCTTTTCCACCAAGTGGTGGGAACCCTTGCGCAAAACCAGGGAAGCGCGCGGCTTGGTGGGCAAAATGTTTTCCACCAAGTTGGGCAGGTTGATGGACTGCCAAATCTCGCGAGCCTGCGCGCGGGCCTCCGTATCGTTCATCTCTGCATAGGCAGCAAAGTGCGCGCCCGGCTCACGGAAAGCGGTATGCCGCAGTTGCAGGAAGCGCTCGATGTACCAATGCTCAATGTCATCGACGCGCGCATCGACGTAGACCGAGAAGTCGAAAAGGTCAGAGACCATTAGGGTAGGCCCAGTCTGGAGGACGTTGAGGCCCTCTAGGATAAGGATGTCGGGCCTTTGCACCACCTGATGTTCGTCAGGCAGGATGTCGTAGGAAATATGCGAATAGACCGGCGCTTTGACTTCCGCTTTGCCTGACTTCACGTCGGTGACAAAACGCATGAGCTTGCGTCGGTCGTAGGATTCCGGAAAACCTTTGCGCTGCATCAATCCGCGCTCATGGAGCACCTTTGCCGGATACAAGAATCCGTCAGTGGTCACTAGATCTACTTTTGGGTGGGTCTCCCAGCGCTGCAGAAGCAGCTGTAGAACGCGGGCAGTGGTGGACTTACCCACCGCAACGGAGCCTGCGACACCGATGACGAAGGGCACGTGGTTTGCGCTGTTTCCCAGGAATTCCTCCGTAGCAGCCGTGAGCTCCTGGCGGGCTGCTACCTGCAGATGGATAAGACGCGATAATGGCAAGTAAACGTCAGCGACCTCGTCTAGGTCGATGCGATCACCGATACCACGAAGCGCCTCGACTTCTGCAGCGGTGAGAACCTGGGGCATCGACAAGCGCCTTTGGCGCCAGGTTTCACGGTCGAAATCAAGGTATGGACTGGAATCGGTTGCACGCGCCATGGCCACATTGTCGCACCTTATTTCTTTCTGGGGAAAACCTTGGGGGATGAAATGGTACTTTCGTCCCCCGCGTGGGGGCGTGGCAGTTAATATGTAGGGCAGGTTTGAAACGACCAGTTAAGCAACCGAGAAGGGAATCAACGCTTCCATGACTGCCAATAATTCCGCAGACGTGCGCTATCAGGAGATGCGCGAGCTGGACCCGGACGTATTTAACGCCATTAACGGCGAAATCGCCCGTCAGCGCGAGACTCTCGAGATGATCGCCTCTGAGAACTTTGTTCCGCGTGCCGTTCTGCAGGCACAGGGCTCCGTTCTGACTAACAAGTACGCAGAGGGCTACCCGGGCCGCCGTTACTACGGTGGTTGCGAGCACGTTGATGTCATCGAAGATCTGGCACGTGAGCGTGCCAAGAGCCTCTTCGGTGCTGACTTCGCCAACGTGCAGCCACACTCCGGCGCTCAGGCTAACGCTGCGGTACTGTCCAGCCTCGCCGAGCCGGGCGACAAAATTCTGGGCCTGTCCCTGGCGCACGGCGGTCACCTCACCCACGGCATGAAGCTGAACTTCTCCGGCAAGCTTTACGACGTCGCAGCTTACGAGGTCGACCCAGAGACCATGCGTATCGACATGGATAAGCTGCGTGAGCAGGCTATCAAGGAGCAGCCGAAGGTCATCATCGCCGGTTGGTCCGCGTACCCACGTACTCTCGATTTCGCTGCTTTCCGCTCCATCGCGGACGAGGTCGGCGCAAAGCTGTGGGTCGATATGGCTCACTTTGCAGGTCTGGTTGCTGCTGGTCTGCATCCTTCTCCGGTACCGCACGCTGACGTCGTTTCCACCACGGTTCACAAGACCCTGGGCGGCCCACGCTCCGGCCTCATCCTGGCGAAGCAGGACTACGCTAAGAAGCTCAACTCCAGCGTCTTCCCAGGTCAGCAGGGTGGCCCTCTGATGCACGTCATCGCTGCAAAGGCAATCGCTTTGAAGATCGCAGCTTCGGAGGAGTTCAAGAACCGTCAGGAGCGCACCCTCGAGGGCGCACGCATCCTTGCTGAGCGCCTGACCGCATCCGATGCCAAGGCAGCCGGCGTTGACGTGCTGACCGGCGGCACCGATGTTCACCTGGTTCTGGCAGACCTGCGCAACTCTGAGCTCGATGGCCAGCAGGCTGAGGATCTGCTGCACGAGGTTGGCATCACCGTCAACCGCAACGCTGTGCCGAACGATCCACGCCCACCAATGGTCACCTCCGGCCTGCGTATCGGAACCCCTGCGCTGGCCACCCGTGGCCTCGATGCAGCAGCCTTCGAAGAGGTCGCTGACATCATCGGTACCGCACTCGCACAGGGCAAGAACGCTGATGTTGAGTCCCTGCGCGGTCGCGTTTCCAAGATCGCTGAGCAGTACCCGCTCTACGACGGTCTTGAGGATTGGAAGATGGTCTAAGGCAGCCAAGCGCTACCCCGCGCATCTGCTGCCTATAAAATTCCGGTTATGAACCTGCTGATCGTAGATAACCACGATTCTTTTACCTTCAACCTCGTGGACTACGTTCGGCGGGTAACCGGGTGTGAGCCCACGGTTGTCCCGAATAACATACCGTGGGCTCGCATTGATCTGGCGCTTTACGACGCCGCTATCATCTCGCCCGGGCCTGGTAGCCCAGCCAATCCGGCCGACTTGGGAATTAGTGCCAATGTGCTGCGTGAATTCACCGGCCCAATACTCGGTGTGTGCCTTGGCATGCAAGCTATGGTGTACCTTGCGGGCGGGGAAGTGGGCCTAGCTTCCGCCCCGGCACACGGCATTGTTACCAAAGTAGACCACGATGGCTCTGGGCTCTTCGAAGGCCTTGCCAGCCCACATCGTGTGGTGCGTTACCACTCGCTGGTGGCCCACCGTGTTCCCGAATGCTTCGATGTGACCGCCACCTGCGCCGACACTTTTGGCACGACGCTCACAATGGCCATCGCGCACCGCACAAAACCCCAGTGGGGCGTGCAATTCCACCCGGAGTCACTGCTTACTGATTCCGGCCCGCAGCTCATCGAGAATTTCCTCGGCCTCGCCAGACGCTATTACGCACAGCAGTATTTCTGCGTACGCACTGTGGATAAAGAAGTCTCACTTGAAGGCGCAGCTCGTGCGCTGACCGGAAATGCCTTTTGGCTCGACTTTGGCCGCTTTAGCATTCTTGGCGATGACTCTGGTCACAGGGCCCGGCATCTCAGCTATAACTGCCAGCCGGGCCAAGACTTCTTCGAAGTGGCTAAACGCGAGTATGAACGCCACGTTCTCCCCGCGCGCGTTGGCGCTCCGATTCCTGGTTGCGACTTCGCCCTAGGGTGGGTGGGCTACCTCGGCTATGAAGTCGGCGTCGAAAAGCAGCGCTTCGCCCAGTCCCAAAGGCATAGGTCACCGGGGCCAGACGCAGAGTTTATTTTCTGCGACCGGGCGATAGTGGTGGACCATGAACAGCGCAGAACTCACCTCTTAAGCTTCGCCGACGACAGTAAGTGGCAGCTTAAGCTCGCCACGGATTCGGCACCGCAAGCTCCGTGGCAAAGCCCCGGCCGGCTGGTCCACGGCGAACAAGAATATCTAGAACGTATCGCTGCCGCTCAGGACTATATGGTGCGCGGCGAGTCCTATGAGGTGTGTCTGACCAATCGCATTGAGTTGGAACCTGTGCCAAATCCCTTGGAGACCTTCCTCCCATTGCGCGCGGCTAATCCGGGCAAGCGCACCGGCTTCCTGGGGTTTGCCGGCAACGCGCTGCTATCGACGTCGCCGGAGCAATTCTTAAGCATTGACGCATGGCGAAACGTTTCCTCGACGCCAATTAAAGGAACGAGCCCGCGCGATACGGACCCAGAAATAGATGCGGCGAATGCGCGTAGTCTCCGGGGAGAAAAGACCACATCGGAACTGCTCATGGTGGTGGACATGGTCCGCCACGACATAGCCCGCGCCTGCGACGATGTGCGGGTTCCCCATGGTTTTCAGGTGCACTCTTATTCCACGGTGCATCAACTCATGTGTGAGGTAACCGGGCGCCTGAAGCAGCAGTCTAGCCCCATAGATGCGATTGAGGCCGCGTTTCCCGGCGGTTCCATGACCGGCGCGCCTAAAGAACGCACGATGCAGATAATTGACGAGCTTGAGGACACCTGGCGCGGCGTCTACTCTGGCGCCTTTGGCTACCTTTCGCTGACCGGTACGGCGGATTTTTCCATGGTGATTCGTTCAGTGGTCAGCAACGAACGCGGCGCTTATTACGGTGTGGGCGGGGCAGTGCTGGCTGTAAGCGAGCCTTCCGCGGAGTGGGAAGAAACCATGGTCAAAGCGCGCCCGCTGTTTAATCAATTGGGCATGACTCCAAGCGATCTTCACGCGCGGAAGGAACCACATGCTGAAAGCTCGGAGTCCATAGATGAATCACGTTGATTGCCGCCTGGTGGATTCTTTTCTGGTCCGTGAAGGGCGCGCTATCCGCCCCGACCTCCACCGCACACGTTTCGGCGATGGCTATCCAGTACTCGGCGAAATCCCGCAGGAGGGGCAATGGTTTCCGCGAATTACAGAAAGTGCTGTGGAATGGCGTCTAGCCCCAGCGCTGCGCACCCACTCGACGTTGTGGGTTCCAGAGACTGTGGATCCGCGGGAGCATCCATTGCTTAAAGGCCCGGATTTGCCTAAGCTCGCGGAGCTAAGACAACAGGCTCGCGACCATGGGGCGGATGATGCGGTTTTGTATTCGGCCCGTGGGGTTGTAAATGAGGCCGCGAATGCGGCAATCGTGTTCAAAGATGAGAAGGGTCTCGTGATGGGCCCACATGGTTCTGTTTTGCTCTCGACCACGGTGCGCGCCACCGTCGAGGCAGGGCTTATTGATCAACCGCGCCGAGCGGAACTTTCCGTGGAGGAAGCTCCTCAGCTGCCAGCCTGGTGTGCCAGCGCACTGCATGGTTGGACGCCGGTAACGAAGTGGCTCATCGGTGGTGAAACGCTTGCCGGAGCAGAGCACCCAGCATTGGGCAAACAATGTCAAAGCGCTGCGGAGCTCAACGAACAGTTGTGGCAGTCCGCCGTGCCACTGGCAGAAGACTATTCCTAGATTTTCTCAGCCCTTGGTTCTGAGGTGGCGCTAGGGCCTTAAGATTTAAGACTCGTTAGCAGGAGAGTCTTCATAGGCAGGCTGCCCATTGCCGTCACGGTTTTCGGCATGTGCCTTGCGCGCAGCAGCCAGCCACTCCGGCATTTCTACCAAGAGTTCCTTGATCTCTGGAGTGGTCATCGGGCGGTCAAGTTCGTTCTTCTTTAGAGAAGTAACGGAGATACCGAGCTTCTGTGCCACGACGGGGCGTGGGTGGGGGCCGTTCAGGCGCAGGTCGATCAACCACTGTGGTGGGTTGTCTTGCAGCTCGCGTAGCTCTGCATGGCTGACAGCGGAGTTCTGGAATTCCTCCGGGGTAGCGGGCAAGTAGATGCCGAGCTTTTTCGCTGCGGTTTGCGCACGCATCGCGGTGCCAGAAGGCTGTTTATTCATCTCATTCACTCTCCCTACGGTAGCAGCACGGCGGGGTAGGTGTCACTGCCCATAAAGTGCAGGAACTAGTACTGAGCAAGCAAGACAGTACTATTGGCTGCATGCTGCGACTAGTTTTTGCCACGGGCACCGAACCAGGAAAATGGTTTGAACGATACCGCTCCAACCCGGATTATGGGGAGCTAGTCACTTTAGACGCCGACGATGCTCTTGCAACTTTGCTAGAAGGCGAAGCCGACCTTGCCTTGACCCGAATCCCCGCAGAGGCCGCGGATCCGCGCATTGATGATTCCTTCCATCTAGTGCGTCTGTATGAAGAAGCCCCGGGAATTGCCGTTCCCAAGGATTCTGTTTATGCAGAAGTAGGCGAAGAGATTGAGCCCTCCGATGTTTCTGAGGAGCATCTGAACTACCGCATTGGCGACGACGCCCAGGTCGACGTCGAAGCAGTGCGTACAGGTCTTCAGGTGGTGGGCGCCAACGTCGGTATTGTCATTGCCCCGCGCCCATTGCTGAAGGTGCTCAGCAAAAAGCAAGTAGTGCCTTTGGCGTTCAACGATCCGACAGTGGCGCGCACTGCCATTGCTTTGGTCTGGCGAAAGGACCGCGATGGCGAGGACATCCAAGCATTTGTCGGGGTAGCTAAAGGACGAACCAAAAACTCCTCCCGCGGTACTGCCGTGAAGCTTAGCGCCCGCGAGAAATCTAAGGCTAAGCAAGCGCGCCGGGAAGCCGCGGCCAAGGGCCAAGGTGGCCAGAAAACGACAAGTTCTAGGTCACGGTCCGGTAACAAGCGGGCTGCTCAAGGCCGAAAACCAATCCGTTACCAAAAAGTAAGAAATCCTCTCAGCGGGGAAAACGACGCAAATAACGATATTTTTCGCCTAAATTGTTGAAAACTGGGTGGCTGCTGTGAGTGATCTGTCTATAGCGTTAATTGAGTTGCCGCAAGGCAGAAGAAATTCACATATTTAGAAAAGGATTATTAATCATGAACAAGATTTCCCGTCGTTTCGCCGCTGGCCTGACCGCAGCTTCCCTGTCCCTGGCAGTTGTTGCTTGCTCCGACGCTGAGGATGCAGCAAACAACGCTGGCGATGCCGCAAAGGACGCAGCAAGCCAGGCAACCGACAAGGCCGGTGACGCTGCTAAGGACGCCAAGGATAAGGCCGGCGAGGCTACCGACAAAGCTGGCGACGCTGCCAACGATGCTAAGGACAAGGCCGGCGATACTGCCGCTGATGCTTCCGATAAGATGAGCTCCGATAATTCCAAGGACGGCGCAGCTTCCGGTGAGATGAAGAAGATTAATACCGCAGCTGGCGAGGTTGAGGTTCCGGCCGCTCTGGCTTCCGCAATCGACGAGAAGTCCGCTGAGTGGGGCGACGTTCAGGATGTAGAAAACTCCGAGAATGGTTCCCTGGCTACCTTCGCTGAGGACAAGCTGCTTGCCTTCAACGAAGAGTCTGGCGCACAGCCAATCATTGGCAAGATCGCTGAGACCTGGAAAGGCGAGGGCGGCCTGGCAAACAAGGTTGGCCTGCCTACCGCTCCAGAGCAGGCTGAAGGTAACGGCTGGGTTCAGGAGTTCACCAACGGCACCATCAAGTGGATGAAGGGTGAGTCCGGCCAGTACGAGGCTACCGTTGAGTAAATCTCGCTAATTTAATAAAGCCGGCTAGGTTTCTACCTAGCCGGCTTTTGCGATTGCTGGTGGTCCTCATGGTCGCAGTACCAATTCACGAGCTTTTGGCTGGTATGAACCTTGCGTTTTCGCAATGTTCATCTTTCACCCATGTAATTTCAACCTTTGGCGCTTAGCTTGGGAAGCGATCAAGCAACACGATCTAAAGGGAGAACCCCGCAATCATGACCAATCCTTCTGTTCTGACCGAGCCTATGAGCCCCAGTGCAGTGGCCACCAAGACCTACGTTATTGATACCTCCGTCCTCCTTTCTGACCCCTGGGCCCTGCGCAAGTTCGCAGAGCACGAGGTCATCCTTCCCATCGTCGTAATTTCCGAATTGGAAGGAAAACGTCATCACCCTGAGCTTGGCTGGTTCGCCCGCCAAGCTCTTCGCTTTTTGGAGGACCTGCGTGGTGCATACGACGGTCTGGACCAGGCGGTTCCGGTCAACGTTGAGGGCGGAACCTTACGCGTTGAGCTAAATCATCAGGATCAGTCTTTGCTGCCATCCTCCTTCCGGGGTCCCGAAGGTGACCACCGCATTCTCGCTTGCGCACTCAACCTGGCGCACGAGGGCAAAGACACCGTGCTTGTGACTAAGGATGTCCCACTGCGTGTCAAGGCTGGTGCAGTTGGCTTGCAAGCCGACGAGTACCACGCGCAGGACGTAGTTCTTACCGGCTATACCGGCATGGCTGTGGTTCATACTTCTGCTGAAGTCATCGATGCTCTCTACCGTGATGGGGAAGTCATGGTAGACGGCGTACTGACTGAAGATGGCACTGCTATCGAAGAGCTTCCAGTTCATTGCGGCATCAAGCTGGACGCGGCAGGGCAGTCCGCGCTTGGCCGCATGACGGCAGAGGGCACCATCCAGCTCGTGCGCGGTGACGTCAATGCGTTTGGACTGCAGGGCCGCTCCGCGGAGCAGCGCGTGGCACTTGACCTTTTGTCAGATCCCTCCGTGGGCATCATGTCCCTGGGCGGTCGTGCCGGCACTGGTAAATCTGCGCTGGCGCTGTGCGCGGGCCTTGAAGCAGTCCTGGAGCGCGGTGAGCACCGCCGCATCGTGGTTTTCCGCCCCATGTATGCAGTGGGCGGGCAGACGCTGGGCTACCTTCCAGGTAGCGAGTCCGAGAAGATGAATCCGTGGGCCCAGGCCGTCTTCGATACCCTCGAAGGCCTTGTCTCTGACAACGTCATGGAGGAAGTCCATGACCGCGGCCTCCTTGAGGTTCTGCCGCTGACCCACATCCGTGGTCGTAGCTTGCATGATTCTTTCGTCATCGTCGATGAAGCGCAGTCGCTTGAGCGCAACGTCTTACTCACCGTCCTGTCTCGCTTGGGCAAGGGCTCGCGCGTGGTGTTGACGCACGACGTCGCCCAGCGTGACAATCTGCGCGTGGGCCGCCATGACGGTGTGCAGGCTGTCATTGAAAAGCTCAAAGGGCATGAGCTATTTGCACACGTGACCCTCCAGCGCTCAGAGCGTTCCGCAATCGCCGAGCTTGTCACGGACTTACTCGAAAGCGAGGCTTAAGGTTAAATCGTCTTCCTCGATCGCGGCTAGCTAACTTCTTCCGGTTTATATAGCCGTACAGGTAGTTGTCTTGTAATAATGAATCACATGGTAGAAAACAAACCCGCGAAGAACTTTAAGATTCGACCTTTTGTCACGGCCGACTATCCCCAGATGCGGGCAATTTATGAAGAGGGCCTAAACACAGGTCACGCTACGTATGAAACGCGTTCTTTGACGCTGGAGCAGTTTACCCGTGCAAAGATCATGTCCTCGGTCTTCGTTGCGGTTGAGGAAGATGATGATTCCAAGGTATTGGGCTGGGTTTCTGCAGCGCAGATTTCCTCCCGCTCAGTCTTCCATGGTGTGGTGGAAGATTCCATCTACATCAGCGCGGAGGCTCAAGGCCGTGGCATCGCCGGTGCCCTGCTCGATAAGCTCATCGAAACCTGCAAGGACCTCCACAAATGGGCAATCCACGCGTGGATCTTCCCAGAAAACCAGGGTTCCGCAGGCCTGCATAAGTCTCGCGGCTTCGTCAAGGTCGGTACCTACTCCCACATGGCGAAGATGACCTACGGCGAGATGGCTGGTCAGTGGCGCGACACCGACGTCTACGAGCTACTGCTTCCGAAGCCCGATGAGCGGGAGCGAGGCAACAATAATTAGGACTTTTAGCTAGGCAATAGAGCTAGAAAAACTCGGCGGCGGGGAATGTACCGCGCATTATTGTCCTCATGACCTCGTCAATGTCGCGGCGTTGAGGTTGGCGCAATTGCTGAAGATATAAGAGAACTCCCGGTCTGAAATCGCTTCCTATTTCAGACCGGGAATTTTCTATGCAGACCGTTGCCGCCGGTATCATTGATGATGGAACCCTGAGAGATAGAGCAAAAGGCGGATAAAATGTCAGATGCGAGTTTTTGGTACCGGTGTT
>NZ_KV793658.1:0-31310 GCF_001808545.1 Corynebacterium sp. HMSC077D03
CAGGTGTCCACCACATGGGGGTCAGGTCCCATCGATGCCATGCTTGCTGCCATCCACGAACAGACCGTATCCATTGCCGGCGCAGAATACGCCGAACTTGGCGTAGCAATGTCCGCCACAGATGCACTAACCAAACTCGAGCATCGTAAAGAAATCGAAGCGCAGGTACTCAAGCTGATTCAGGACATTCCGCAGACCGAGATTCTTTTATCCATGCCTGGTATCGGCCCGCGTAGCGCAGCGCAGATCCTCATGACTGTTGGCGATATGTCCGACTTCCCCGATGCAGCGCACCTAGCATCCTATGCAGGGCTATCACCGCGGACGAATCAGTCAGGAACGTCTATCATGTCGAATTCGCCTAACCGGGCTGGCAACAAAAAATTAAAGAACGCCCTATGGCAATCGTCTTTTGCATCGATCAGATTCCACGAGCGTTCCCGGCAATTCTATGAACGAAAACGCAAAGAAGGCAAAAGACACAACGCCGCAGTCGTCGCACTCGCACGCCGGCACCTCAACGTTCTCTTCGCCATGATGCGAAACGGCGAGCTCTACCGAGACATCTCCACAGTCCAGGAGGCCGCAGCAGCCTAGAACCAACAGACCCTCACCTCAAGCCGATTGCACAGCAAGCCCAATCGGCTCCTCACCATGCCCGAAAACAACATCCACAAGGAAAAGCAGAAACCCTTCACACCCCCCAACAAACTCACCCACGGAATTGACAAACTATATAGGAACACCTCCCTGGGCGATGGTGCAGGCGCGGAGAGCGCCGCTGTTGCCGATGCCGCGCCCAACACCGCGACGGTAGTAGAGTACCCGCTGCCGGTGCAGGAGTTTGCGGTGACCCGCTACGATTTGCCCGCCGGCACCACGGTTTCCACGCAGCTTCCCGGACCGGCCATCGCCCTGGCTACTTCTGGTGTGGTCACGGTAAACGACCTGGAGCTAGCCCCGGGCGAGGCCGCCTGGTTGCCGGTAACCGGCGGCGACACTACCCGCCTTAGCGCGGCCGCGGGTAAAGATTCGCAGCTCTTTATCGCGGCGGCGCGCCCTGCGCGGCAAGTAGCGCTACCGCGCCGCTGGGGACGCCGCCGCGCGACAAGTAGCACTGTCGCGCTAACCGGCGCTATTTACGACATGGTGGGGCGGCGGAACGCAGCTGCGGCGGCTAGCAGCACTACGGTGAGTGCTACCATCCAGGCCACGAAAGCCCAGACTGCGGTGCCGGGCTGGCCGGTGGCAAGGATTTCGGCGCTTGGCGTGCCGTCGATGGCGGCGCCGGCGCGGGCGGCGAAGGTAAGCGGATTCCACCGGGCGATGGGTTGAACCACACCAGCGAATTGCTCCACGGGCACGAGGCCGCCGTTAAGTGCCATGGCCGCCATGATGATGGGGGCCGGGCCAATGGCGGCCTCCGGGGTGGCGCACATCGCGCCCACCATGGCCGATAGCGAGGCGGCCACCACCGCGCCGAAGATGATGACTAACAGCACCCAGCCAAACCCGGCCAGCGTGTGAATACGCAGGCCAGAAGCCACGGAAGCCAGCAGCACCGCGCAGCCGGAGATAAGGCTGCGTAAGGAATCGAAACACCAGCGGCCGAAGATCTCCGGGCTGGTGCCGTAGCGCGTGGTCGCGATGCGGGTGGTGATACCGCGTTGGCGTTCCTTAATTATCTGCGCGGCGGCGGAGGTGCCATTCATCAGTTCGCTGGAAAGGATGAGCGCGATGGTAAGCGGTAACGCGTCGAGCGTGGCAGAGCCTTGCGAGGCCGCCATGAGGTCGCCAAACAGCCACCGCATGACCAGGAACATCAAAACGGGACCAGCCACGGTATTGGTAATTACCGCGCTATCGCGGCGGGCGGCGCGCAGGTGCCTTCCAAAATGCGTGGCGACAGTGGACAGCCAGGTGGTGTCGTGCGACACGGTGGCGGTGGTGTGGTTAGTCATGTTTCCTCCCCTGGAAAGCGGTGATAAAGCCCCATACGCCAACGACGGTCATGGCGATGAGCCAGCACAGTGCTTCGACTCCGCGCGCCCCCAGGGCAGCGCCACCTAGTAGGTTGCGGGCGGTGTCCAAGATGGGAGATAGCGGTACGTGCCGGATGATGGGGCCAATGCCGCCGGGCAGCGCATCCGCAGGCACGAATGCGGTGGAGAACATCACCATGACCAGCACGAGGTTTTGGAAGAGCAAGGACGCCGAGGTGGGCTTGGGGGCCAACAGGCAGGAGCCATCGATAAACGCGGAGAGGATGATGGTGAGGGCGGCGAAAAGGGCGATGGTAAGGATAATACGACCCGGTCCGGCAGCGTAGCGGGCACCGAGCAGGATCGTGGTGAGGACGACGATGCTGCACGACCACGCGGCGCGGGTGAGATCTGCCAGCAGCCGGCCGACGACCGTGGCCCAGGCGGGCGTCCCGGTGGCGCGGATGCGGTCGTGGATGCCGTTTTCGGCGTCACGCGTAATCGCCAAGGAGGAGCCCCCGGCGGCGAACACAATCGCCTGAATAACGCCGGCGGGCAGGAGGAAGGCGGCGTAATCGATGCCGAGTTCCGTCGAAGCCTTGGCGAAGGTGGCGTAAAAGATGACCATGAACAGGCTGGGTATTGCCACGGCGGAAACCATTACGGCCTTGTTGCGGACGGTGCGCAGGACATTGCGGTGCCACGAGGCAGCGACTGCTCCGAGCGCGTTCACTGGGAGCCTCCACCGGTGTGGGGAGCCTGCTGCGCGATGTCGCCGGACCCGGCGATAGCGAAGTAGACATCGTCCAAGGAGGGCGGAACCAAGGAGACGTCCGCGACCGAGGTGTCGTCGCCATCCCACAAGGCCAGCGCCCGGACTAGGGTGCGGTGGCCATCGGGCGCATCGACGCGCAATACGGTGTCCTCTTGGCGGCAGTCGATGCGGTGTTCTTGCAAGGTGTGGGTGAGGCGTGCGGCATCGTCCGGGCTAGACATCGTGATGAGGCACACCGTGGTGCCATAGCGGTCCTTGAGCTCGGCGGGGGTGCCTTCGTCGAGCACCTTGCCTCCGGCGAGCACGGCGACGCGGTCTGCGAGCTGGTCAGCTTCTTCCAGGTATTGGGTAGTAAGCAGGATCGAGGTGCCGTCGGCCGCCAGCCCGCGGACGGTATCCCACACGGAGCTGCGCGCGGCGGGGTCGAGGCCCGTGGTCGGCTCGTCGAGGAACAGCAGCGCGGGCGGGACAGTGAGGGAGGCGGCGATATCTAACCGCCGGCGCATGCCGCCCGAGTATGCCGAAACCAGGCGGTCGGCGGCGCCAACCAGATCGAAGCGCTCAAGAAGTTCCGCGGCGCGGGCCTTCGCATCGCTAGCTTTAAGCCCTGCCAGGCGGCCAAAGAAGATGAGGTTTTCCTTGCCGGTAAGCTCCTCATCCACTGCGGCGTATTGCCCGGTCAGCGCGATGGAAGCGCGCACCTTGGAAGGATCCGTGGCTAAGTTGTGGCCATCGATGATGGCGGTTCCGCCCGTGGCGGGCAGCAGCGTGGAAAGGACATTGACCAAGGTTGTCTTGCCGGCACCATTGGCGCCTAGGACGGCGAGGATGCCCCCGCGCGGAATGGCGAGGGTCACACCGCGCAGGATTTCCGTTCGCTTCTTGACTTTTCCCAGGCTACATCGCAGATCTTGGACATCAAGCACCAGGTCGCGGCCTTTTGCGTGGGCGCTGGTTGAGGGGACTGCGGTGGCGCTGGGGTCACCGCTAGCGGTTGCCGTGGTGGGGTTTTCTTTCATGATTCATCCCTGGATATACGTCAACGGTCTATTAGACGGCGCACCGATTCTCCTACCGCAGAAGGAAAACCGATTATTGCCCGCGAACGATGGATTGTGGTCCACGGAGCAAGCGCCTGGGGTAGTGCCAACTAATCCTTAGAAAATGATGTATGTCTAGCGGCACCGGGTCGTGCACAGCGCCCCGCAGGAGAGGGCTGCACAGGTCGGCTGATCGGCGGCGACGCTGCAGGTTGCTGCAAAGTTGAGCATACCATAATTAGGCATGGCATGCTTGACAATTAAGTCGAAGGCCTGTAAGCTACCAAGTGTGAGCTAAGAATCTGGGTATTCCGACTAGTCAGGGTCAAACCGCGTGGCTGACCGTAATTCGTATTGTGGCTCGCGCCTCTCAAGCACAAAGGAGTATCCATGGATTCTCGAGAGCAAATCGAAGATAAGATTCTCTGCGGTCAGCCCTTCCGCCCTATTGAGGACCCGGATCTCTATTACGAGATGATGGAGGCGGCGGAGAAGTGTCACGATCTCAACCAGCTTCGTCCACTTCAAACAGCGGAGAAGCAGGCAGTGATGGCAGACCTGCTTGGTGAACTGGGGGAGCGCTTAATGGTTTTCCTGCCATTTCATGTCCAATATGGCTCGAAAATCAAGGTCGGAGATGGCGTGACCTTCAATCGAGGAACGACGGTACTTGATATGGCCCCGGTGACATTTGGCAATGAGGTCATGGTTGGTCCATGGTGTTCCTTCTTTGCTGGCAATCACGCCTTAGACCCCGTAGAGCGGCAATACATGGTGTGTACCGGGGGTGCGATCACCATACAAGACCATGTGTGGCTTGGTGGCAATTGCACGGTAACTGCGGGTGTCACGATTGGGCATGGTGCAGTAATTGGTGCTGGCAGTGTTGTGACAAGAGATATTCCGCCCATGGTACTCGCAGCCGGTAATCCGTGCCGAGTCATTCGTGATATTGGCCCGGAAGATAAGCTCATGGGGGAGTCTTGGGTTCCTGAGTGGCCTAGTTGGATTACGGATTGAGACGGCTGTGAAAGTTCTCGCGGTCGTCCTGGGTTCTGAGGGTGATATGCTGCCATTTGCGCACCTTGGTGTCGCACTTCGAGATCGTGGCCACCAGTTTGTTTTGGCTGGGTTTAGCGAATTCGGCGGGAGTTTTCGTGCAAACGGGGTGGACTACATCGAGTTACCCGGTGATTACCGGGCGTTAATGAAGCGCCTTTTGGGCGATAGTAAAGGCATGATGGACACTGTCTTAGGTATCCGTGAGATGATATCTGACGCCCACGTTTTCGATGTGTTAGAGCATGCCATGGATGGCGTTGACGTGGTCATGTACACCCAATTCAGTGAAGTTGCTCGGTTGTTAGGGGCTGCACGCGGAGTCCCCAGCGTTCGGGTGCAGGTTTTCCCTACCGAACCCTGCCTCCGTTACAGCCTCGTGGATCCGCGAAAACTGGACGGCTCTGTCGGAGCTCTGGTCACCCACTGGATGTCCAATACTCTGATGGCTTGGGCGATGCGCCCAGTGATAGCGGCATGGCGCCGTAGGTTGGGGCTGCGTCAGCGAGCGCTCTCCTCTCCACCAACCACGATCTACCAATTCAGTCCCGCGTTGAGTCCGCCGGCGCCGGAATGGAAAAACCACATTCACGTCACTGGCGAGTGGCTTGACCCGCACCACAGTGAACTCGCCCTAGACCCAGCAGTCGAGGAGTTTGTGGCTGCCGGCTCGGCCCCGGTTCTGGCAAGCTTTGGGAGTATGGTCTCAGATCGCGTTTATGACCTTCAACGATGGACTCGAGACGCGTGCATCGAGCATGGTCTGCGGGCGATAATCGTCGATCCCGATCATGAGCCTGGTGTGAGAGAAGGAATCCTCACCGTCGCCCGGGTCCCGTTCGCGACTGTGCTTCCGTGGTGCCGTGCAGGCATCTGCCACGGCTCACTGGGCACCACCGGGGCGATCCTGCGCGCCGGCAAGCCGTGCCTTGCGGTTGCATTCGGTGGTGACCAACACTTCCATGCCAACGCAGTTTGTCGAAACGGTGCCGGGCCGAACTATATTGACGCCCAGCGAGGCGAACTGAGTGCCCAGTCCCTGGCCGCCGGAATTGCCGATTTGGTAAGTGGAGCATACGACTCCGCAGCCCGCAGGATGCCCGAGTTGCTTGCCACAGACCCGGGTACCGTCGCAGCAGTAGAAATCGTGCTTAATCAGTCCGACCTAGCGAAAGGCGAAAAATGACAGAAATCAGCTGCGAGGGAGTCTTTCCGTTTGTGGCCGGACATCGCACTGGAACCCTCTTGTTTTGCTTCCATCACGCAGGAGGCAGCGCTTCCGTCTATCGTGGATGGGTGGGGGTCAACCCAAGCATTGACGTGGTGCCGGTGGAGCTTCCCGGAAAGGCAACCCGTCGCCGAGAGAAATGGGTAAGCGACTTTGACAAGCTCGCCGATATGTGCGCAACCGAGATAGTAGATCTGGCGGCGGGCGCGCCGATTGCGTTGTACGGCCACTCCATGGGGGCAGCGCTGGCCTACCAGGTTGCTGCCTGCCTGCAGCAGATGCATCGGCCCACTATACCGGAAGCCGTGGTGGTGGCCGCACGGCAGGCGCCCGGAGAAACCGTGCCTGGGGAATACCACTCGTCAATGGGGTTCGGTGCGCTGCGCAGGGAGTTTGAGAAGGTAGGTGGCACACCACCTGAGATCCTTGCCAATGATGATGTGATGAAGCTGCTGCTCGCTGACATTCGTCGCGATTATGTGTTACACGAGGGCTTTCACCATGCAACCACGGTGCTTCGCTCTCCTGTGCTGGCATTGGCGGGGGATAGCGACCCAGCTGTCAGCCCAGAGATGCTTTCCCGGTGGGAAAATTTTACCAGCGGTAGTTTTGAACTGAAGGTCCTGCCGGGTGGGCATTTCTTCCCGCTCGATACTGGAACCGAGTTCCTCGACCTGCTTGCCGGTTTTCTAGCGGGAATTACTGGGAACACTGCCTGGTTAGCGCGGAACAATGCGTGATTGTGACTGTTAAGTAAAGAGGCCCCGATGACCGAACAAAAACCACCCATTACCTTTAGGCAAATATCTCAACCTGCCCACCGGCAGATCACGGTGTCGCTGCTATTGGCGGTGCTGGCGGCGGTTTTGTCGCTGGTGCCGGTAATCGTGCTGGTTGAGCTGGTGCGCACCGTAATGCTGTCCTTCCAGGGAGAGCCGATAGATGCGTCAAAGCTGTGGCTGCTAGTCGCGGCGCTCATGGTGGCCACCGTCCTACATGGACAGGCAACCGTGAAGAGCCTCCAGGTAAGCCACCAGGCCGACGGCCTTTTGGGCGAGCACTTACGCCAGCAGCAGATTACCAAGCTGGGTAGGCTCCCGCTGTCTTGGTTTACGCGGACACCTTCGGGGACTGTGAAAACCTACATCGAAGACGACGTCACCAAGATCCACCAGCTCATCGCCCACGCGCCGCACGATTATTCGGCCGGTGTACTCGTACCGCTATTGAGCCTGGGATACATGTTCGTGGTGGACTGGCGGATAGGCCTGCTGGGCCTGGTACCACTGCTGTTGGCAGTGGCCACCATGCCGTTTATGATGCGCGAGTTTCAAGAAAAGGCGGAGAAATTTAAGTCCAGCCAGAAGCAGCTAGACGCCGCCGTCGTAGAGTTGGTGCGCGGCATCCCGGTTATCAAGGTGTTTGTTCCGGAAGGCTACGACGAGAGCATTTTCCTTAGTCGTTCCCGGAGTTTTGGTGGGTTCTATCGCGAGTGGTTGCACGCCACCGTACACCCCACCGCTTTGATGAAGATCTTCACCTCCACCGGGTTTGGCCTGCTGGTGGTAGCCGCGGCCAGCCCGTGGCTCATCACGTCTGCGGGCGTACCAGTGGCCGATGTGCTGGCAGCGTTTTTGTTCATCAACAACATCGCCGCGCCTCTGCTTATGCTTTCGCGCACTAACATCATGTTTTCGGAGGCGAAGGCTGCCGCGGCGGATCTCACCGAGTTCTTCAACATCCCGGTATTGCCGCCCGCTGCTGGCGGCAGGGAGCCTGCAAACGCCGGAATTGAGTTGAAAGATTTAAGCTTCTCCTACGTGCCGGACACCCCGGTGCTTTCCGGCATTAACCAAAAACTTACCGCCGGCAGCATCACTGCGGTGGTGGGACCTTCCGGCTCGGGGAAGTCCACGTTAGCCGCGCTCATCCCCCGGCTATTAGACCCCACGGAGGGGTCGGTGCGCATTGGTGGCGTCCCTAGTACTGATCTCCGATCTGACCAGCTCTACCGTAGGGTAGGGTTCGTCTTCCAGGACCCTTACCTTATGCGGATGAGCGTGCGGGATAACATTCGCCTCGCTCACCCGGAGGCCACCGACGCAGACGTGGTTCGCGCCGCCCGCGCCGCCCAGATTCATGAGCGCATTACCCATCTGCCGCGCGGCTACGACTCGGTGGTGGGAGAGGACGCGCAGCTTTCCGGTGGCGAGCAGCAGCGGCTGGCTATTGCCCGGTCCATCTTGCTCGACGCGCCGATCCTCGTGTTGGATGAGGCCACCGCTTTTGCGGATCCGGACTCCGAGGCCGCGATCCAGCGGGCCATTACCGAGCTGGTGGCCGGGCGCACGCTAGTAGTTATCGCACACCGGCTCCACACGATCACCGGCGCTGACCGGATCCTCATGCTGGAAAACGGTGAGGTCACCGAAGCAGGCACTCACGAAGAGTTAGTGGCGGCAGGCAAGGGCTACGCCACGATGTGGGCACGCTACCAAACCGCGCAGGCGGGCATCCAAGGGGAGGAAAAATAATGATCCGCACGCTCTATTCACTGGGCAGTCCGGCTGATCGTCGCCGTCTGGTGCTGGTCCTTACGCTAATTGGGATTTCCGCGGTGGCGTTGGCCATTGGCCTTATCCTCATTGCACTGTTTTTGGACACGCTGTTTAGCGAAGATCCCGCGCAGGCCGCAGCATGGTTGCCCTGGATCATTATCTCCGTCCTCGTCTACGCCGCCGCAGACTGGCCCACTGAGGTTATTGCCCAGGACCTGGGGCATGATTACGTGCTGCGCATCCACCGGCTTATCGCCGATCGCACGGCACAGCTACCCCTGGGCTATTTTGAAGAAGATCGCGCCGGCCAGATCGGTGTTGTAGCCACCAGCGGTGCGCTGTTTGCCGCTAACGCGCCGGCAATGATGCTGCGGCCCATGCTGCACGGTGCTGCCTCGGCCGGTTTGGCTTGCGTGTTTCTCATCGCCGTGGACTGGCGGCTGGGGCTGGTTACCGTTGCAGTGGCTGCCGTGGTGTGGTTCGCCTATAACCGCCTAATGCGGCAGTACCGCGTGGCAGAGCGCCAGAAGGGCGAGCGCAACGAGCACGGCGCCGCGGAGGTGCTGGAGTTCGCCCAGGTGCAGCCGGTGCTGCGCACGGCTGGGCCGGATTCGCTGGGGGAGCGCGCCGTGCGCGCCTCGATTCGAGAGCAGCTTAGCGCCCAGCAGCACACCCAGAAGACAGGTGAGATGATCATGGGTCGTCTGGCTTTAATCATCATGGTCGGTACCGTGGTCATTGATGCCCTGGCCACCGTGCTACTTCTCAACCACTGGCTAGAAGCAGGCACCTACATTG
The DNA here is from genome assembly GCF_001808545.1 of Corynebacterium sp. HMSC077D03. Taxonomy (NCBI): domain Bacteria; kingdom Bacillati; phylum Actinomycetota; class Actinomycetes; order Mycobacteriales; family Corynebacteriaceae; genus Corynebacterium; species Corynebacterium sp. HMSC077D03. Next base: position 9,441 of record NZ_KV793658.1, read on the forward strand.
GCGTCATTGTGTTGGTGTTCATCCTGGCTCGCGTTGCTATGTCGGGCATACCCTACGGCGAGGGCTTGGAATCCGCGCGCAATACCTTAGATGAGATCCAAAAGATCCTCGATGCGCGGGTGTTGCCGGAGCCTGCGGTTCCGGCGGCGCCACGCGACTATGGCATCGAGTTCGATGGGGTGGGCTTTGGCTACGAACCCAACACCCCAGTGGTCCGCGACGTGAGTTTCCGCGTGGCGCCCGGAACTACTACTGCGTTGGTGGGTCCCAGCGGCTGTGGCAAGAGCACCTTGCTAAAACTTGCGGCACGCTTCTATGACGTTGACCAGGGGACCATCCGTATCGGTGGTGTGGATATTCGCGATCTTGGCTCCCGGGCGGTGTTGGATTCGCTGGCTATGGTGTTCCAATACGTGTACCTCTTCGAGGACACACTGTATGAAAACATCCGCCTGGGCTGCCACAATGCAACGCGGGAGGAGGTGCTCCGCGCAGCGGAGTTGGCCGGTGTCACCGAGATTGCCCGGCAGCTGCCGCAGGGGTTTGACACCCTGATTAGCGAGGGCGGGCAGAATCTCTCCGGTGGTGAGCGTCAGCGTGTCTCCATCGCTCGTGCGCTACTGAAGGACGCGCGGATCGTGCTGCTTGATGAGGCGACTAGCTCTCTAGACGTGCAGAATGAGCACCTTGTGATGCGCGGTATGAAAACGCTTTCTGCCGAGCGCACCATCGTCGTCATTGCGCACCGGCTGCACACCATCCGCGACGCGGACCAGATTGTGATGATGAGTCCCTCCGGCACCGTGGAGTCTATCGGCAACCACGAGGAACTCATGGAGAGTTCCCCACGCTACCGCAGCTTCTGGGGTGAAAAGAGCGACGCCACCAGCTGGAAGCTGTAGGGACTAGCTGTCGCGGCCGCGTAGATACCGTACCGTGCGCGCCAGTGCGAGATCATCGCACGGTTCGCAGGCGGTAAGGCGGCCTTTTTCCACGCGCAGGAGAAGATCGCAGCACCGCGCCACCAGCTCCATGTCATGGGTTACTACCAAAACGGTCTTGCCCTGCCGGGCTAGGGCGTCTAGCAGGTGGGCCACCCGGTGCATGCGGCACAGGTCCAGCCCGCTGGTGGGTTCATCGAAGACGATTACCTCGCGCTCACTTAGGACTGCTGAGGCGATGGCCACGCGCTGGCGTTCGCCGCCCGAAAGCGACATCGGGTGCCGGGCCCGCTTGTCCGCGAGATCAAGTGCACCAAGCACCTCGGTAAGGCGCGCTTCGTTTTTCCCATCCGGTCCACTGGTGCCGATGATTACGTCGGACTCCACGCTCTCCCCGAAAAGCTGGTGGTTTACGTCCTGCATTACTAAATAGGACTGGCGCAGGCGCTGCCGGGGACCCGAGAGCGAGCGGTTATTGATGTCCACCACGCCGGTGGCCTTAGATTCCAGGCCAGTCAGAACGCGCACAAAGGTAGATTTTCCGGCCCCGTTGCGTCCTACCACGCCGATGACTTGCCCTTGCGGCAACTCCGTGTGGCTGATGCTCAGGGATGGCTCTGTAGCCTTGGGGTAGGTGAACTGTAGCTTTTTGAGCACCATCGTGCCACTTGAAGGGCGTGGCTCGCGGGTCACCTCGGGGACCTGCTGCGCTGAGCGCAAGCCCATGCGGTACAGTTCGGCCTTGTCTAGGGTGCGAAACTCCGAGCCGCTGAGATCATGAGCGATCTGCCCGTCCTGCATAACCAGCACTCGGTCCACGATGTCAACTAGGTAGGAAAGCCGATGCTCAGCGATCAGGACGGTGCGGCCCTGTGTCTTCCACTGCGCGACGATGCGGCGCAGCTCATCGACGGCGGCGAGGTCGAGATTTGATGATGGTTCGTCTAGTAGTAGTACCTGTGGGTGCATCGCGGCCACTGAAGCGCATGCTATTTTTTGTTTCTGGCCGCCGGAAAGTGTGAACAGGTGCCGGTCGAGGAGATGAACCATGCCGAAATCTGCGGAAAGTTCCCCAATACGCTGTCGAATCTCGTTGGGCGCCACGCCGAGGTTTTCGCAGCCAAAGGCGAGTTCGCTGGCTACTTCCAGCGTGAAAAATTGCGACTTGGGGTTTTGGAACACTGAGCCTACGCGTTCGGCGATGTCGTGTGGGTGGGCATGAGTGATGTCTTCGTCGTCCAGCAGCACCTCCCCCGAAATCTGGGCGTCGCAGAACGTGTGCGCCACGCCGTTTATCAGGCGTAGCAGGCTGGACTTACCGCAGCCTGATTCGCCACACACTAGAACTAGTTCGCCCTTCGCCACGGTGAGATTTACGTGGTGCAGCACCGGCTCCGCTGTGTTTTGACCATAGGATAGTGACACATCGTGCAGCTTTATCACGGCAGCATCACTATATTTACCAGTAGTAGGATCAGGGACACGACGAGCACGCTTATGACTATTGCGTCGCCTACGCGGAAGCCTATCTCGCACAGCGTGGTTCGTCGGCGAGGCGAGCCCAATCCGCGGGTCACTGCAGACATAGCCAGCTCGTTGCCGATGCTCACAACGGACGCCAACAGTGGCACAAAGCGGTATTCGAGCATAGCGATCGGGTTGCGCAGGCCCGAGATGCCACGCATCTGCATGGCGGTGCGGATATCGCGGTATTCCTCGAGAATCGTCGGGAAGAACCGGAACATGATGGACGTGGGGATGGTCAGGGCGTCGGGGCTCCGCATGCGCTGCATCGCGGCCATGAATTCGCTGGCCGAGACGGTGCGTAGTAGGTACCAGCAGCACGTGATGCCAGGGAGGATGAGCGAAAGCCCTGCGAACCACGTAGCGCACACGTCCACGATGATGTGGCGCTCGGGCAGGGCCTGTACCACCACCGCAGGAAAGCCAGCGAGCACCGCGAAGGTGAGTGCGTATCGCAGTGCAGCGGCCACCATGCCGGAGGCGAGGAAAAGTGCCCCGGGAACGGCAATGAGCATCCACCGGGCGGTGCTGCCCAGCGCCCCACTGGACCCGGCCGGTGAGATGAGCACCGAGGACACCACGAGGATGACCAGCACCGTGGTGCGTGGGTCCAGATGGAGTCCCGCTGTGTGCGTGCCTGATCCGGGCAAAGTGGGCGACATCAGGCGATTCCTGCTCGCTGGAAGTGCTTGGTGAAGATGCGCCGGCCGAGGATCCCGCCGAGGATCCCGCAGACGAAGGTTACTATCACAATGATGAGGAATAGCCAAGTCATCTGGCCAATAGAGGTGAGGCCATCCGCGAAACTAGCACCATATTTGGTCTGCATGCCGCTGCTCTCTATGTAGCGCCGAGTGGTGAAGAAAAGCGGAATATATGATGCGGTGGGTGACACTGCTATAAAGGCATAGGCGATCACACTGTGTATTGCGCTCGTATACTTGCCGGCGCGCAAAATTAACTCGGCAAACACGGCCATGACCAAGCTGAGCAGCAGTGGCCATATGCCTAAACCAAGCAGCAGGCTGGCGAGGCCGCTGAGAAGAAGGAATATGAAGACCATGCCGGGCTTGTGCACCTTGGCCAAGAACAGCATCATCGGGATGCCCAGGATGAGGGCCTGAACGCTGGTGATCATCACGTAGGTGATGGGGGTGATGCCGATGAAGGCGATGACCACGCCGGCTACCAAGTTGATGACGAAGAAGATGCCGATGTTCATCAGGTCGGTGATGTTCAGCCGTCCTGCTTTTGCATCTTTCGGGGTGGTGTGGGGAGTACTGGGCATGATGTTTCCTTTCAGATTAGGCTGCTTGTGCGTAGCACTGGGTTGGGGCAAGTGGCTTGTCAGGTGAGTGAAACAGGTGTGGCATGAACTCTAAATTTCGCCTTCTTCTACGTCGCTGCCGACGATGTTGGCGATCAGGTCGGACAATTCTCGGACCGTTGGATGGTTGAATACGTCACGTATGGAGATCTCTACTGACATTTCTCGACGAATCGAGTTAGTAAGCCGCACGGCCGTGAGCGAGTCGGCACCGATGGTGAAGAAGTCATCGTCGATGCTGATCTCCTTGGGCCCGAGGAGTTCTTGCAAGATGGTAATGATACCCGAATCTCGGTGATTACGAGAGCGTTCCCTTGTTTGTGGTTGTTCAAAGGTTTTTCCTTCTAAACTCTTGCGATCAATCTTGCCGTTCCAAGACCGTGGTAGCCCATCAATGCGTGATATCACGCGTGGACGCATATAGGCAGGGAGAGACTCGGCGAGGTGGTTATTGAGTGCTGCCATGTTAAAGCCCTCATGCGTAACAACGTAGAGAACAATGCCATGGTCGTTGACAGCGACGCAATCGCGGAGTTCGTTGAATTTTCGTGCTGTTGACTCGATCTCACCGAGTTCGATGCGGTAGCCGTTGACCTTAACCTGACCGTCCTCGCGCCCCAGGAAGATGATGTGACCAAGGTGATTGTAGAGGGCCTTGTCGCCCGTGCGGTACATTCGTTCGCCGGTGCGGGGGTGGGTGATGAATGATGCTGCGGTCTTCTCTGGGTCCTTCCAGTACCCCATGGCCAGGCCACGTCCGGCAATGTAAAGGTCTCCCGGCACATGCGTGGGTCGGGGGTTCAGGGCCTCATCGAGGATGTACATTCGCTGATTTGCCAGCGGCGTTCCATAGGGAATGCTGGTACGCGAGGCATCATCGACGCCTACCTCGTACCAGTTTGACCATATCGATGCCTCGGTAGCACCCCCAGCAGCGAAAACTGTGCAGTCCCGGAAGAGGGTGCTGACCTGGTAAGCGATATTTACAGGTATCCAATCTCCGCTGAGTAGTGCCGACCGTACGGAGGAACCAATGAGGCTCCGTTCGCGGAGGTGTTCCACGTACATCGAAAAAAGTGCTGGCACAGAGTTCCACAGCGTCACCGAGTGCGTAGTTACGGCATCTGCCCAGCACTGCGGATCACGTTTGTCTGCTGGAGATGGCAACACCAAGGTAGCACCCCGCGCGAACATCCCGAAGATGTCGTATACCGATAGATCGAAGTTTAGCTCTGAAATCCCCAATATCCGGTCGGTCGGAGTCACCCCGAGGCGTTCGTTGACATCGACAATCGTATTGACCGCCGACTCGTGGGTGATGGCTACTCCTTTGGGAGTGCCCGTCGTACCAGACGTGTAGATGACGTACGCAAGCGAGCTGGGTGTCGGACTCGATTCGCTTAAGGCCTGGTCACCTGGCCGATGCCGGGCGACATCGGCCAGAGTGATGACTGTGCAGTGCTCGGCTAACGCAGCGAAATCATCGTCCGGATGGTCCATCGCAACAATGGATGCACCCGCATCGTTGATGATGGAAGTGTTACGCCCCACCGGTTGGTCCACGCTCAGCGGCAAGTAGGCGCATCCGGCCTTCATTGCGCCTAGTACCGCTGCGATCTGTTGTGCGGACTTTTCCATCATGATGCCAACGAGATCACCAGGCGCCGGGTCAGTTGCAGCAATAAGCTGGGCCCACTTATCCGACTGCTCATTGAGTTGCTCGTATGTCCATTGCGTGGTGGCGTCTATCACCGCGAGGTTGTCACCATGCTCGGCAAGTCCCTTCTGATACAGCCCCAGTAGGCTCTTATCCGCTCCGGGGAGTTCCCGGTCTGTGTCGTTGATTCGATCTGCGGTGGGCGCGTTGGTCGTCGGAGCTATGGTACTGGTGGGCGCGTTCCAGAGTTCAGGGGACTCTGCGAGGTGCGAGAGAGTGGCTGTAAGGCTGGTGAAAAGCTCCGCCACCATGTCGTCGGGGAAGATCGCCTCGACCGCGTCCATATTCAGCATCAGGCCACCATCGTGTTCATAGACCTGGAGGTCCATCCATACCTGTGGCGTCTGCGATAGGCCATGATCGATTACGCCCAGGTAAGGACTCTGATCTGACTCGGGGTGCTCCACGACGCCCAGGCCACACGTGAAGACCACCGGCATGGTTACCCGAGCACCGCGTTGCTTAGTAAGCATTCGCTGCACCGACACGCCGGAGACACTGCCGTGATCGAGATTGCTGAACATGCGCCTGTGTAGCGCTGCAGCGCGGTCCCGGAACGATGGTGCACACTGGGTATCCACGCTGAGAATAGATAGGCTGGTGAAGTCGCCAACTATGTGGTCAACCTCGGGGGCGAACCGAGTGCGGTCGAATCGGGTCAGGTTGATGCTAAGTCGCGGCTCATCGCTGTACCTCGCTAGGACTTCGGCGTATACCTCGGCTAGGAATACGGCTTCGGTCATCCCCTCCTCACGTACCCGTTGCTTAATCCGGCGCCACTTCGCAGCGTCCACCAGGGCGTGGTGGCGGCAAAACTGCGAGGTATTAGCGCCGTTTGTGTCGGTCACCGGCAACTGCGGTGCAGGATAAATAGTATCCACTGCCGATTCCCAATAGGCTTGGTCACGCTTATGGATGTCGCTGTGTGACAGTTCAATCGTGGCTTCGACATAGTCTTTAAATGAATAGGGGATTGCCGGATCGAGACTGTCTACGCCGTGGTCGTAGGCCTGCTTCCACTCACGGAAAATGTGGAACATGCTCCAGCCGTCGATAAACAAGTTATCGAAACTTAAAAGCAGTCGACCCGCGTCGGGCTCGGCTACGTAGCGCACGTCAAAGCATGGCCACTGAGTGGGATCAAACTTCTGGCGGGACATTTCCTCTCGGATTTCATCGAGAGTATCCTCATTGTCGGCGTTGCCGGAGCGAATGAGGGCAATGCGGTAGCGTGGTACTTCGGGCAACACACGCTGACTCAATCCGTCCTCACACACGACGGTGCGCAGCATGGGATGGCGTTTAATCAGGGCATTGAACGCGTCTTCCACTCGCTCCGGGTCTAGGCAGGCAGTGGACATTTCAAAGTAACAGTGGCTGGAAACGTCGCCGAGTTCGATGGCTCCAGAGCTGCCGATGAGATAGGACTGCTGCACCTCAGTCAGCGGGAACGGAGCGTACTGTTCAGACCCGTGAACAATCTTGGGAAGATCCGATTGCTGGTGGGGGACTTCGGCTATCTGGTCAATTCGGGCGGCCATGTCGCGCAGCAACGGAACGTCAAAGATATTCTCTAACGGAAATTCCACGCCAAAACACTGTTCGATGGTACGGCGCAGGCGTGTTGCTGTGAGAGAGTCACCACCCAAGCGAAAGTAGTCTGAGTTCACGTTGGAGCTGGTGTGCAGCAGCTCATCCCAGATATCGATGAGCCGTTTCTCGGTGGCGGTGTGCGGAAGTTCGGTGACAGCGGGCTCGTTGTCGAAGTATTCCGGCACTAATGCTGTGAGCGCTTTGCGGTCAATCTTGCCGTTGCTGGTGAGTGGAAACTTCGCTAGCTCCAGGATGCGTTTCGGTAGCATGTACTCCGGAAGGCGGGTGGCCAGTAGGTTTGTAGCCTTGGCATAGTCAGAATCGCATAGTGTGACCGATTCGTTGGAACTAGCGCGTTCGGCGATGATAAGCGCCGTCGTTTTAGTGATCTCTACATGCTCTACAGGTTTCCACCCAGTGCGCTGCAGGATTTCTTTCCAGCTGCGGGCGCTGAGTAGTACTGTACCGGTTTCGGCCCGAGCGTCCGTGGTATTGTTGGCAATAAATGCGGCGGTGATATCGGACATCGGGGAGGGGGCAGTGGGCTCTACCACCACCATCGTTGCTCCAGGGGCGCTGAGGCCCCAGGCCTCACAGAGCGTTTTCTCGATGTCCTCGCTCTGGTGCAGCGTCTGGTTGCACAGCACCAAGTCCGCCTTCGTCACTGCCTCCCCAGGAGTCGGTTGGGGCGTGCTAGTGACTCCGAGCTGGCGGTACGTGAAGGTGTTACCAACACGTTGTCCGGCATGTTCGAGGTGATGACGATAGGGATCAGCGAGCACGTATGCGCTCGTCCCCGCGATAGCCGCGTAGTCCGCAGAGGCCTCGGGCCGGCGTGACCCGATCTCAAGAATCTTGAGCTCGCTGGTTGAGTGGGTACTGCATTCACGCACAACCGCGCCGAGGACCCGGTGAACCAACCGACCCAACGGACGGGTTGCGAGGAATTGCTCCACCGACATCGAATCTGGGCTTTGGATGAACTCAGCGATACTGCGCTGCTTCTCCGCCATTACGAAGGCTTGCTCGAAGGGGGTGACAAAACGCTCTAACGCGCCGAACGACTCGTCGTCTAGAAGCAAGTCTGCGGTAGCCGGGTGTTCATCTGCTTTGCCTAGCCATGTCTGCCAGCGATTACGGTGTTCGCGGAGGTGGTTTGGGGTCCCCACGCCGGTGAGTTGCTCCTCCCAGCGTCGCATCACTGAGAAGGCATATGCGGTCTGTAAATGCTCATCGTGCTCGACGGACGTGCGGATGTCGCCCTCGGTCAGCACGTCGTTGACTTTGGCGCGCAATGACGTCGCAAACTGCTCCGGAGTAGTTCGGGCAACATGTGACGGTGTGAACTGAGCAAACGTAACCAAAGATGGTGACGATGATGCACCTTGGTGCGTGATACACACGGCACGCTCTATTGGCAGCAACGCTTCACACGCGGACTCGATCTCGCCGAGTTCGATGCGGTGGCCACGAACTTTGACTTGGTTATCCGAGCGGCCTAAAAACTCGATCGTCCCATCGGCCCAGAACCGGCCCATATCGCCTGTGCGGTACCAACGTGAGTCCTCCGAGATTACGAACTTAGTTTCGGTGAGTCCGGGGTCGCCGACATATTGTGTAGCTACGCCCAGGCCGCCAATCCACAGCTCCCCCACAGAATAATCGGGACAGTCCTGGCCATTGCTGGACACCACCCGGTACATCTGTTTGGCAAGCGGCCGACCATAGGGAATTGAGGTCCACTCGGGTGACACTACATCGAGGTCGAGACCATTGGACCAGATAGATGCCTCCGTCGCACCGCCCATAGCTAATAGGTGTGCCTGCGGGGTAACCGTGCGCATGCGCTCAGGCAGGCTGGTATCAATCCAGTCGCCAGATAGCAGAACATGGCGTATGCTGCTGAGCTTGCCCGGTGTCCGATCAGCCGCAGATAAAAGCATCTCAAACAAAGTAGGCACCGAATTCCAGATAGTTATGCCTAAACTATCCACCAGCGATACCCACTTCTTGGCGTCGCGGCGCGCATCATCTGGGATGGTTACCAGTTCGCCGCCAGCAGAAAGGAGCCCGAAGGCGTCGTACACCGAGAGATCGAAATCAAAGGAAGATACGCTTAGTAGGCGGTCTGTCGGACCAACGCCCAGGCGACGGTTGATCTCGCTAATGGTGTTCCATGCAGCACCGTGGCAAATCTCGACTCCTTTTGGTGTTCCAGTGGTCCCAGAGGTGTAGATTACATAGGCTGGGTCTTGTGGATGCAGCTGCGGAAGATTGGCTGTGCCGGTAGCGCTCGTGAAATCTACTACCTGAACTGCAGTTTCGCTCAGAACCTTATCGGGTCGGTCAGTAATCAGATGCGTTACTTGGCTTGCCCCCAAGAGAGCGGCAATACGAGATTCCGGTTGCTGTAGACTCACCGGTACATATGCTCCGCCCGCCATCATCGCGGCTAGCGCACCAATAATCTGGCGAGGACCACGCTCCACCATCACTGCAATCAAAGCGCCTCGCTCAACCCCGGAATTCACCAAAGCAGAGGCGATGGTGGTGGCTTGCTCTTCCAAATCTTGGTAGGTAATAACGTCGCCGCTTGCACTGCGAATGGCCGTGGCCTGGGGGTGGCACCGTGCAGCGGCAATCACCTCATCGACAAGGGTGGTGTCAGGCAGCCGCCAAGAGGCAACTTCGGCACGTGACGCTCGACGGGCCTGCGCTCCTGGGCTCTCTACCGGGTCTGAATGCGAGAGATCGTCGGTGATTGCCTTGTCAATCTCCATCACTAGGGTGGCGAAGAGATCGTCCAGCATCTTCTCGGGGAACAACTGTTCAACTGCGTCGCAGACGATTAGGAAGCCGTTGACGGTGGTGAAGACTTGGAGGTCAATCCACACCTGGGGGGTCTGGGAGATCATGTAGCTAATCTCTCCGAAGGTATCTATAAACTCTTGGCCAACCAGTGGGTCTCCCAGGTTGCAGGAGAACACCACGGGAGCCAAAACTTGCTCACCTCTGGAAGCACGTAGGTCTCGCAGCACCCGCACCGCCGAATACTGTGAATGTGACGAATCCTCATAGAAAGAGGCCTGTATATCCTTGAGGTCCTCGCTGAAAGTGCGGCGTGTGGACTGATCGATACTGGTGAGTGTCAGGGCGGTAAAGTCTGCGACGACATTCTTTATCGCTGTGTCTGAACCGCGGTTGAACAGAGGTACGGCCATGAGGAATTTTTTATTCTCGCTCCATTGGCCGATGGTGCGGGCGTAGGCGGTCAGCAACACCATTGCTGGGGTAGTAGCGTGGTGTTCACACACCTCACGCAAGCGCGACCAAGTTGCCGAATCGAATGATCGACTGCGGCGTACAAACCGGTGTGCTTGTTCCTCGTTGGTGCCGTGGCTCATCGGCAAGGTTGGGGCACCCGGCAACTCGGAGAGGCGATTGCGCCAGTATGCCTGGTCACGGTCGATATCGGCGACGCCTTCGCGAGCGTGTCCAGCGAGGTAGCGAGCGAAACTCCACGACGGGTCGGCGTCGGGGGCTTCACCGGTGGCGTAATGGTGGGCGAGGTCGTGCAAGATAATTTGGAAACTCTGCACATCGCACACAAGCAGGTCGATATCGAAGTGAATAACTGCTACATCCTGAGGGAGGAGGCTGACTTCTAAAGATACCACATGGCCGGTAGCTATGTCCAACAGTCGGTGCGAAAGGCGTTCGCGCGTGGATAGCAGAGCTTCTTCGCGCGTGGACTCGTCCATCTTGGTGAGGTCATGAACGAGGATGGTGGGGTGGGGCGGCTCTGGCAGCACATATTGCTTGCCATCTTCGGTGTAGCAGGCGCGCAACATCGGGTGGGAACGTAGCAGCGTCAGCCAGCTTTGTTGCAATCGGTCGATATTGATACTGCGGGATTCGACCTCTACGTAGCCGTGGGTGCCCACCCCGCCCAGTTGCTGCGAGGAATTGCGGCCAATCCAATAGGCGTATTGGACATCTGTGAGGTCAAAGGGTACGGAATCGTCGATGGGAGCGGCAAACCCATCTTTGGGGGACTCAATGGCGTCAGTGCTGTGGTTTGGTGTGGATTCTACAAGCATCTTCGCCCACTGCCTTACCGTTGGGGCGCGCATGAAATCTCCAAAGGAGACGCGGTGTCCCTGTTTCATCCAATCAGCGAGCAGACGGACTGTTGGAAGTGACTCCAGGCCGTGGGAGAGCAGGTTGTCGTCGATGCCGATTTCGGCATCTTCGCCGAGGATCTGGTGGAGCGAGGCGAGGAGTTCTTCGCGAATTTGTTCCTCTTTGATCATGGTCTTGTCCTCTCAGCTTTGTTCGGATTCACGGTCAGTAAATTGCGCTGCCGCGAGAGCACGCAGCTTTTTCTTGTCGACCTTGCCGATGTTGATCAGTGGAATTTCGTCGACAGTGATCACCTGGTCCGGCACCTTGTATCGGGCTACGCCTCGGGTGAGGAAATCATCCAGAATGGCGGAGCGGTTAACGCCTGGTTGGGCGACGATGGCTGCAACGGTGCGCTCTCCCAGTGCTCTATCTGGCATTGGGAAGACGGCTGCAGCACTAATGCCTGGAGTTCCAGACAAGAGTGTCTCGACCTCAGAAGGGGAGACGTTTTCGCCCAGGCGATTGATCTGTTCAACCACGCGCCCGCACAGCACCAGGTTGCCGTCCTCGGTAAGGTAGCCACGGTCACCGGTGCGGAAGAAACCATCCTCGGTGAAACAGTCCGGGGTATCGCGGTTTCCTTTGTAGCCGAAGAAAGTATAAGGGCCCTTTTCTAGTATCTCTCCCGGCTCGCCTCCCGGGCCATCGATTACCAACTCGTCAGCATCAGAGATGGGACGACCTTGCGTGCCAAGAATCACCGCTGGAGGGTCATCAATACGCGTGAACGTAGTGATGCCTTCACCCATGCCATAACCCTGGTGGATACGCACACCGAAACGATCCTGTATTGCCTCACCTAAGCCGTCGTTAAGCGCCGCTGCGCCAATGATAATTCGCTCCAAGGAAGAGAAATCTGCGGGAAACCACTCTGCGGCCTCCACCCACACCTGGGCTACCGCAGGAACTAGTGCAGTCAGCGTGACCCCGTGGGTCGCAATGGCCGGAAACGCCTCATCGAAGGCTGCGCTGGTGCACAGAACCACAGTGCCGCCCGAAAGCAAGGTGCCCAGAATCCCGGGCTGAGCTAAGGCGAAATCATGAGAGGTAGATAGAACCGCCAAGTATACCGTATCTGGCCCGACGCCGCAGCACTGTGCCGCCGCACGGGTGTTATATGCATACGCCTCATGTACCCGGGGAATTATTTTTGGCATGTTCGTGGTTCCGCCAGACAAAAGATTCAGCGCAACGCTGCGTGGATCCGGCCACTTAGTAGGCGGAGAACATTTGGTAGAAATCGGGGCAGTGAAGAGACCTGGCAGAACTCGGTACGAGGACTCCTTGTCGTGCGTGGGTCCGTTATCGGCCCACAGTTCTTTGAGTCCGAGCTCGCCGGGTCCCATAGCCTCTACCATGGCTACGGTGTCAAAACCGAGATGGTCGCGGCCACCGATATAAGCAACTGGGTGTAAAGACTCACACAACGCTGCAACTTCGGCCTCTCTATGCGCGGGAAGCAGCAGGGTTGGGATAGCACCCACGCGCATCAGCGCAAGCAGAGTCACCACATACGCTGCGGTGTTTGGCAGTTGCAGTAGCACGTGGTCTCCTGGCGAGAGGCCGCTTTCTCGTAGCTCCTCGGTGAACACACAAAGTGATTGCTCGAGTTGTGCGTAGGTCAGGTGTGCGTCGTCAGCGATGACAGCTACATGGTCCGAATAAATCTCGGATGATTCGAACAGTTCCTGGCACAGGCTTTTTCGGGCCAGGTGGCCGGTGCCTTCGTAATGCTTCAACACACTGTTGCGGTCGATATCGCGCCCTCTCATGCAAACTCCAAATCAATCGTGCCTGTGCCGGAACGGCAGGTGAGGCCGCCGTCGACACCAACGTGCTTACAAATGCTTAATGTCTTCTCACTGGCCGCAAAATCGATGTCGGTTATGTGGGTAATCCCGTTAGGATGCGGGGTGCTGCGATGGGTATCAATGGCAAAGGGGGTCACGAAAAGCGGGATCGCCCAGTCGTCGGGTGACAGACACCAGCAGGCGAGCCGTCTGCCAGCGGGATCCTTGCGGGAGAACGGGATTGTCAGGCTCTTGGTTTGATGAGAATCAAAAATCTCCTTTATGTGGTCAAATTCCTTGCGCTGCGCCTCCAGTACCACCCGTGAGTACCCCTGTGACATGGTGGAGAATCTGTCATAGGAGTCGACGAATTTTCCATTGCCAGTAAGGTGTAAAAGTTGGCGGAAAAACGGTGGTACGTCGGCTCGCTCTCGTATCTCCAGGTAGGGACCCTCGCAGAAATAAATAAGCGCGCTTGCAGCGTTTTTCTGTTGTCCTGGTTCAACGTCAAAGCCGCGCGAACGGAAGTAATTAATTGAGTTCTCTAGGTCGTCTGCTTTATAGATAATGTGTCCCACATTAGCCATTTCGTTGTTCCCTCTCCGTGAAGAACGGAAGTAGTGAGGGTACGTTCTCCTGTAGCAGGCAGGTGGCATGAGAACCGGCCACGGCATGTATCTGCAGGTTGCCGAGCACGGTCGCTGGCCAATCGATGTCTCCGCCTAGGCTCGGGTAAAAACCAGTTACACCTTCGGTAGGCTGCAGTACGACTACATCACCGAAATAGACATCGGGGACGTAGTCGATGGTTCCGAGTAACGAATGCCGGAAGACATCGTATAGGATGTCCAGCATCCCGCGAGTGGACTCGGAGTCTGTGTCGAATTCACGGATGCTTCGGTAGATGAGTTTGCGGCGCGCCCTGGGACTCAACACCGCCATCTTTTGGAAGAATTCCCCGATATCTGCGTATGGGCCTTCAAGGGTACACAGTTCTTCGTCACTGATATTGCGGTTGATGCCATCAAGGGTGTGCTCCAGGGCTGCTGCGAGGGTTTTGAGGTCGAAGTTCGCCCCCATTGCACTTAGGTCAGCGTTGAAAATGCACCCATAGGCGAGCTCACACAGCAGTTCATTAGTGACCCGGTGCGGGCACTGGTGGGTGCTGATGCAAGTTACCTGGCGCACGTCGCGGCCGAGTTCGGTGAGCGCCTTCGCGGTCTCCAGCGCTAACATACCGCCAATGCAGTAGCCGACCAACTGATAAGATTCCATATCCAACTCATCAAGTTCCTGGGCGTAGCTCTGGGCCAGATCCCTGATCAGCGTACGGGTTGTGTAGTCCAGGAATCGATCTGCGTCACCAGCGGTAAAACCAACGTGGGCAATCTCTGGCTGGCGTTGAAGCAGTTCGGGCATCAAGAACTCGTAGTCCTTCAGGCGGCCAGTGCCAGCGTGGATCATCACGCGGCAGAACATTGCGTCCTTCGGCAATCGGTATACATGCAGATTTGAAGACCCAGTTGGAGAGCCACTGGCTACAGTAGACAGAGCAGTCAGTTCAGGGGAGGTATGATTAGCAGAATTAACGGCTTTTAATGCTTCGGGTTGACAGCTACTTCCTGCAGCCTGTGCTAGCGCGGAAATGCCTGCGATGGTTGGCACCTTGAGTACGCCACGCATAAGGGCGTCCCACGTGTGCTGCTGTAGGCCAGGTATTTCTTGGCGGAGCCGGGTTACCGTTTCGGCCATGAGCAGTGAGTCACCCCCAAGCGCATAGAAGTCATCATTGCGCCCAACCTCCGTGGTGTCGAGGACATCGCGCCAGATAGTCGCTATCTGCTCTTCCGTTTCGTTGCGTGGAGGATCGATCCGGTTGTTGGGGCTTCCCACCGGTTCTAAGCAGAGTTGCGCTAGGGCCTTGCGGTCTACCTTGCCATTTGAGGTTAACGGCAATTCCGGTAGTACATTGACGGAAGCCGGAACCATGTAACCCGGTAGGTGAGCACGCAGGTAGCCCAGAATGTCTTCACTGTTGAGCGTGGGGACATCGTCGTCATCGGCACCAACGATGATGAGTCGTTGCCCGCATTCGCGCAACGGGTCACTAGTGTTTGGGTACTCCGCGATGCGGTGCATCTGGGTATCCCTGAAGACCTGATCCCACTGCGCGTCCTCGATGAACACCTTGTGTGATTCCGCACGGTGGTCCGTGAAATCAACCAGATTCATCTTGATGGACACCGAGATAAGGGCTGCGTAGAGTTCAGTGATCGGCTCTACTATGACGATCACGCCCCCGGGGCGGCGCAGCTGCTTTAAGCGGGTGAATGACTCCTCGATATTTACTGAATTATGCAGTACGTTGGCGCACAAAATGATGTCGTAACCGCCGAACTCTACATCTTGCGATGTGCAGTCTGAGTTCATATCAAACAGGCCATAGGTCATGGCATCACAATGCGCGAACATTTTTTGGGCTTTATGTAGGAAGAATGTCGAAATATCGGTGAAGCGGTATTCGATTACGTTCTCGGGGAGTCGGCTAACAATTTTTTCCGTCGTAGCACCTATGCCAGCGCCGACCTCGAGGATCCTTACCGGATGATCAGCGTGGTGCTCGGCAATGCCGATCACTGCCTCTGCGGCCGCAGCATTCATCGCCTTGCTAATGCGGTTTTCGCCGTAAATGGTGCGGGCGTTATGGGTATCTCCCTCCGGGAAGAACACCTCGGTGGGACTGATCTCTCCGCGCAACTGGGAAAGAAGCGCCTCAGCTGCGTGCCGTTGGTAATTGAATAATTCCTTACTGTTATTGATTTCCGCTTCCATGTTGCCGAACTGATCCCAGGCCTCTCCGAACACGAAGAAGTCCAGGGTCTGTTGGCTGACAGTCCAACCCTCATCATCCTTAGTGGCTAAGCCTTCTCCAGTCAGAATATTGAGCCAACGGGTTATGAGTTCGCGATACTCTTCGGAGGGATGGATCGCCGCGGTGATTTCCGTAAGAGTGTGGTATTTTCCTGCAACGAGGAAAACACCGGCTTGTTGGAAAGCCGCGAGCAAAGCAGCCATCGCGGCTTCGTTTCCCAGCCGCATCCATGTGGCAAATATTCCCGTGTCAAGGCTCGTATCTGCAGGTGTCCAGCGCTGCTCAAGCATTGTACGGAGCTCCGAGTTTCTGATTTGCCCAGCATCCTTGAGCTCATCTTTGTCGCTCTGTGCATCAGTGACGAAAGCATGTAGTTTAATTGGGTCACTGGTTTCCTGGGTGAGTACTATAGCGCGTTCGACGAAGTCGTTGGATTCGAGGACTCCTTCTATCTCGCCGGTTTCCACTCGATAGCCGTTGATTTTTAGTTGATTGTCCCGACGGCCGTGAAACTCGATTACGCCGTCTGGGCGGTAGCTTCCTATATCCCCGGTAGCGTACATACGTGTGCCATGCTTTTCGGAAAAGAAAAATTTCTCTGCTGTGGAGGTTGGATCGTTGAGGTAACCGGTGGCTAGGCTTTCCCCGGAAATATGGATTTGCCCTCGCACCCAGTCCGGACACTCATTGCAGGCCTCGTCGAGCACCCACATTCCTTGGTTGGGTAACGCGGTACCATATGGTATGCTAGTTTCATTTGTGTGACAGGTCATCGGGTGGAAAATCGACCATATTCCGCCCTCCGTGGCGCCGCCGAGGCTGATGAGTTCAGCATTAGGGAAGTGGGGTGCAGCATGCGCTGGGAGAGTGCCCGGGATCCTGTCTCCGGACAGCATAACCAGGTCTAGGCTGAGGATGTTCGGGTGACGGGTCACCTCTACCTCTCGCACAAGCATTTGGAACAGTGCAGGAACAGAGTTCCAGGTATCGACGTTGTTATCAACAAGGAAATCGATCCATTTGCTGGGGTTTCGCGATTCCTCGTCTAACGGCAGGACCAAAGTGCCACCGCTTGCGAAGGTACCGAAGATGTCATACACGGATAAGTCAAAGGATAACTTCGATACCCCCAATACCGTGCGTCTTTTATTTCGGCCGAGGAGATTGTTCACGCTATCTATGGTGTTCATTGCAGCCGAGTGCGTAACGACAACACCTTTTGGAATTCCGGTGCTGCCTGAGGTGAAGATGATGTAGGCGGTTTCGGTGGGGGAAACCGGTGAGGCTATGGTGCCACTGTACTGTATCGGGCTGAGAGTATCGACGTTGATGTTGGAGATATCGGTATTTTCTTCGGAGAAATGAGAATTAGTGATGACGTTGGCAGGACGACACGCTTCTATCATTGAACGTTGGCGGATTGCGGGTTGCTCGTGATCGATCGGCACGTAGGCTGCACCAGTTGATACCACGGCAACAGCGGCAGCTATTTGCCATACTCCGTTACCTAGGACGATGGCAATGTAATCTCCGGGACCGACATCAGAGAGCTCATGCTGTAATGCCCCGACGTAGCCAGCCAGATGTTGGTAGCTGTAGGTTTTTCCGCCACACACCAGCGCTGGCTGGTGTGGGTGCTGCTGGACGTTATCCCAAAACCCGTCGTGGAGGCATCGGGTGGTCTGCTGTACGTGGGTTTTGTGAATGCGGTTACGGATGGCGATCGTCTTATCGGGCAAGTGGACTGAATCAGTTTCCTGCCACGCCGAACCGTCGTCGACCAGGCGATCGAGTAGGTCGGTAAATGACTCCCACATGTCGTCGATCAACGCCGGTTCAAAGACGTCCTCTCGCACGTCCCAGTTGACGTTGCAAGAGCCTCCGTCCTGGAATGCCTGACAGTCAATCCATACCTGCGGCGTTCGGCTTACGCCGGAGACAAGGTTGTAGGCCGGACCATTGTTGTGCGGTGTGTCTGCACCCAACGCGCTGGTGAATACTACCGGGATTACCGCGGGCTGCCCGGTAGTGCGGGCTATATCGCGCAACACGTCAACCCCGGAATACGCAGCGTGTGATAGCTCTTCGGATAGCTGCTCCTGGGTTGCGTGCACGCGCTCACTAAAGGTTCCAGTGTGCGGATGGCAAGCATGTAGGGTCATCTCGGTAAAGTCTCCGATAATACGGTTGATTCCGGCAATGGCAGAATCTCGGTTCATCGAAGTGACATTGACGCAAAAGTCACTTGTGGAGGACCAACGGCGCAGTACATCGGCGTAGGCGGTAAGTAGCGTCGCCGAAGGAGTGACGCCGTGAGTGCTTGCTGCGTCGGTGAGCTTTGACCATGCTGCTGGCGAGCATCGCCAGGTACGCCGGGTGAAACGCACCGGCATTTCGGATGTGCGATCGGCTGAGGTCAGCGTCGGCAGTAAGGGTTTGCCGGACAACGAGGGGATGATCTCGGACCAGTACTTTTTTGCATTGGTGCGTGCAGCGAAGCCAGCGGCACTCTGGCTGTGGTGGTTACGGGAGGTGATTATATCCCGAAACGTGGTGTCCTCTAGTTCCGGTAGAACGTTACCTGCGTAGAGAGTTAGAAGTTCCTCGACCATCACCCTCACGCTTACAAAGTCGGCGATGATCATGTCCACCGAAAACTGTAGGATGCTGCATTCGTCAAATTGCAAAAGCTGGAATTCGTGCAGTGGCCAGGTGCCCAACGGGTAGCTACGGTTTTCCAATTTTGCGCGGTGACGAAGATACTCGGCGTCCGGGACATCTGGGTTGTGGCCCGCGAGGTCTACAGCTTGTAGCACCGGCAAACTGCGAGATTTAACCACCTGCAGCGAATCCGGTGGAACGACCACTGCAGAGAGCATGTCATGGCGCTGGATGAGTTCGTGCCAGGCCTGTTCAAGGCGGCTGCGATCAAGGCGTTCCGTTCGTATTTCGGCGTAGCTGTGGCACCCGGTGCCACCCAGATCATAGCCTTCGTTCTGACCGGTTGCGTATGCGCGCTGAATATCGGTCATGGGGAAGGGGGCGAACCGTGCTTGCTCATCATGCGGAACGGCCTCCCGCTCACGCAACCATGCCAAAACCTTTTCCTTATTTGACCTTAAGGCCGCGAGGTCTTCCTCGCGCAAGGAACCCTTGGGTGAACGGTAGTTGAGTCGATCGCCGTTCACCCATAGCGCTATACCGCGGGATTCAAGGTCGTTAATCAGCGCTGTGACATCCATGTTATCTCTCCTGTGTTCCGGTGGTTGGGGTTGTTTCGCTCAATGGGGGAGGTATGAGACTCCCCCAGCGGCCACATCAGACTCTCGAGACTGAGTGGTTCGGCATGCATAGCTGCTTGGACGGTACATGTGGGACCCAGTAATTGTCCGGTGCGCGCCCAGACTGCGCACAATGCCAGGAGGTATTCGGCTTCTTGCGCTTCGTTCTTGGAGCACGCCAACTTGTCATATACTTCGTTCAGAAACTCCGCAATGCCTGCAGGCCAGGTATGGTCGTAGAGGGCGACACGGGTAACGCACGGCTCGATAAGGAGATTCTCATGCAACTGTAGAGTGCTCAAACGATCATCGGCAGCAGTGCTTAGCAAGCCAGCTTGATCTCGTGGGATTGGGGTGTTTGGGTGCCAGATGATGGTTCCGTCAGTCTCGGTGAGCACCAGATTTCCGGCGTGCGTGAAAACAGTTATTCGATGCCCCACGTGAGCGAAATCGTCTGGCTTTTCTGGGTCGTTGTGATTAACCACGCGCAAGCAGAGCGGGGTTTTGCGTATCGAACCGGTGAGCGTAGTGAATATTCCGGTAACTTGGGTGTCGTCATCAAAGCTCCATGGGGTAAAACCGCCGGTAATCCTTCCGATGATATCGAGCGTTGAGAATAGAAAGTGAATGCTACATTCGGCGTCTATGTGGATGATTTTGAACTGCCTGGTTAGTGTTGTTGCGATTTCCAAGTACCGGGATATGGTTGGATTCCAGCGGTAGAAGGTGTTGAGCTTGAACTGCACGTTATTTTTCGCTGCCATCCGGTAGCAATCTACAGAGTCTTTCTTGTGGATCGGGTGCTCCATCACTACATGCTTGCCACGGCTTAAAAACTCTAGGGCGAGCTGCGTGCCGGAACCGCCAACGACGCTAGATCTGACCACCACACAGGCAAGATCAAAAGCGGGGAGATCTTCGATCTTGGTACACAGAGGTACGCCTAGCTGCTCTGCCAGCCGGCGCGACTGTTCGCTGCCCTGAGATAGGATTGCTACCAGCGAAAATTTATCCGCAAGCTTTTTTATCCCGTTGATGTATATACGGCCAAATGTTGTGCCGCATACGACGACGCGTACAGTGTTCATGCGACGGGCCTTTCTAGGTTCTGAGCCGAAATACCGGGGTTTTTAAATGAAGCCTGCATCGTCGTCATCACTCCATTGAGGTGCGTCGGTAGTTGCTGTAGGGCCGACGATTTTAATGTCGACGTTGTAAGAGGCCAGTGACGAGAGGACAGTTTGAGGGGCCGGCAGCTCATAGCCCCATTTCGGCCCGGTTAGTAGTTCGTCGCGGATAACGCTTTTTGTCGCTTCCGCAACAAAAAGAGCGGTGATGAAGGTGGAGTCCGGTGCGTGGACACTGCCTGAGACGCGAACAGGGCGGCCCCGTAGGGTGCCGTGGACAGTGGCTTGGATGGCAAACCAGTGGTTCTTTCCGGCATCGAGTTTGGTCTTCGCTGCAGCTATGTCTGCGCACAAATTCATGAGCGTGGTTGGGTCTGATATGTCGGTTTGTGAGAGCGCACGTAAAAGTAACTGCTGGGTGTCCCGGTCCGGTATGGCCGTGACCCCTATGAGGCGCGGAATAGAGAAATCTTGGGCCATCTTGCGTAGCTCGTTGGTGACGAACGGGCTTGCTATGAGTCCGTCATCGCTTGGGAAAGGTTCCAGATCTTCAGCGTGGATGCTCCCAGGTTGGTAAGCCACGAGGTCGCCGTCGACAATCATCTTCCCAGGATGTCCGTAGGAGTTGTGGGTACTTAGCACCACATCGACCAGACCCGACAGCCCGCCCCGGTCGCGTCCACCAGTGCAGAGAGTTACCGATTGACAGTCGTCGATTAGGCCCGCCAGGTGGCGTAGTAATAGACCGCTGAGACCGGGGGTAGCGCCGGCGTTGACCACGCACGGACGGTTGGTGGGATAGTTGTCGAATGAGTTGGCTCCGAACGGGTCTATATAGCCCACTGAGTCTGGTAGTGCCGACGCTACTGAGGTCTTGAGAAGACATGACGGTCCGGCGCAGTTGACGACGACATCAAGGTCACGGGAAAATTTGTTGACAGATTCCTCGTCGTGAGCGTCAACGATAGCGGTGCGCTCATCTGATGTGTGGTGAGACCGATTCCCGCAGTTCACCATATGTCCGCTAGCGCGCAACAGTGCGGCTACTTGGCGGCCTACTTCGCCATGCGAACCGAGAACCCCCACTCTTGCCGTCTCTCCTGTGCGAACCACTCAATGTCCTTTTCTTAGCGAGCACATAACGCCAAATAGGGCCTGTTTAGGTTAGGCTACCCTGCGCGGCAATGAGTTGCAATAGATAGAGGGTAAAACGGCTCTTCCCAATCTAGAGTGCGTAGCAACATAGCTACCTGGCTGGGGGTAGGGGTCGTTGGGCCGGGTCAAAAGGATAGGCAGGGGGTGTTTTGGTGGTGTCGTGGCATAGCAAGAGGCCCTAGACGGTGCAAGATGGTCGTTATCACACAGTCCATCCAGCCACCTAGGGCCCTGACCATGAACTTGTGCAGGTATCAAGCTCCGGGTTTCGTAGAGGCTGTTTTTCTTGGTTTTCTACGCCACAGAGGATGCGACAGCGGTGGTGGTGGGGACCTGACCCCCATGTGGTGGACACCTG
>NZ_KV793659.1:0-5035 GCF_001808545.1 Corynebacterium sp. HMSC077D03
TTTTTGGCTTTTGTGCTGAAATTTTTTTGTGGAGAGTTTGATCCTGGCTCAGGACGAACGCTGGCGGCGTGCTTAACACATGCAAGTCGAACGGAAAGGCCTCAGCTTGCTGGGGTACTCGAGTGGCGAACGGGTGAGTAACACGTGGGTGATCTGCCTTGCACTTCGGGATAAGCTTGGGAAACTGGGTCTAATACCGGATAGGACAGCTGTTTAGTGTCAGTTGTGGAAAGTTTTTTCGGTGCAAGATGAGCTCGCGGCCTATCAGCTTGTTGGTGGGGTAATGGCCTACCAAGGCGTCGACGGGTAGCCGGCCTGAGAGGGTGGACGGCCACATTGGGACTGAGATACGGCCCAGACTCCTACGGGAGGCAGCAGTGGGGAATATTGCACAATGGGCGGAAGCCTGATGCAGCGACGCCGCGTGGGGGATGAAGGCCTTCGGGTTGTAAACTCCTTTCGACAGGGACGAAGCTTTTGTGACGGTACCTGTATAAGAAGCACCGGCTAACTACGTGCCAGCAGCCGCGGTAATACGTAGGGTGCGAGCGTTGTCCGGAATTACTGGGCGTAAAGAGCTCGTAGGTGGTTTGTCGCGTCGTCTGTGAAATTCCGGGGCTTAACTCCGGGCGTGCAGGCGATACGGGCTGACTTGAGTGCTGTAGGGGAGACTGGAATTCCTGGTGTAGCGGTGAAATGCGCAGATATCAGGAGGAACACCGATGGCGAAGGCAGGTCTCTGGGCAGTAACTGACGCTGAGGAGCGAAAGCATGGGTAGCGAACAGGATTAGATACCCTGGTAGTCCATGCCGTAAACGGTGGGCGCTAGGTGTAGGGGGCTTCCACGTCTTCTGTGCCGTAGCTAACGCATTAAGCGCCCCGCCTGGGGAGTACGGCCGCAAGGCTAAAACTCAAAGGAATTGACGGGGGCCCGCACAAGCGGCGGAGCATGTGGATTAATTCGATGCAACGCGAAGAACCTTACCTGGGCTTGACATATAGCGGATCGCTGCAGAGATGTAGTTTCCCTTTGTGGTCGTTATACAGGTGGTGCATGGTTGTCGTCAGCTCGTGTCGTGAGATGTTGGGTTAAGTCCCGCAACGAGCGCAACCCTTGTCTTATGTTGCCAGCATTTGGTTGGGGACTCATGAGAGACTGCCGGGGTCAACTCGGAGGAAGGTGGGGATGACGTCAAATCATCATGCCCCTTATGTCCAGGGCTTCACACATGCTACAATGGTCGGTACAACGCGCAGCGACACTGTGAGGTGGAGCGAATCGCTGAAAGCCGGCCTTAGTTCGGATTGGGGTCTGCAACTCGACCCCATGAAGTCGGAGTCGCTAGTAATCGCAGATCAGCAACGCTGCGGTGAATACGTTCCCGGGCCTTGTACACACCGCCCGTCACGTCATGAAAGTTGGTAACACCCGAAGCCAGTGGCTCAAACTCGTTAGGGAGCTGTCGAAGGTGGGATCGGCGATTGGGACGAAGTCGTAACAAGGTAGCCGTACCGGAAGGTGCGGCTGGATCACCTCCTTTCTAAGGAGCATTATTTTGCCCACAGTTGTGGGTGTGTTGGTTGAGTGCACATGTGTTGTGCTGCCAACGATATTTTTTAATCGGGTGGAGACACACCTTAAACAGTTGTAATTAGTCGTTATATACACAGTGTGGTTTTTGAAAAAGTACGTGGTGCATTGTTGGGTGTCTGGGGCATTATTGTCCTGGTGTTGCCTAGTTGCTAACGCAATCATGGTTTGTTGTGTGGTTGTTGTTGGTGGTTGGGGTGTTGTGTGAGAACTGTATAGTGGACGCGAGCATCCCCAAATGATGGTGCTTTTTATAGGCATGGTTGTTTGGGTGTGTAATTTCTTTATTCTTTTGTGTTTTGTGTAGTTCACGCCGACACAATGGTGAGGGACAGGCTGTTTTTTGTTTGTTCTTGTTGTTGTGTTGGTTGTGCGTTCGTTATTTAGGGCGCATGGTGGATGCCTTGGCATGCTGAGCCGATGAAGGACGTGAAAGGCTGCGTTAAGCCTCGGGGAGTTGTCAATTAAGCGTTGATCCGAGGATGTCCGAATGGGGAAACCTGGCACTTGTTATGGAGTGTTACCCTTCAGTGAATTCATAGCTGTTGTGGGGGTTGACGCGGGGAAGTGAAACATCTCAGTACCCGTAGGAGAAGAAAATAATAATGATTCTGCTAGTAGTGGCGAACGAACGTGGATGAGGCTAAACCGTGTGCATGTGATACTTGGTAGGGGTTGTGTGTGCGGTGTTGTGGGCCTTGATGTGCAGCGACTACCATCGTTGCGTCTTGTTGTTGGTGTTAGGTGAAGTGGTGTGGAAACGCCTGCCGTAGAGGGTGATAGTCCTGTAGCTGAAGACATTGATGATGGGGTTGTCAAGTTGCCCGAGTAGCAGCGGGCTCGTGGAATCTGCTGTGAATCTGCCGGGACCACCCGGTAAGCCTAAATACTCAGTGTGACCGATAGTGGATAGTACCGTGAGGGAATGGTGAAAAGTACCCCGGGAGGGGAGTGAAATAGTTCCTGAAACCATGTGCTTACAATCCGTCAGAGCACCTTTTGTGTGTGATGGCGTGCCTTTTGAAGAATGAGCCTGCGAGTCAGCGGCATGTCGCGAGGTTAACCCGTGTGGGGTAGCCGTAGGGAAACCGAATCCTAATGGGGTGTCAAGTGGCATGTCCTGGACCCGAAGCGGGGTGATCTACCCATGGCCAGTGTGAAGCAGCAGTAAGATGCTGTGGAGGCGCGAACCCACGTAGGTTGAAAACTGCGGGGATGAGCTGTGGGTAGGGGTGAAAGGCCAATCAAACTCCGTGATAGCTGGTTCTCCCCGAAATGCATTTAGGTGCAGCGTCGCATTAGCTTGGTGGAGGTAGAGCTACTGGTTGGTTGAGCGGGACTACAATCTTAGCAATGTCAGCCAAACTCCGAATGCCATTAATGTGTTGTGCGGCAGTGAGACTGTGGGGGATAAGCTTCATAGTCGAGAGGGAAACAGCCCAGATCGCCGGTTAAGGCCCCTAAGGGTGTGCTAAGTGGAAAAGGATGTGGGATCGCGAAGACAGCCAGGAGGTTGGCTTAGAAGCAGCCATCCTTGAAAGAGTGCGTAATAGCTCACTGGTCGAGTGGTTCTGCGCCGACAATGTAGTGGGGCTCAAGCACACCGCCGAAGCCGCGGCAATAATTTTTGTTATTGGGTAGGGGAGCGTCGTGCACGTGTTGAAGCGTTACTGTAAGGAGGCGTGGAGTGTGTGCGAGTGAGAATGCAGGCATGAGTAACGAATTGGAAGGTGAGAATCCTTCCCGCCGGATGACTAAGGGTTCCTGGGTCAAGTTCGTCTTCCCAGGGTGAGTCGGGACCTAAGGCGAGGCCGACAGGCGTAGTCGATGGATAACCAGTTGATATTCTGGTACCCGAGTATATGCGCCCCTGATAAAGCACTGATACTAACCACCACAAGCACTTTTCGATGACACTTTGTGTTGTTGGTTGGTGTGCGTCGTGGGGCCTGATGTGTGGTTCAAGCGATGGGGTGACACAGTGGGGTAGCCATGCCACTTAGTGGATTGTTGGTGTAAGCGTGTAGCTTGGGGTGTAGGTAAATCCGCATCCTTTTAGGTGAGACGTGATGCGTAGCCTTAATTGGTGAAGTTGGTGATCCCGTGCTGTCGAGAAAAGCCTCTAGCGATGTATATACTCGGCCCGTACCCCAAACCGACACAGGTAGTCAGGTTGAAAATACTAAGGCGTTCGGGTGAACTGTGGTTAAGGAACTCGGCAAAATGCCCCCGTAACTTCGGGAGAAGGGGGACCCTATGGCGTTAACACTCTTTGCGGTGATAAGCGTTGTGGGGTCGCAGAGAATAGAGGGGAGCGACTGTTTATCAAAAACACAGGTCCATGCGAAGACGTTAAGTTGATGTATATGGACTGACGCCTGCCCGGTGCTGGAAGGTTAAGAGGACCGGTTAGTTCATCTTTGATGGGCGAAGCTGAGAATTTAAGCCCCAGTAAACGGCGGTGGTAACTATAACCATCCTAAGGTAGCGAAATTCCTTGTCGGGTAAGTTCCGACCTGCACGAATGGCGTAACGACTCCCCTGCTGTCTCAACCACAGGCCCGGTGAAATTGCACTACGAGTAAAGATGCTCGTTACGCGCGGCAGGACGAAAAGACCCCGGGACCTTCACTATAGCTTGGTATTGGTGTTCGGTTCGGTTTGTGTAGGATAGGTGGGAGACTGTGAAGCTATCACGCCAGTGGTGGTGGAGTCGTTGTTGAAATACCACTCTGATCGGATTGGATACCTTAACCTTGGCCCATGATCTGGGTTGGGGACAGTGCCTGGTGGGTAGTTTAACTGGGGCGGTTGCCTCCCAAAATGTAACGGAGGCGCCCAAAGGTTCCCTCAGCCTGGTTGGCAATCAGGTGGTGAGTGTAAGTGCACAAGGGAGCTTGACTGTGAGAGTGACAGCTCGAACAGGGACGAAAGTCGGGACTAGTGATCCGGCACCTACTTGTGGATGTGGTGTCGCTCAACGGATAAAAGGTACCCCGGGGATAACAGGCTGATCTTCCCCAAGAGTCCATATCGACGGGATGGTTTGGCACCTCGATGTCGGCTCGTCGCATCCTGGGGCTGGAGTAGGTCCCAAGGGTTGGGCTGTTCGCCCATTAAAGCGGCACGCGAGCTGGGTTCAGAACGTCGTGAGACAGTTCGGTCTCTATCCGCCGCGCGCGTTGAAACTTGAAGAAGGCTGTCCCTAGTACGAGAGGACCGGGACGGACGTACCTCTAGTGTGCCAGTTGTTCCGCCAGGGGCATCGCTGGTTGGCTACGTACGGAAGGGATAACCGCTGAAAGCATCTAAGCGGGAAGCCTGTTTTAAGATGAGGTTTCATTCGAGGTCCCCTAAAGACTATGGGGTTGATAGGCCAGACATGGAAGCATCGCAAGATGTGAAGTCTACTGGTACTAATAGACCAAAACAAACACACACAA
>NZ_KV793660.1:0-1305 GCF_001808545.1 Corynebacterium sp. HMSC077D03
TGAAGCGTCCTGGGTTTAGTTCCGCTTCTTTTACGGCCCTGTGTTGATGGGCTGGGTGAGATAGTACTCGGTTTCTACTTCCTGTGGGGTGGCGTAGTCCAAAGCTTCATGAAGCCGCTTGGTGTTCCACCAATACACCCACCGCAAGGTGGCCAATTCGACTTCTCCGACCGACGTCCACGGACCTTGAGCATGAATCAGTTCCGCCTTGTAGAGACCATTGACTGTTTCGGCTAGAGCATTGTCATAAGAATCGCCGACTGTTCCCACACTCGGACGGATTCCGGATTCCGCTAGCGCGGTGGAATACTTCAGTGACACGTACTGGCTGCCCCGATCACTATGATGAATCAGCTGGTTTCCATGAATTCGCCCTGCAGTCGTTAACGCATGCTCCAAAGCCTCCATGGGCAGCGCATCGGTACGCATCGTCGAGCGTGTAGCAACACCAACAATTTTTCGGCTGAAGACATCCACGACAAACGCGGTATAGGCGAATCCTGACAGGGTACGAACGTAGGTAATGTCGGCAACCCACAACCTGCCTGGCGCTTGGGCACGAAAGTCTCGTTGTACAAGATCCGGGCGATGATCCGGTGCCTTCGGGCTAATCGTTGTCACAGGGGTTCGCCCACGTCGGCGGCCGGAAACACCTGCTAGCTTCATTAGTCGTGCAGTCTTGTCGCGGCCGATATGAAAGCCTTCACGGTTCATCGCGTGCCACATTTTGCGGATACCGTAGACCGAGAAATTCTCCGCATGCACACGCTGTATTTCTGGGATGAGCAGGCTATCGCTTAAGGCTCTTGCACTGGGAACGCGTGTGGTGGCTTTGCGGTAGCCGCGTGAAGTAATGAATCCACGATCTGCTTGTTTAAGGACTCGACAGATGGCCTCGACCCCAAACTGATCTTTATACGTGTCGATGTAGGAGATCATTTGGTCGTGGGTCGGTCGAGTTCCGCTGCGAAAAAAGCCGAAGCTGTCTTAAGAATCCCGTTTGCTCGTTTCAGTTCGCGGTTTTCGCGGCGCAGACGCTTGAGCTCTTCTTCCATTGTTTCGCCGCCTGAAGCGTCAGAATTATCGCGTACTGAAGCGCTGTCACGGTACCAAGCCCGCAACGTGTGGTGAGATACTCCAAGGAGCTCGCCGACCTCCGTGTAGGCGCGTTGCAGTGAGCAAGATTCCAGGCGGACCATTTCGATGATCTGATGGACCGCCTTGTCCTTGAACTCGACGGAATACTTTCTAGGCATAGTTCAATCCTTCCTTAGCTGAGGTAGGAACTAAACCCAGGACGCTTCA
>NZ_KV793661.1:0-30835 GCF_001808545.1 Corynebacterium sp. HMSC077D03
TGGTTGATTAGGATAGGGCCCCGCTTGGTTCTAGCGCTTGTGGTGCGTAAAGTAGAGGTTTCTGTCTTGTCCTTTATGGCCTGTAAACTAGGCCGGTAGTAACGGACGAGTTTTAATCAAGAAGAGAGTAAGGCTAGATGTCTGAGCGCAGTTTCAACGATCGTAAGGGCGGCTCCGGCCGTGGGAACTACGGTGACCGCAAGAACGGTGGCCGTGACAACCGCCGTGGTGGTGGCCGTGGCTACGGTCGTGGTGAGGACCGCGATAGCCGTGATAACCGTCGCGGCGGCCGCGACGGTTGGGATGGGGAGCGCCGTAATGGCTCTCGTGACCGCAACGATCGCGGTGGCCGTGGAAATCGCGACGAGCGTCGAGGCAACGACCGTCGCAATGACGCACGCGGTAATGATCGCCGCGGTCGCGGTAATGGCGGTAAGCGCTTCGATAGGGCACATCCGCAGCGTTCCGGTTACCGCGAAGAGCGCATTAACCGTCGTATGACTGACCCAGACCTGCCTTCCGATATCAACATCGAGGACTTGGATCCGTCGGTGCTGCAGGACCTGCGCTCTTTGTCCAAGGAGAACATGGAGGCCGTCGCTAAGCACCTGATTATGGCCGGCACCTGGATGGATGATGATCCAAAGCTGGCACTGCGTCATGCGCGAGCCGCCAAGGACCGTGCCGGTCGTGTAGCCGTCGCCCGCGAGGCCAATGGTGTCGCGGCGTACCACGCGGGCGAATGGAAGGAAGCCCTGTCGGAGTTGCGCGCAGCCCGTCGAATCTCCGGTGGTCCAGGTCTGCTGGCCGTAATGGCTGACTGTGAGCGCGGCCTGGGGCGTCCGGAAAAAGCGGTCGAGCTTGGTCGCAGCGAGGAAGCACGCGAGTTGGATGGCGATTCCGCAATCGAGCTTGCCATCGTCGTCGCCGGCGCACGCATCGATATGGGTCAGGCAGAGTCTGCTGTTGTGACCATGCAGCGCGCTAACCCCAACAAGGAAGACCGCGGTGTTTCCGCATGCCGCTTGTCCTATGCCTACGCCAATGCGCTGCTGGAAGCAGGCCGCAAGGACGAGGCCAAGGAGTGGTTCAAGCATGCAGTCAAAATTGATGAAGGAGACTGGACCGACGCCGCCGAACGCCTAGCAGAGATCTAGTCATGAATATTCTCAAAGCCCACGATTCGCTTTTGCTCGACCTCGATGGCACCGTTTGGGAAGGCGGCCAGCCGCTGCGCTGCGTCGTGGATGTTATTAACTCCTGTGGCGTTCCCGCCGTTTACGTCACCAACAATGCCTCCCGGAGCCCGGAGGCTGTGGCTTCGATGCTTTCTGAGATCGGTCTGCTAGCCGATCCGGAACACATCGTGACTTCCGCTCAGGCTTCTTTGGTGCTCATGGCCTCGGAAATCCCGGCTGGCTCCAAGGTTCTCGTTATCGGTGCAGAGTCCTTCCGCACGCTCACGCGTGAAGCTGGATACCAGGTGGTAGACAGCGCCGAGGATAAGCCCGCAGCAGTGGTCCAGGGAATGGATAAGGCGATTGGTTGGAAGGAGCTATCCGAAGCTGCTTACGCCATCAACAACGGCGCTAAGTTCTTCGCCACCAATCTGGATACCTCGTTGCCCACCGAGCGTGGCTTCGCCGTGGGCAATGGTGCCCTCGTGGGGGCAGTCGCGGCGTCGACTGGCGTGGAGCCCATCTCCGCCGGCAAACCGGAGCCTGCAATGTTTACCTACGCGGCGAAAAAGGTCGGGTCGAAGAAACCTCTTGCCGTGGGCGACCGCCTAGACACCGATATTGCCGGTGGCAATGCAGCGGCGATGGACACCTTCCACGTGCTCACCGGTGTATCGGGAGAGCTGGAGCTCATCGAGGCCCCGGTAGCCCAGCGCCCGAACTTCATCGGTGCGGGCTTCCACGAGCTGTCGCTGCCCGTTGCGGTGGCAAAGCCCGGCGCACAGGGCGATTTCCGCGCCCGCTGCGACGGATATGACATTGTGCTGCAGGGCGGAAACGAAAAATCCACCTCCATCCAGGCGCTGCGCACCGTTCTTGAGGTTGCCTGGGCCATGCCTGAGCCGCCACGCTATATCCAGCCGCGCAGCGAGTTTGCTGAGAAAGCAGTAGCTGCATGGCGATAAAGCCGCACGATCCGCGCGCCGTCATGGCGCCCGAGGAAGTCGACGCCGCGATGTCTGAAATCTTGGGCCAGCCCGCGACGTCGCTAAGCGAAGAAGTAGCCCAACTAGATAGCGCCCACGCCGTGCTGCGTGAGGCCTTGCAGGAGAACTAATGCCACCACAACGGCGTCGTTTGGATGCAGAACTCGTCCGCAGGAAGATCGCTCGTTCTAGGGAACAGGCCGTCGAGATGATCAAGGCCGGCCGCGTTACCGTGGGCGGATTCAAGGCCAGCAAACCCGCGACCGTCGTAGAGCCGGAAGTCTCCATCAAGGTTGAGGCGGCTGACAATGATGACTGGGCTTCCCGCGGAGCACATAAACTGCTCGGGGCGCTTGAGGCCTTCGACGTCGACTTGAAAGATAAGCGTGTTCTCGACGCCGGCGCCTCCACCGGTGGTTTCACCGACGTGTGCCTGCGAAAAGGGGCTCGCGAGGTGATCTCCGTCGACGTGGGCTACGGCCAGCTGCTGTGGCGCCTGCAGAACGACGAGCGCGTAAAGGTACTCGACCGTACCAACATCCGCAATCTTGATCTAGACATCACCGAGGGGCCTTGTGATGCCATGGTGGGTGATCTTTCCTTCATCTCTTTGAAGCTGGTCTTGCCCGCCATCGTCGATGTGATGGCAGAGGGCGCATGGCTGCTGCCCATGGTCAAGCCGCAGTTTGAGGTCGGCAAAGACCGTATCGGCGCTGGCGGCGTCGTTCGTTCGTCGGAGCTGCGTCAGGAGGTCACTGAGGAGGTGGCGCGCTTTGCGCAGACCTTGGGGGTTAGCGTCAAAGGCGTGGCAGCCTCACCGCTCCCGGGACCTAGCGGAAACGTGGAGTATTTCCTGTGGCTGGTCAAAGACGGCCAGGTAACCAAAGATGAAGATATCGCTGAGATGGTGCGCACCGCCATTGAGGAAGGGCCACAGTGAAGCGCGAAATTCTGCTTGTCCCGCACGCCAGCCGTGCAGACAACCTCGAGTCCACTATCCGCGCTGCTGAGATTCTCCAGGAGGCCGGCATCACGGTCCGCGTCAGCGCGCCGGAACACGTGCTGCCAGAGTTGCAGCACGTTGAGCACACCCCGGCTGCGGCCGCAGGCTGCGAGCTCGTCCTCGTCCTAGGCGGCGATGGCACCTTCCTGCGTGCTGCCGACATGGCTCGCGCAGTCGATGTCCCGGTGTTGGGCATCAACCTGGGCCACGTGGGCTTCCTCGCGCAATGGGAAGCGGAATCCTTGGAGCGCGCGCTCGTGCGCGTTATCGATTGCGACTACGAGGTAGAGGACCGCCTTACTCTCGACGTCGAGGTCACTGACCGCTCAGGCAAGCTCATCGAGCGCGGTTGGGCACTCAACGAGGCCTCCATTGAAAACCTCAACCGTTCCGGTGTGCTGGACGCCATCTTGGAAATCGATGGCCGCCCGGTATCTTCCTTTGGCTGCGACGGCGTGCTAATTTCCACGCCGACTGGTTCCACCGCCTATGCCTTCTCCGCCGGCGGCCCGGTTCTTTGGCCATCCCTGGACGCACTCCTCGTGGTTCCCAACAACGCCCACGCGCTGTTTACCAAGCCGATGGTGGTCTCTCCACTGTCCAAGGTCGCGGTAGAGTCGGCCTCGGCTACCTCTCCGGCAATCGTCATCTTGGATGGTTTCCGCGAAATCGCGATGCCGCCTGGTTCGCGTGTGGAGGCGGTCCGCGGTGCGCATCCGGTCAAGTGGGTGCGCCTGGATGACCAACCCTTTACGGATAGGTTGGTATCTAAGCTCCGATTGCCAGTGCACGGCTGGCGCGGCCCGCAAAGCTAGGCTTTTTAAAAGAAAGGCAGGTGTGGCACAGACATGCTCGTTGATATCACTATCGAGGACTTAGGCGTCATTGAGCGCTCTGCGGCGGAGTTCGCGGAAGGTCTTACCGTCTTAACCGGTGAGACCGGCGCTGGTAAGACCATGGTTGTCACCGGCCTGCGCCTTCTGGCTGGCGGGCGTGCCGACGCCTCCCGCGTGCGTGATGGTGCACAGAAAGCAGCAGTGGAGGGGCGCTTTGCCACAGCTCGCGCGGCAGCCGCCGAGGTCGTGGAGTCCGTCGGTGGCGTCGCTGACGAGAATGGCGAATATATCGCCTCCCGAACGGTGTCGGCGGCTGGCCGCTCCCGCGCCTACCTGGGCGGGCGCGCGGTGCCTGCTGCAACGCTGGGTGATTTTTCTTCCCACGTTTTAACGGTGCACGGCCAAAACGATCAGCTGCGTCTTCTTGCCCCCGAACAGCAATTGGCCGCGGTTGATCGTTCGGAGCCTGCAATTGCTAAGGTCCGCGAGACCTACACCGAGGCTTTTCGCACCTGGCGCGACCTAGCCAAGGACTATAAGCGCCGCACGGAATCGCGCCGCGAGCTGGCGCAAGAGGTAGATCGCCTGCAATTTGCAATCAATGAAATTGGTGAGGTCGCCCCAGAACCGGGCGAGGACACCGAGCTTGTTACCCTCATCCAGCGCTTGCAGGACGTTGATACCTTACGCGAGGCGGCAGCGACCGCGCTTTCGGCCGTAGACGGCGATGATTCTTTTGGCGAGGCCGAGGCTGCCTCCGCATTGTTGGGCCGTGCCAGCACCGCGTTGGTGGGCTCTAGCGATAAGGAGCTCGCGGCATTGGGTGAACGCTTGAGCGATATCACCAGCCAGGTCTCCGATATCGCCGCCGAGCTGGGCACGTACCTAGAATCGCTACCTGCCGACCCAAACCTGCTCGAAGAATCGCTGCGCCGTCAGCAAGATCTGAAGCAGCTGACCCGCAAGTATGCCGCTGACATCGACGGCGTTTTGGCTTGGCGTGACGCCGCGGCAGAAAAACTCGACTCCATGGATACCTCCGCCGAGGTTTTGGAAGAGCTCAAGGCTAAGGTCATGGAGGCCGAGAAACAAATGGTAGCTAAGGCCAGCGCGCTGACCAAGGCCCGCAAGAAGGCCGCGAAGAACTTAAGTATGCAGGTCACCGAGGAGATCCACGGACTTGCCATGCCGAATTCCGCGCTCAACGTGGAAATCCGGGAAGCGAAGTATTCCAAGACCGGTGCCGACGAGGTGGAGTTTCAACTCAACGGCAAGCCGCTGGCAGGCGCGGCCTCTGGCGGCGAGCTTTCCCGCGTCATGCTGGCGCTGGAGGTCGTGCTGGCGGATGGAGATGGCGCGACCATGGTCTTCGACGAGGTCGACGCCGGCGTGGGCGGCCGCGCCGCGGTAGAAATCGGGCGTCGCCTAGCGCGTCTAGCTACCTCCAACCAGGTCATCGTGGTCACCCACCTGCCACAGGTTGCCGCCTATGCAGATAGTCACCTGCATGTCTCGAAGGAGAAATTCACCTCCGGTGTCAGCGATCTCAGCGCTAGCGAGCGGGTAGAAGAACTTGCCCGCATGCTCGCGGGTCTGGATGATACGGAGACCGGCCGCGCGCATGCACAGGAATTGTTCGATCGCGCTCAGGCAGAAGTGGCAGCGTTCCGCGCGCCTTCCACAATTTAAGTTTGTGACGGGGGACAATGGCAGACATGAGTCTGTTTTCCCGTAACTCCGATCTGCCTGGTGAACACGGTGCGCTGCGTGACTGCACCCCGGGCGGAAAGGGCATGAAGAAGTTCGTCGAAGGTGACTTTGCCGTCATCAATGCCGCCAATATTTCCCGCCAGGAAGCGCAGATGCTGGTCGATATCAAGCCTGCAGCTGTCCTGAATGTCGCAGAATTTACCACCGGGTCCATCCCGAACTACGGCCCGCACATGCTGTTGGACGCTGGTGTGACCCTGATCGAGGGCGTGGGCGAGGAATTCGTCTCCAGCTTTAAGGACGGCAAGAAGGCCCGGATTAATGAGGAAGGCGTCGTCTTCATTGGCGATACCGAGGTGGCCACGGGAAAGGTTGTGAGCCGCGAGAAGGCCGAGAAGAATTTCTCCTCCGCACAACGCGAGCTGATTGACCATATGGAGGCTTTCTTCGGCAACTCCATCGAGTTCATCCATTCCGAGGGTCCGCTGCTTATCGACGGCCTGGGCGTTCCGGATTCCGGCACCGAGATGGCAGGCCGCAAGGTGTTGGTTGTCTCGCCGTCCACGGACCATCGCAACAAGGTGAAGCTGCTGCGCAACTTCATCCGCGAATACGAGCCGATCATCATTGGTGTGGATTCTGCAGCAGATACCGTGGTGGATTTGGGCTATAAGCCGCATTTTATTGTCGGTGATCCTTCCGAGATTAGCTCCGAGACTCTGCGCTGCGGTGCGCGCGTTATCTTGCCTGCAGATCCAGACGGCACCGCGGAGGGCCTTGAGCGCATCCAAGACCTAGGCATCGGTGCGATGACCTTCCCGGCGGCAACAGACTCCGCCACCGATCTTGCGCTGCTGCTGGCTGATTATCACGGCGCCCAGATGATTGTGCAGGTCGGGCGCTCCCTGGACCTGGACGATATCTTTGCTAAGCAAGAGCACGCTACTCCGGCTGCGATGCTTTCCCGTATGAAGGCGGGCACGCGCCTGGTGGATGCCGATTCCGTCATCAACCTTTACACCAACCCGAGCTCCGGCGGCATCGGATGGCTCTGGGCTCTGCTTGGCATCCTGGTTGCGCTGGCCGTGATAGTCATCATCGTGGGCTTGGGCGGCGACGCTTCCTTCGGTCAGAACCTCATCGATACCTGGAATAACTTTGCTTTGAGCGTGCAAGGATGGTTTAAGTAATGGCGGGTAAGTCACTTCTTGTTGCTGGTCTTGGTTTCGGCACCGCCGTGGGCGTGGCCTTGGGGGCGCTGGCGATTGCTCCGAATATGCCGTCGGGCGGCGCCGGAGGCGATTCATCGCTACGCGAGGAGTTCCAGAAGAAGGCTCAGAATGAGGAAGTGCTTAAGGCACAGGCAGACTCTAGCGACTCCGTCCTTGACAAACTGGCTCCCGTCGTAGTTGATGGCAGCTTGGCGCAGCGTCCCGTGCTAGTTATCTCGACTGGGGAAGCCAGCGAGGGCGACGTGCGCGCAATCCGTAGCTTGCTCAAGTCTGCGGATGCCGAAGACGCTGGCGAGATTAAGCTAACGGACGAGTTCTACCGCCAGGAGGGCGCGGATAAGCTGCTTTCTTTGGTCACTAGCGCATTGCCGGCGGGTGCCAAGCTTGACTCCAAGAAGGTGGATGCAGGCACGCACTCCGGCCAGGCGCTGGCCGCGGCCTTACTGATGGATCCAAAGACCACCGAGCCACTGGCTTCAACCAAGGACCGCGCGAACCTGCTGCAGGCGCTGCGCGA
Source organism: Corynebacterium sp. HMSC077D03 (assembly GCF_001808545.1). Classification (NCBI taxonomy): domain Bacteria; kingdom Bacillati; phylum Actinomycetota; class Actinomycetes; order Mycobacteriales; family Corynebacteriaceae; genus Corynebacterium; species Corynebacterium sp. HMSC077D03. Next base: position 7,463 of record NZ_KV793661.1, read on the forward strand.
TGCCGGATATATCGACTATGAAGACGGCACTATTTTGCCTGCACAGGCTGTGGTTTACGTCGGCGGTAAGGGCTTTCCTGGTTACTACACCGATCAGACGGTCAATTTCCTAGAGGCCCTAGACGCGGCCGGCGGAAACACAGTGGTGGCAGCACGCGTAGAGCAAGCTGCCGAAGATCGCGTCATTGGCAAGCTGCGTGAGGCCAAATCCGCAATCTCGACGGTGGACTCCATCGACCGCACCACCTCGCGCATGGCCGCGGTTATGGCGGCAAAGGAGCAGCTCGACGGAGGCAAGGGTGCCTATGGTGCTGCTTCCTCGGCCGATGCGGCGGCGCCGAGCCTGCCGGAGGATCTCTAAATGGCTCATGACTTCGAGGTACGCAGCAGTGAGCTGCTTCTCGACGCCCCGATTATCGCAGTGCGCCGGGACGAAGTAGTGATGCCGGGCGGGACCACCGCCTACCGTGAGGTAGTAGAGCACTTTGGCGCTGTGGCTATCGTCGCGGTGGATGATGAAGAGCGCATCGCCATGGTCAATCAATATCGCCGTAGTGCGGATAGGCGCCTGTGGGAGCTTCCTGCTGGCTTGCTCGACATCAAGGGGGAGGACGAACTCACCGGAGCGAAGAGGGAACTGCAGGAAGAAGCCGGGCTGGCCGCTGAAGACTGGTCCGTGCTTGCGGATATCATCACCTCGCCGGGCTTCTGCGAGGAAGCCGTGCGCGTGTTTTTATCCCGCGGGTTAAGTGCTGTCCCGCGAATGGATGCTGAAGGCGATGAGGAAGCCGACATGGACTTCGCGTGGGTGCCGCTTGAAGAGGCGGTCGATCGAGTGATTTCTGGTGACATCGTCAATTCGATAGCGGCCACCGGCATCTTGGCGGCCTATGCCGTTTATCGCGGCGGCCGCAAGCCGCGTAGTGTGGACGAGCCTTTCGAGCTGCGCCCGACCGCGATGGCTGCGCGTCGCCCTGGCCCTGACCTGAAGAAGCTGTGAAGGCGGAGGGACTAGCTGCGACGTGGCTCAACCACCTAGCGGTGGAAAGAGGCGCTTCGGCCAATACCTTGAGCAACTATCGCAGGGATGTGCGTCGCTATTTGGGCTGGCTGGCTGACAATGGGGTGGATGATTTAGCGGCAGTCGACCGTGGCATGGTTGAAAACTACCTGAAGTTTTTGCGCGGCTCGATGGCCGCGTCGTCGGCAAGCAGGGCTCTCATCGTCGCCCGTGGGCTGCACAAGTTCGCCGTGGCTGAGGGCATCCTCGATGTGGATGTGGCTAGTGAAGTGACTCCTCCGAAGAATGCGCAGCACCTGCCGGAAACCCTGCAGATTGAGGAGGTAGAAAAGCTACTCGATTCGGTGCCTACGGGGGAAGTGGCCACTCCGATTGATATTCGCGACCGTGCGCTGCTGGAATTGCTCTACGGCACGGGTGCACGCATCACGGAGGTCACCTCTTTAACTGTTGATGATGTAACCGAAAACGATGGCATGTTGATGTTAACCGGTAAGGGCGATAAGCAGCGCTTGGTTCCGGTGGGATCACAGGCGCAAAAGGCCGTGGAGGAGTACATGGTGCGGGGCCGGCCGGTTCTGTCGAAGGGCAAGTCCCATGCACTATTTCTCAATACGCGCGGTGGGTCTCTGTCTCGCCAAAGCGCATGGGCGGTGTTGAAACAGGCCGCCGCGCGGGCCGGGATTAAAAAGTCAATCTCACCGCACACGCTGCGCCACTCCTTTGCCACGCACCTATTAGAAGGCGGTGCGGACGTGCGTACCGTGCAGGAGCTGCTGGGGCATTCCTCGGTGACAACGACTCAGATCTATACCCACGTCACTGCGGATTCTCTGCGCGAAGTCTGGCGCACGGCGCATCCCAGGGCTTAGGCTTAAACGAATTTAAAAATAGACAGGAAAGTAAGTAGAACATGCTGAAAAATCTTGCCGGTGTAACGCGCGGGGCAAAGCTGGCTGCCGCAACAGCGGTAGTGGCGATGGTGCTGGCGGTAGCGCCTGCGCAGGCACAGGACGCCTCAGTCTCTGTCCCAGCGGGCCAAACTTCGACCGTGTCTTTACCGGTCCCTGTGGACGTAAGTTATGCCGGTGAGGGCTGGAACATCAATGCCTCCGGCGGATCAGCCACGATTACCGCACCGCCCGAAGGCGGCCAAGTCACGGTGCCGGTAACCTATGAAGGCACGACCATTAGCCTGACGCTCGTGGCCGATGGTTCGGTCACCCAGGAAGACCTGAATAATGCAGGCGAGGACATCGCCAATGGCGGAGACGGCGGGGCAGTGCTGCATGGCGGCGGTGCTGGTGACGGTAGCGGTGAGGGCGCTGGCGGCGGTGATAACGGCGACGGTGGTTCTGCTGGTGAAGATTCTGGTTCCGGGACTGGCGCTGATGGTGGCGCTGCTAGTGGCAATGGCACCCAGGGCGGTGTGCCAGGCGGTGACCCTGCGAATAATCCGGCGGCAGCAGGTGGAGTCGATGTGTCGCAGGCGGAGTACATCAACCTGGATGCAACGATTGAAGGCCAGACCATCACGGCGCAAATGGGTGTGATGCAGGCGCTGGATCTGTATAACCGCTTCAAGGACACCGACGAGGCTGGCGTTACGTTGCGCTATCTCAATGCGAAGGGCGAGTTCATCAAGGGCGTTAAGCGCAAGGTGGATAAGTCCTCGCGCACGCTTGAACTGACCTATCCGGAAGGCCAAACCCCGGATAACCCGTTCATCATGGAGCTGGTCCGCGATTCCGATAACGCGGCGGTGCTCGTAGTGACGCTGACGGACCCAAATAAGGAAACTGCCGGGGACGTGCCAAACCCTGACAATGGCTCCGGTGAAGGTGCCAATGCGGATTCGAAGAATAGTTCTTCGATTCTTCCGTGGGCTATTGGTGCCGGCGGCGTTTTGCTTTTAATTGTGCTGGGATGGCTGCTTTCGCGTCGCCGTAAATCAAGTCAAGAAACTGGATAGTTTTGCTTGATCGCGATGAAAGGGTCAAAGCGGGTACTCTATAATCACAACGTTGTAATCAGCCACCTGCATCGGGTGGCATTGGTGATCGATTTGTGGTCAAGGAAGCAGGTGTGACTGTGGGCGAAGAGGGACTGTTTGCAGCCTCTAAAGCGCAGGTGGGGCTGACTGGGCGTCCAATCCGTGGGCTGCCAGATCCAGCTCCGTTGGAAAAGCACGGGCCAGCAACCATCATCTCGATGTGTAATCAAAAAGGTGGCGTTGGCAAGACCACCTCGACCATCAACATGGGCGCGTGCCTTGCAGAGCTGGGCCGTAAAGTCTTGCTCGTTGACTTGGACCCGCAGGGTGCACTGTCCGCAGGCTTGGGCCTGACCCATGACCAAATCGAGGACACCATCTATGACGTGATGTTGGATAGCCAGACTTCTATCCATTCCGCCATCCAGCACACTGGTGTACCGAACCTCGACCTTGTGCCGGCCAACATTGACTTGTCGGCCGCCGAGATTCAGATGGTCAACGAGGTTGGCCGTGAGCACACCTTGGCCCGTGCGCTGCGCCCGATTCGCCGTGATTACGACTTCATCATCATTGATTGCCAGCCTTCTTTGGGCCTGCTTACGGTCAATGCTTTGGCCTGTTCCCAGGGCGTCATCATCCCGATGGAGTGCGAGTTCTTCTCCTTGCGCGGTCTGGCACTTTTGACCGATACCGTGGACAAAGTTTCCGAGCGCATTAACTTCGACCTTGAGGTCATGGGCATCCTGGTCACCATGTTTGACCGCCGCACCAAGCATGCCCGCGAGGTCATGGACCGTGTAGTCGAATACTTCGGTGACAAGGTCTTCGACACCGTCATCACGCGTACGGTCCGTTTCCCGGAGACATCCGTGGCCGGTGAGCCGATTACCAGCTGGGCACCGAGCTCCCAGGCGGCGCAGCAATACCGCAACCTCGCTAAAGAGGTTATTGAGCGCTCCACCGTCTAGGAAGATTATCCGTGACCCAACCGGAGATTACGGGCTTTCGAATTGCACTGCGCAACTTCGAGGGCCCTTTTGATCTGCTGCTCCAGCTGATTCAGTCGAAAAAGTTGGACGTAACCGAAGTGGCGCTTTCTGAGGTCACCGATGAGTTTGTCGCGTACACCCGCCAGCTGGGGGCTACCGCAGATTTGGATGAAACCACCGAGTTTCTTCTCGTGGCTGCCACGTTGCTGGATTTGAAGGCGGCCCGCCTCTTGCCGCGCGGCGATGTCGACGATCTGGAAGACCTTGAGCTGCTCGAAACGCGCGACCTTCTCTTCGCCCGGCTTCTGCAGTACAAGGCTTATAAGCAAGTTGCCGACCAATTCGCCCAATGGCAGCGACAGGCGCGGCGCCGCTATCCGCGTGCCGTCTCCATGGAGAAGGCTTTCGTGGAACTTCTCCCGCCGGTCCGCCTGGGCCATACGCCAGCCTCCTTTGCCGAGCTGGCTGCCAGCGTCTTCCGCCCCAAGCCACCGGATGAGGTGGCCACGGGCCATATTCACCAGGTTGCTGTCTCTGTCCCAGAGCAGGCCGGCAAGATCCTCAGCACACTGAAGTTGCTGGGCGAGGGCCAGTGGATGAGTTTTGCTGCTCTCACGCGTGATTGCACCGTCTCGATGGAGGTTGTCGGCCGTTTCCTGGCATTGCTGGAGCTCTACAAGGCCAAGGCTGTCGACGCCGAGCAGCCAGAGTCCCTCGGGCCACTGGAACTTAGCTGGACCGGTCTCGACGTGGACCCTGCCGTGGTGGCGGCTTCCAACTGGGATTAGACCGGTGGAGTAATTCCCGGCCTGGGATTAATGCCGGCTCGCAGTAGGCCAGCTGTGTCGGTGCAGTACAGTATCCGGCATGGAACTTCCGCTAATCTCGCAGCAACGTTCGCGCCTTGAATCGATTCTTCTGGTGATTGATTCGCCGGCCTCCGTTGAGTCTTTGGCTCGCGCGCTCGACCTAGAGGAGTCCGTGGTCAGTGATCACTTGCGGGCGATTCAGCGCGAGTTTGATTCCCGGGGCTCAGGCATTGATCTGCGCGAGACAGCGGAGGGCTGGCGCTTTTATACCCGCCAGGAGAATGCCGATGCAGTAGAAGAGTTTCTGCTTGATGGCTCGCAGACCAAGCTCTCCCGTGCGGCGCTGGAAACCCTTGCTGTGGTTGCCTATCGCCAGCCGGTCACCCGCGCCCAGGTTGCTGCGGTGCGTGGCGTCAACGTCGATGGTGTAATGCGCACGCTCACCGTGCGTGGTCTCGTACGCGAGCTGCCGCAGGAAGGCCTAGCACACCGCTACGAAACCACCGAGCTTTTCTTGGAGCTGCTGGGCATTGACTCGCTGGAGCGCCTGCCGGATCTTGCACCGCTTTTGCCGGATATGGAACAGATCGATTCCGAATATTAGGTATTCGCACGGTGCGCGGCAGTGGGGTAGCATTGCGCAGGTAACTTCATAACTTCTACTGATAAGGACACTTATTGTGACCCCACCCGCTCGCCGAGACGGCACACCGGAAAAGAAGCAGCGAGACAGCGAGATGCTTGTCTCCAATGCGAAGCCGGCCCGCCATCAACACGTCGACAAGCGTGAACGCGCAAATAGGAAAAAGAAGGCCACCGCAGATTCCGTCGCCCGCGAACTGGGCGCAGATTGGCTGACCGAAGGCAAGTCGAATAACTCCAAGGGCGAACGCCTCCAGAAGGTCTTGGCCAAGGCAGGCGTTGCCTCCCGCCGTCACGCCGAAATCATGATCGATGCCGGCCGCGTTGAGGTCAACGGAAAAATCATCATGCAGCAGGGCGTACGCGTCGACCCAAACGTGGATATCATCCGCGTCGACGGCGTGCGCATCAACGTCAACGAAGAAACGCAGTACTTCATCCTCAACAAGCCGCGCGGTCTGCAGTCCACCATGAGCGATGAACTGGGCCGCCCCTGCATCGGCGACCTCATCGGTGAACGCGTGGCCGCAGGTCAGCGTTTGTTCCACGTCGGCCGTCTGGACGCCGATACCGAGGGGCTTATCCTCATCACCAATGATGGTGAGCTGGCCAACCGCCTGATGCACCCGAAGTACGAGGTGCGCAAGACTTACCTCGCTACCGTTCTAGGCGAGGCTGGCAACGGCTTGGTACGCACCCTGAAGGAAGGCGTGGAGCTCGAGGACGGCTTGGCAAAGGCCGACTATGTCCAGGTCGTGGACAAGAACCAAGGCTATTCCTTGGTTCGCGTTGAACTGCACGAAGGCCGCAAGCACATCGTCCGCCGCATGCTCAAGGAAGCTGGCTTCCCAGTCCAGCGTCTGGTCCGCACCAAGCTGCACACCCTGCAGCTGGGCGAGATGAAGCCAGGTATCCTGCGTGCGCTCAACTCCAGCGAGTTGGCCAGCCTTTATAAGGCGGTGGGGATGTAATGGAAGGAAACATGATTTCAAACATGCCTGAAGGCGGCCTCATCCTGGCCGTCGACGGTCCCTCCGGCACCGGCAAGTCCACCACCTGCCGTGCTTTGGCTAAGCGCCTCGACGCAAAGTATGTCGACACGGGCGCCATGTACCGTGTGGCCACGCTTGCGGTGTTGCGCGCTGGCATCGACCCAGCTGACACGGATGCGGTCATCAAGGCCACTACAGACTTGCCGCTGGAGGTCTCTGACGATCCTGATTCCAAGCAGGTCCTCTTCGACGGAGAGGACGTCTCCCGCGTCATTCGTGAGGACGAAGTCACCCGCAACGTTTCCGCAGTTTCGGCGGTCCCTGAGGTTCGCCAGAACTTGGTGGAGCTGCAGCGCAAGCTAGCCCGGGATGCGCACCGCGCCATCGTTGAAGGCCGCGACATCGGAACTGTGGTGCTTGCCGACGCCCCGGCGAAGGCATTCATGACCGCCTCCGCTGAGGTACGCGCCCAGCGCCGCCACGATCAGAACCTCGCCGCAGGCTTGGAATCTGATTTCGCCACCGTCTTGGCAGACGTCGAGCGCCGTGATGCCGCGGATTCTTCCCGCGCCACCTCGCCGCTGCGTCCAGCTGAAGACGCCACCCTCGTCGATACCTCTTTCATGAGCCTGGAAGAGGTCCTCGACGCTCTCACCGAAATTGTGAAGGAGTCTGCACATGTCTAAGGGTTTTGCAGGTCAAGAAGACAATAACGCCGCAGGCGACTTCGATACCCAGTTCCACTATCCAGTGGGAAAGCTCGAAGAAGAAGTAGCCCGTGACCCGCACGGCGGCTGGGCCCCGAGCGATTTCGATGCCGAAGAATTCGACTACGAATTCGACGAGTCGGAGCTCGAGAACGGTGAGTTTGATGATTCCGAGTTCGGCGACGCCGACTTCGGTGAAGACTATGAGTCTGACGGCGAAGAGCCAATGAGCGAGGAGGAGTGGGAAGAACTTTCCCGTGCCTTCGGCGTGCAGGATTCCCACACCGAGGAAAACCTCTGCACCGTGGCTGTTGTTGGTCGCCCAAACGTGGGCAAGTCCTCCCTCGTAAACCGTTTCTTGGGCCGCCGTGAGGCAGTGGTGGAGGATCACCCAGGCGTTACCCGTGACCGCGTTTCCTATATCGCGGACTGGAACGGCCAGCGCTTCCTCGTCCAGGACACTGGCGGCTGGGACCCGAACGTCAAGGGCATCCACGCTGCTATTGCTCGCCAGGCAGAGCAGGCCATGGCAACTGCAGATGTCATCGTCTTCGTGGTCGACACGAAGGTCGGCATCACCGAGACCGACTCTGTTATGGCACGCAAGCTGCAAAAGTCCGAGGTTCCGGTCATCTTGGTCTCCAACAAGTTCGATTCTGAGACCATGTACGCCGATATGGCCGAGTTCTACGCTTTGGGCTTGGGCGATCCTTGGCCGGTTTCTGCGCAGCATGGCCGCGGTGGCGCGGACGTTCTCGATGAGATCCTGCGTCTTTTCCCCGAGGAGCCGCGCCATTCTTCGATTACTTCCGGACCGCGTCGCGTGGCGCTGGTGGGTAAGCCGAACGTTGGTAAGTCCTCGCTGCTGAATAAGCTGACCTCCGAGGAACGCTCCGTCGTGGACAATGTGGCGGGTACTACGGTCGACCCAGTTGACTCACTGGTGCAGCTTGATCAGCGTCTCTGGAAGTTCATCGATACTGCTGGCCTGCGCAAGAAAGTCAAGAACGCGCAAGGGCACGAGTATTACGCTTCGCTGCGTACCCGCGGCGTCATCGACGCTGCTGAGGTGTGCATCATGCTTATCGACGCCTCCGAGGAGGTCTCTGAACAGGACCAGCGTGTGCTTAACATGGTTCTCGAATCCGGCAAGGCTCTAGTCATCGCGTTCAACAAGTGGGACCTGATGGACGAGGACCGCCGCTACTACCTGGATCGTGAGATCGACGAGCAGCTGCGCCACCTGCCATGGGTTACCCGCGTCAACATCTCCGCGCAGACTGGCCGCGCGCTGCAGCGCCTGGAGCCGGCGATGATTGAGGCTCTGGAGAGCTGGGATCAGCGTGTATCCACCGGCCAGCTCAATAACTGGCTGCGTGAGGCCATCGCTGCGAACCCGCCGCCGATGAAGAACAACCGCCTGCCGCGCGTGCTCTTTGCTACGCAGGCATCGACGCAGCCGCCAACAATAGTGCTGTTTACTACTGGCTTCTTGGACGCTGGTTATCGTCGCTATCTGGAGCGCAAGTTCCGCGAGCGTTTCGGCTTCCACGGTTCTCCGGTGCGCATCGCGGTGCGCGTGCGCGAGCGTCGCGGTAAGAACTCTAAGCGCTAACGCGATCAAAAGGCGAGCTATTTTCCACCCCCGCAAGGTGTGACGAATAGCTCGCCTTTTTTGGTTCTGTGATGTTATGCCCGTTCGAATAATCTAAATATGTGTAATTGATTTGGTTTTCCGAAAGGCACGACATGTTAGCCTCAGTTCTCGATCCCGCCTCAGTAGTGGCGATCGTTCTTCAAGTCATCGTCATTCTCTCCGCGCTGTTGCTCGGCACCCGCTACGGCGGCCTCGGCTTGGGCCTTATCTCCGGCATCGGCCTTATCGTCATGGTCTTCGTCTTCGGCCTGGCTCCGGGCGAGCCACCGGTGGACGTGATGCTGACCATCATCGCCGTCATTGGCTGTGCGGCTACGCTGCAGCAGGCGAGGGGCCTCGAAGTGATGATGCAGTTCGCGGAGAAATTCCTGCGTGCGCATCCAGAACGCATCACCATCTTGGCTCCGCTTACCACCTGGTTCCTGACCGTTCTATGCGGTACCGGCCACGTGGTCTACACGATGTTTCCCATCATCGAGGACATCGCCCTGAAGAAGGGTATTCGCCCGGAGCGCCCAATGGCGGTTGCTTCGACCTCTGCGCAAATGGGTATCACCGCCTCGCCAGTTTCCGTTGCTACGGTGTCCCTTGCCTCCATTATTGCTGAGAACGCTGGTATCACCGGCACGTCTTATTCCATCCCGCAGATCCTCATGGTCGCCATTCCGGCATCGCTTTCCGGCGTCTTCCTGGCTGCCCTTTGGTCGCTGCGTCGCGGTAAAGACCTTGATAAGGACCCGGTCTTCCAAGAGAAGATGAAGGATCCAGAGTTTGCCAAGACCATCTCCGCCTCCAGCCACTCCCTGCTGGACGAGGTATTCCCGGCGTCGGCAAAGCGCTCCGTTGCGGTCTTCCTATCCGCCATTGCCATCGTGGTCATCTTGGGCGCATTCGACGTCCTGCGTCCTTCCTTCCCGAATGAGGACGGTGAGTTGAAGGCCCTGTCGATGAACCTGGTCATTCAAATGGTCATGCTGGTCGCCGGTGCAATCATCCTGATTTTCTGCGACGTCGACAACAAGAAGATCGCCTCCACGCCAGTGTTCAAGGCGGGCATGACCGCAGTGTTCTCGGTCTTCGGCGTGGCCTGGATGGCCGATACCTTCTTCGAAGCCCACATCGACTCTCTGGAATCTAATCTGGGCGGAATTGTGGAGTCCGCTCCGTGGGCTTATGCCATCGTCCTGATCGTCGTGTCCAAGCTGGTCAACTCCCAGGCCGCCGCTCTGGTAGCCATTGCGCCGATCGGACTGTCCCTGGGCATTGACCCAGCCATCATTGTTGGCTTCTACGGTGCCGCCTATGGCTACTTCATCCTGCCGACCTACCCTTCGGACCTTGCCTGCATCGGGTTCGACCGCACCGGCACCACGCACATCGGCAAGTTCGTGGTAAACCATTCCTTCATCATCCCCGGCGCGATCTCGGTGTTTACCTCCTGCGTCGTGGGCTCCCTGCTGGCGACAGTACTTCTCTAGTTCTAGACTCTTCTGGTTCTAGTGCGCTCGGCGCAGCAAAAAGGCATCCGTGCGATACGGGATGTCGATTAGCTGGCCGGGTGCAAAGCCCATGTGCTCGAAGAGGTACCAATTAAGGTTATAGGTCATGCGCTCATGGATCTTTTCTCCGTTGCGCAGCCAATAAGAGCGGGTGTGCATCAATTGATGTAGCTGTTCCGGGGAGAGCGTATGCGCCCAGTTAAGCCGCAGTTCGCGCTCGATTTCCCAGGGAGGGGCAAGCTCGGGGAGAAAGCCGGGGCGCTGGATATCGCCGGAGTGCATGATGCGGGCCAGGCGCAGGATCCACGGGTCGGCGCCGACGTCGAGGGTGTTCCACACTAGAAGCACCTTGCCGCCTGGCCGCACGATGCGATCGAATTCTCTACAGGCTTTTTCCACTTCGACCCAGTGCCAGGTCTGGGCGCAGGCGACAGCGTCCACAGAGGCGTCGGCAAGCGCAGTGCTCTCCGCCACCGCCCGCCAGGCTGGAATACCAAGCTGGGTGCGCAGCACGCGCGTCATGTCGGGGGAAGGGTCGCAGGCCAGAACGACGGGATTGTGCAGGGTCTGCGTGAGCTTGCCGGTGCCAGCGCCGATATCGACCACCGTGTGGGCATCCGCTATTAGTACGGCTACTTCGGCAGGGTAGCTGGGGCGCACGTCATGGTAGTTATCGGCACCCTGCACGAAGGCACGTGCGGAGGCTGCACGATGCTCCGCCCCCTTGAAGGTAGGGGTTTGCTTCTCCGAGGCCTTGCGGTAACTCGGATAGTGCGCGGGGTTGGGCAGTTGAGAAGTCATATGGACTTATAACCTACCGTGTTAGACGGTTCCGGAAAATTATCCAAGCTGAAATAGAATGGGTCACCATGTCGAGACTTCCCGTACCTCAGGATTCACGGTGGCTTTTAAAGACCGTGTTTTCTCGGCGCGAAAAGACGATCCCTGCGGCCGTATTGATGTCCGTTTCATTCTTGTGCAACGGCATGACCCCAGTTGTTGTAGGAAACGCTATCGATGGAGCGATTGCTTATCAGTCCTTTTCCTCTTTGCTGCGCTGGTTGGGGATTTTGCTTGCTATTTTTTGCGTTAATGCGTCGGCGGCATGGTGCGCGCGCGGAATGTTTTCCCGAGCCATGCTGGAGGTTGGCCATGACTTGCGCATGGCGGTGACGGATCGCATTCAGGATCCCCGTGGGATTGCCGGTGCTAAACATACGGCGGGCGAGTTATTGTCCATCGCGTCCTCAGATACCAAGCGCGTGTCTGATGCGGTCATCATGACTGTCTTTCCCGTGGCGGAAGTTAGCGCCATTGTCTACGTCGCGGTGATGACTTCGCGCGTTAATTGGGCGCTGGGAATTGCCATCTTGCTCGGGGGACCGCTGGTGGTTTGGTTTTCTCTGCGTGCGGCAAAGCCTTTGCGGCAGAGCTCGGGCGCGCGTCAGGCCGCCCTAGCACAGGCTTCCGCGATGGCCACCGATGTGGTTCAGGGTCTACGCATTCTGAAAGGCCTAGGCGCTATCGCGACGGTGCGGGGCCGTTATTCGCAGGTATCGGACACGGCCTATACAAAGACGGTTTCTGCCAATGGCGCCCGCGCGCGGCTGAATGCCACGACCGAAGCTGTCGGTTCCATTTACGTCATCGTGGTGGCTCTGGCCGCCGGCGCGATGGCGGTAAAGGGCGCGATGAGCGTTGGACAACTCATCACAGTGGTCGGCCTAACGCAGTTCGTCATCACGCCGATGACGATGATGGGCAAGAATATTGCCTCGCGGTGGGCCGCGGCTCAAGCTAGTGGTCGCCGCATTACGGCTTTGCTCAACGCGCCTTTCCGTGAGGCGGCGGATGCTAGGGATCCTGGCTGGCAGCCTGGCCTGCACGTCATCAAGGGAGTGGCCCCGCGAGAGCTGATTGACCTGCCGCGAGACCGCTTCCTTGTGGCCCCGCATGCGGCGGACCTTTTTGCAGGTTCCGTTGAGTCCAACATTGCTGCGGATAAGGGTGCGGCGCAACGTGCGCTGCATGTCGCGGCGGCGGAGGATATTCCCGGCGGTCTGGAAAAGGAGGTCGGCGAAAACGGCGGGGCGCTGTCTGGTGGTCAGCGTCAGCGCGTTGCGTTGGCGCGCGCGATTGCTGCCGACGCCGAGGTGCTCATCCTTCAGGATCCGACCACTGCGCTCGACTCGGTGACGGAACAGGTCGTCGCTGAGCGCGTGCGTGACGCCCGCCGCGGGATGACCACCGTGGTATATACCAATGCGCCGGCGTGGACCACGGTGGCCGATAGTGTGAGCGAGCCTGCTGCAGCCGCGCGCGCGAGCGAAGGGGAGGACATCTAATGCGTTTTCCTACTGCAACCTGGCCGCAGGTCCGCCGCAAGGTGGGCGAACACGTGAAGGCGTTGCCGAATGCGGGCAAGGTCTGTTTCCTGGCGCTAGCATTGCTTACCGGTGGTGCGGTGGCCAATGTCTATATCCCAGTGCTGCTGGGCAAGATTGTCGATGCGGTGGTTGAGGGGAGCGGGCAGCTGCGCAGTCTCAGCGGCATTGGCATTGGGCTCATCGTGGTTGCGATTGCCTCGGCTGGGCTTTCTGCGGCCGGTTTTTATCTGCTTTCGCGCATTACTGAGCGAGTGATTGCGAACCTGCGCGAGGAGACTGTCGGCACGGCCTTGGGCCTGCCGGTCCACCGCGTGGAGGAGGCCGGATCGGGTGACTTGGTCTCCCGTTCCACGGATGACGTGGCTGAGCTTTCCTCGGCCGTAACGGAGACAGCGCCGGTCTTAACGAGCTCGCTGTTTGCCATCTGTACTACCGCCATCGCCCTGGTAACCCTGGACTGGCAGTTCCTACTGGTGGTGGTTTGTGCAGCGCCAATCTATTTCTTTGCTGCGCGCAACTACCTGCGCCATGCGCCGCAGCGCTACGCCGACGAGCGCGCCTCCATGGCGGAGCGTGCGCGCCGCATCTTGGAGACAATCCACGGACGCGCCACTGTGCGTGCCTATCAGATGGAGCCGCAGATGCGTGAGCGCATCAATGGCGCTTCCCGTGAGGTGGTTGAGCATGGCTTCGCCGCAAGGCGCACGATGATGGTCTTGCAGCTATGGATCACCACCGTGGAGCTGGTGATGTTGAGCGTCGGTCTTTTGGTGGGCTTTTGGGTTACAACGCAGGGCGCGATGACGGTGGGTTCAGTAACGGCGGCGATGCTGATGCTTATCCGCCTGCGTGGCCCGCTGCTCGGGCTTATGCGCGTGCTGGATACGGTGCAGTCGGGCTATGCCTCTCTCGCACGCATCGTTGGCGTTACTACGGATCCGCCCGCGGCAATTCCGTCCGCAGGAGCTCCGGCTCCGCGTGGTGAGGTCGCGATGGAGGACGTTAGCTTTAGCTACGGCGATAACGCGTGGGCGGTGCGCGACGTCAACGTCAGCATTGCGCCGGGGCAGTCCGTCGCACTGGTGGGTGCTTCCGGCGCGGGAAAGACTACAGTTGCGGCGCTGCTGGCTGGTCTGCGCGTGCCGAGTGCTGGCAGCGTCAAGGTTGATGGGGTAGAGGTCTCGTGGCTTTCCGACGCCGAGCGAGTTACCCGCCTGGCCATGGTCTCCCAGGAAGTCCACGTCTTTTCCGGCACGCTGCGCGATGACCTGTCCCTGGGTAACCCCGATGCCAGTGACGAGGAGATTTGGCAGGCACTACGCGCAGTCCAGGCGCGCTGGGTTGAGGACTTGGCCGATGGCCTTGATACAGTCGTGGGCGCTTGGGGCATTCAGCTAGACCCCGTTGCAGCGCAACAGCTGGCGCTGGCTCGTATTATGTTGCTGGATCCGGCAATCGTGGTTCTTGATGAGGCAACTGCAGAGGCCGGTTCGCGTGGTGCGGGCGCACTCGACGCGGCTGCCGATGCCGTCACAAAAGGGCGCACTTCACTTATGGTTGCCCACCGTCTTGACCAAGCCGCCAAGGCTGATTGTGTGCTGGTTATGGAAGATGGCCGGGTGATTGAACAGGGCACTCATGCGCAGCTGCTAGATTCTAAAGGCCGATATCAACAATTGTGGAACGCGTGGCAGAAAGGACGTGACTGAGAAGGTGTCCCTTAATGCTCGTTGTTCTAACTTGCGGTGGGCTTTTGCCGGCTCTACTCGGAGCAGCCTAAAGAAATCACTGCTTGTGCTGTTTTGTCTAAATTTGGCTTTTGCCACAGCTTGTTCGGCAACGCCAACGCAGGAGCCTGCGCCAGAGTCCGGAACGCTCTGGGATAAGGACTCTGACTTCGGCATCCCTGTCTCAGCGCCTTTGGATGGCCCGGAGCCAGGTCAAACCAAGCAGATTAATATGCCGAATGGCCGCAACTTCCTGCTGCATGTGCCGGAAGACTATGACGCGGATAAGCGCTGGCCAGTGGTGATGGTCTTCCACGGTTGGGGCGAGAAACCCAAGACCATTGAGGGCTATACGGAGTTCAACTCCGCGAAAGCCATTCTGGTTTATCCAGAAGGTGAGGATAATGCTTGGACGCCGGCGCCTTATGCGAAAACGAGCGAGGAAGAAGACCTTAAATTCGTTGCAGACATGGTTGATAGCTTGCGTGCTACCTATGCGGTAGATGATGACCGTATCTTTGCCGCGGGCCTATCCAACGGCGGTGGATTTGCTGCCTTTTTGGCGTGCCGTATGCCGGAGACTTTCCGCTCTATCGCAACGGTGTCTGCGGCCTATTATGAGGGCATTCACCAGGGCTGTTCGGAAGCCCCAGTCGGCCGCCTCGATATGCACGGCACCGATGACCCCGTGGTGGAGTACTACGGCGGAACCCGTCATGCCACTAAGTACGATTCGGTAGCGGAAGTCATGGAGCAAAACCGGCGCCGGAATGAATGCACCACGCAGATCTCAACGACGCAGCTGGTTAACAACGCTCTGCAGCAAACGTGGATTGGTTGTAAGGCTCCGCTGCAGCACATCCGTATCGGCGGCGGCTCGCATATCTGGCCGGGCGGGCTTGCCGACGATCGCGCGGAGGTAGGCAAGGGCTTTGCCACAGACCGCGTTCTCGATTTCTTCGGTATTCCAGGTCGCCCCGCAGGCACCATTGACCCAGAATCTGGCAAGAAAACGAAGTAGTCTTGCTAATCCTGCAGGACGTAGTGTGCAAACTTAGCGTTTGGTACGGCGGCGACGCGGCTGACGCAAATGTCTGCGACCGTCTTGTACCCCGCGGCAAAAGCCGGGCCTTTGCTATCGGTAGGTTGCGGCATCTGGACCAAGTGAAAGCTGCGGGAGCCGCCGTCGCTGCTGTTGAGTTCCAGGACCGCCTGAGCGGTAGTGCCGGATCCGGCGAAGAAATCAAGCACTACGGCGTCGGGACCGCCGGCGATGGCGATGAGGTGCTTGATAAGGCGCACTGGCTTCGGGAAATCGAACACGCCCTGAACTCCCATGACGTCCTCCGCATCGCGGCGTCCAGCGCGTGTGACGCCAAAGCGTTCACCGTCCAGGATGGAACGTGGCCGCGCGCCCTTTTTCTGATAGTTCTTCGTGTAGACAAAGCCGCGTCGAAAGATCAATTGCTCATAGTTGGCCTCGACCTTATCTTTGCCCCAGCGCCAGCGTGCGACCTTGTCTTTGCCGGCTGGCTGGTCGGGCCAGTATTCGCGGCCTTGGGGATCAGCGATGGGAAAGTCTAGGGAAGGAAGATAACCCAGTGTCTTGGAGTCCAGGCGGACCAGCGAATAGTTTCCCTTCTCGTCGCTGAAGTTGTACTTGGTCGTGGTATGCCCTTCAGAATCGGCGTTGAAACCGGGGTTAGCTGGGGACTTGGCATAAACCAAAATGTACTCGTGCTCGACCACCGCGTATTTGGAGTCGTTCTTTCCAGTCCCGCCCTTTTTCCAGATCAATTGTCCGGCAAAACAGTTCTCACCGAATATTTCATCCAGCACTTTGCGTACGTTGGCACTTTCATCTTCACCGATGGAGACAAAGATAAAACCGGTGTCTTTGAGGACCTGTCGCGCGAGGATGAGCCGGGGGAGCATCATAGACAGCCACTGCGCATGCCAGCCGCTATAGCTGCCGGAGTTCATTTTGCGGCGGTTGCGGTAATTGTCCTTGTAAACAAAGTCTTTGCCGGTGTTATACGGAGGGTCGATGTAGATGACATCGGCAGCAAAGCCATCTGCCACCATCAGCTTGAGCGCGTCGAGGTTGTCGCCTTCGACAATGGAATTGGAACAAGCTGCCGGCGTTGACACTGCAATCTTTTGCTTGGTGGTCGCAATTGTTGCTTGTTCTGCTGCTTGCGCCTTGCCTGGCCAGACAAGCCCAAAGAATTCCTCTTGGGCTTGGGAATCGGCAGTTGGGGCGCTCGCGGAGTCGCTGTGGGTTGAGGTCATGACTGAAAACGGATGATTTTAGGTGGTGGGGGAAATGATGGGGGCTGGGTCATCCTCCCATGCCGCGGCTATCATTTTTGCAAGTTTGCGCGCGTACCGATGGAAAACGCCAGAAAACGACCGTCAGGATCATTTGAGTGATGTTCTGCTACGCTAGCATTCCCTAATTTTACTTAATTTGTTGACTCTTATATTGCTGGAACAAATACTTAAAATCGGGGGTGGACTCGGGGGTGTTATCGCAGGTAAAACCTGAGAAATCTGAAAATTTTAAGGAAAGGCGAATGGACTGCGATTGTCCGAAAATGGCGAGCCTATTCCCGTCTATAAATAGTTCTTTATGGCATGAATTGGCAAACGCATGTAGCGTTGGAAAGGCATTCGCGATGAAGGGGTTTAGCCTTCATTGGGGGTGCGGTGAAAGATATATCGAAAGTATTTTAGAAAGGTTGGGATGCTAAATGGGTATCTTCGACAAGGCAAAGGACGCACTGAACTCTGACAAGGGCGAGCAGATTTCCGATAAGGGCCTCGACAAGGCTGCTGAGGTGGCAGAGCAGAAGTTCGGCGAGGACAAGGCTGACAAGATTCAGCAGGGTCGCGACAAGCTCGATGACCAGATCGGCAACGCTGGCGCCTAAAGCTTATTGCTTGATTGGGGCCTAGCCAGTGTCCCAATCTCGGCGAATTAATCCATAGCTCCCGGCAACTTAGTTTGCTGGGAGCTTTGTGGTTTTGGGGCGGTACCTCCATCGGAGGGCAAAGCTCGGACATGTTGGCTATGTCATATGTGGTCATATGTGTTTGCTTAATTGATGCTGAGCGCATCAATTTTCCCGGAACGGATACCTAGACCACAGTAGGGTGGATTGCGTGAAGACATCTGTAGATGCTTGCTTGGCCTCGGGCTCGCCACGACAGTGCATGCTAGATCTGGCAGTTCGCGTCATTGCGCGCGCCGGACGCGATGCCGTTGCAGTGTGTACCGTCGCGGAACAGACCGATGTTGAGGTCAAAGAGGCGAAGAAGCTTTTTGCATCTGATGAGCAATTGGCTGATGAGGCTAAAGCTTACCTCGACAAACTGGTCATCCACTATCTAGATGAGCAAGAAAAGTACTTAAGCCCTGATGCCACGGCGCTCGATCGTATGCGAGCCATGGCTACTGGCTTTTTCGAGTTCGCGCAGAAGCATCCGGTCTATTTCGACGCCTTCACGTTTACGCAAGCAGCTCCGAGCCTGCACTCTTATGAGCTGAGCTTCGATGATTATCTCCAGCGCTCCGGCAAGCGCCCCACGCTGGATGTTCTGCTCAACATCGCACGCGATTGCATAGAGGAAGCTGGCGGACCGCGCGATGCAGACTTGGTCCGTATCCAAGCCGTGAGCCTTTTGGTTGGTGTCCACGGTATCTCCCATCTGTGTACCACGGGCGTGCTTCGACATCTTTCGCCAACCGCGAAGAAGCAGACTTTCAATGCCTGTTTGGACTACCTAAGCGCCGGGTTGGCAGTAGGTTTCGCGCACGGTGCTATCCCGCCGCAGGATCCAGTTGCGATGGGAGGTAGCCTCCCAGCTGATAAAAGAATTCGCGCCAAAGATTTGCCACGAGGCAACGACGGGGAAGTAGTTAGGGCTCTACTGCGCGGCGCGGTGGAGGACATCGTCGACTCCGGCCTTAGCAATATGCATCTCGGCACTGCCGCCGAACGTGCTGGTATCGATTTCGACCGGGCGACGCATTTGATAGAAGGAGATCAAAAGCTCCTTTCCTTATTGGAAAAGCATATCGATGCCATCGCACACGAGCATCTCCGCGAACAGATGCGTTACGCAGGCGGGAAGAGTCTCGGTTTTAGCACGATGAAGGCGTGTGCTTTCGGATATTTAGGCTTTGCGCACCATGACCCAGTCGGCTTCTTAGGCCTGACGATGATTACCTCAGGTTCCATCGTGCCAGCGTCTTTTGAACGCAAGGACCTAATCAATTCGCGTTTCGAGATGGGCGAGACCTTCGGCTATTTCATGACGATTGCGCGCGATGCCCTCGACGAGGCCGGTGGCCCTCGTACTCCATGGGCGCTGTACACGATGGTCATGTCGATGTGGTCCACCATCCACGGTTTCGCGCACCTGACAACCTTTGGCGCGCTACGCGACCAACCCCGTGAATTCCTCTTTGACCTGGCCTCACGCATTTTCGACATCGAGCTTGTGGGCATCGCGGAGCACTTGGGAATTAAGGGCCAGATTCAAGGACTTTAGTGGTCGAAAAGAAGAATCCGGCTTTAAGCGGTAGGTGATTACTGCTTAAAGCCGGGTTCTTTTCCGGAGTCTTTTGCGAAACTACCCCCTCACCTGCAACGACCCGAACCACAGCGGTGGTTTCCGTCGGTTTCCGTGGCCGGTTCCGTCGGCAGGTGGGCCGGGGCGGTGTCGGAGGTGGGGGCACACCACGTGGTTCGTCCCCAGTCCTAGCCCCTATCCGCGAGAGGGACAGGATAACGCCACGACCGGAGACACACCCCGCCGCCAAAGTCACAAGCAAGTTTATGTTGCTGGAGGTCTACGCGACGTGCTTAGCGCATACGCTGTGACAGCCCATAGCGCGGAGCCAAAACCACCGCGCCCCTTGTTTAAGGAAGAGCCTGATTACTCGGGGATCTCGCTGAGTTGGGCCTCAATCCGATCCAACCGCTCGGTGATGTTGCGTAGATGCTCCACGATGAGTTGGTTGGAACCATCGATCGCCGTCGCCGTTTCGCGTCGTGCGCTGGTGACGGTGCGTACCACCCAGACGGTAAGAGCAACGAAGATCGCGAGTGGTAGTGCGGCGGCGAGGATGACAAGAAATACGGTAGCGGTAAGTGTCACGAAGATTCCCTTTTCTGTTCTTGATTAATCAGGTGCCTAATGTGGTCTGGAGTTACTTCAAGCTGAAACGGAGCGACCCAGTAGTGCTTCCTCACTCGGCTCTCTCCGAGCTGTTCCAGGCCACTCTCGATGAGTCCAGCAGCTTCCAAGCGGTTGAGGTGCTGGTAGAGCAGTGGCCGAGACATCCCGAGTCGGCGGGCCAGCTCACTGACATGGGTCGAATCCGTCTCTAGGGAGGCGATAATTCGCAACCGAGGCTCACTTCCGAGAGCACTGAGCATCTGAGCGAGCCGTGCTGCGTCCATCATCCCTCCGTATCGTAATCGAACGATGTCAGGTGTAAGTATATGCTTACAGTCGGCGGTGTGCAAGTTCTGCCGGGTCTGGCGGAGACGCTGCCCGACTTAAGACGTGGCCGGTGTCCCATCACGTCCCCTCTTCACCCTCCCCAAGAAGAAACCCAGCCGCAGCACACACCACAGCTGGGTTCCTTCATGGCTTACAGCGTAGCCAGCAGCTACAGCCGCTCGATGTCTACATCGCCATCGAGAATCCTCGGCTCTACCTCCATGTGGATCCCGCGGTAGGGAAGTAGTGCGCGGATAATGTCGTGGGTGATGTCGATGCCTGGAGATGGTTCGTCCCGCAAAAGGTGGTACAGGCTAGGGCAGTAGTCCACGCCGGGAAACTCGTCCTTTGCTTCGGGAACGCACCCGTCCGGGTCAAAAGTCGTGCAGCGAATGATCAGGTCGTCGTGGACACTATTGGGCAGATTGATGGTGAGTCCTGGTGTGGTGGCAGACATGTCTGCAACCGTGGCCTCGTTTACAGACCGGGTAAGCGGGATTAGGCCGCGGGCGGACTCACCGCCTTGGATGCGGGTGAGTCCCGCACGGTTTCCGTAAGTGTCGGCCAGGGTGACAAACGTGACGCGCACCGGGGCAGTGGCCACCGACATGGAGTTAAACGCGGTGAGGACGTTGATTTCGCGCTCGGTGATAAGCCCCTGCGGGCCTGTGAAGCTAATGACGTGGTTGTAGAGCGCGGCGGTGGACATGGACAAGATGGTGTCGGCCACCTGTTTTCCCTGTTTCAGGGTTTCGGTGACTTGGGCGAGGTCGTCTACCTCAAGCTCGGCGGTGAAGTACTGGCAGTACAGTGGTGTGCTCATGTCGAGTGTGGACATGGTTCGTCCCTTTCCTTTGAGGGTGTGAGCAGTGGAAATGTCAAGTGTCGGGCACGGTAACAGGTAGAAATTTGCGGATACGCAAACTGTCCGCGCGGTGGGTTGCCGATGTGTGAGGTATGGCAACAAGCCGCGTGAGTTAAGACAAAATTGCGGATACGCAATCTCGCTCGACGGTGGTCACGCTAGTCGGTGCGGGGTGTGGTTGAGGCTCCGCGCAGGTCGCGCACGTATCGGTTAGCCACAACCGGGGGCAGCGGATCTACATGTTGTGGTGGACATAGCTGTGGGTCACAAAGCGGGGCCTTGAAGGACTTGGTGGGTAGGATTAAGGCCGTGTCCGAGGCTCGCGCGGGGGTGCTAAATATGGCATGTCCCTTTTTTGATCTCCACAACATGATGTGGTGGTTCGTCTGGTAGATGTTTGCGGAACCGCAAACATGCAGGCCATATAAGAAATTCCTGCGAAGTTGGCGGTGTGAGGCCACCTGCTTGCCAGATTGCAGATCGGCAAACAAGACTATGTGTAGCGGAGTGCACTGCGTGGCCTAGCTACGTAGCATCCACTACACCGCCCCATTCCACTGCGATCGTGCCGACGAAGGAAAGGCCCATGTCCAGTAACTACACCACCGCCGACTATGAGGCGATCATCGCCAACTACACACCACACGCCGTGCGCTCTGAGCCGTGGAGCCACGTTGCCGACTTCACCCGCGAGTGCGTGCGCGCACTTAACATCACCCCGGATAACACCAGCCGCGACGCACTGCGCAACACGCTCAACTGCGTGTCCAAGCTCGCCGCCTGGGTCTGGGTGAGCTACGGCGTGGTGACTGTCGAGACCGTCTTCCACCCCGACATCATCGGAAACTACTTCCTTGCCGGAGATGGTGCAAAGCTCAGCCCGTCCACCGCAGGAACCCAGCGCTCGCTGCTGTGTCGTGTGGCGGAGGTGATCAACGACGACTGGAACCCTGACTACCAGCACCCGATTAGCTACGAGCCAACCCTCGAACCCTACGACTCTTATGCCTGTGACAGGATGTGGGATTGGGCCGAGTCGCAACCCACAGCTGCCCGCCGCCGCAACTTCACTACGGTGCTAGCACTCACGCTTGGTGCGGGCTTGCGCGCAGGAGAAATCTGCACGCTGCGCGGCAAAGACGTGCGTGTTGACGGCGACGGGGTGCTGCTGTTTTCGCACGGCTACCGCGGGGCTGGCCCGCGCGAGGTGCCACTGCTCAAGTCTCATATCGAGGTACTTCAGCCGGTCATTATGGCTACCGGCCCGGAGGACTACCTGTTCAGGCCAGGCCGCGACAACGAGAACGTCAGCCAGCTCTCGGCGTATCTCCGCCGGGTAACACCTAGTACATCGCCGGATATGGTGCCGGATACCCGCAGGCTGCGCAATACGTGGATTATCGACCGCATTGCAGCCGGAGTTCCCGCTGATGTGCTGTGTGCTGCGGCAGGACTGAAGTCCTTGCACCAGTTTGAGGACTACGTGGTCGAGGCCGGAGCTAACCGCCGCCATGCCTACCGGATTCTTTTGGCCGGAGGATCGACTCATGGCACCCCAGGTGGAGGCCTGTACGTGCTGTAGCTCGGCTCACGGAGACTTCCTGAGCTATCCCTAGCGATTGCGGATACGCAAAGTTGGATTGCGGATACGCAAAACTCGCCTCATGGCGCTCAGACCGCACCAGGGACGAACCACCCTGTGACCTGCGGGTTTACTCATGGTCTGAGGTAAGAAGGCACCGCCACCTATTTCGTGGTGTAGGTGTGCTCACCTCGTGAGCCATGAACGACACCCATGTAACTCACACCCGCCTTACCAGTGTCGGAAACATGCAGTTTCCAACCCTCGGGTCACTGACTGCCGTATCGGTTGCTGCGATGGCGCGGCCACAAGGGCTTGCCTGTGGTGACCTCGATATTGGCAATGACACGTCCCGTCGGGATCATCTCGCCGCGGATGATTCGGGTGATGGTGGAGGTGGGGATACCGCAGGCCTCGGCCAAGTCTTTGGCACTGGGGTAGCTCCCGTCCAGGGTGAGTTTCTGGACGTTGCGGGCAAAGTCCTGCAATTTCCGCATGACCGGATCGTGGGCCTCGATATGGGCATTAGGCCAGTTGGCGTAACGCCTGACCGGAGCCTCGGCGGGAAGGTCGGAAGCCACGAGACCACTTCCTTTGAACAAGAAGAAAAAGACGAACCACCTAAGTCTAAATACAATGAGGTCTACGCTGTGATCGACACACTGACGACACGCGGATTACTGCCACCTACAACTCCTACCGTTGAGCGCAACCGCAAGCGCGTGCTCGCCACGTACTTTTGCTACATGCGCGACCGCTGGTACGACGACATCTCCGTGGACGGCTGTATCTACCTGCTGCGCGATGGCGGAAAGATCCGCACCTACTTACAAGCCCGTACAGCGGATTTATCCAAATCCAGCCTCAATGCCACCCGCCGCATCCTCAACCGCTGCGCAAGCCATGTCATTGGCCAAGAAGGCGCGCTGGAGTGGGCAGAAGAATTACCGGAGGTCTGAAGTGCCCCAGGTTTTGTTCCGTTTGAG
>NZ_KV793662.1:0-36773 GCF_001808545.1 Corynebacterium sp. HMSC077D03
ACAACGTCGCTGTGGAGGTGACATAGGAGATGAAGGCTTTGAAGTCGCAGGCCTGCGTGAGATCGGTGCGAGTTCGTGTCGTGGAGCTGCCGCAGTTCGGGTCTTTGCACCGCCACCTGGTTGTGCCTTTGGATGTGGTTCCGTTTTTCTTCATTTGCCCAGCACATACCGGGCATCGTGGCCTGTTTTTACTCACCCGGAAAGCACACCAACCCCCGGTTAGCACATGCGGGTGCCATTCCGATGGATTGAATACGAAACGGGCGGATATAAGCATAAAGACCTTATATCCGCCCGATTTACCCAGCCTGAGCAGCAAGAGCGCTGTAACTCAGACACACTTTTTGCTACTTAACCCTTTTTTGTCACTTAAGCCGGTTTGGAAGTGATGGGGTTAAGTGACAATTTTCGATTTTGTGACCTTGGATGACTGTGTCGTTTTGAGGAGTCGTCTGCACGGATTTCAGAAGTCCTCTGCACTATCGCCATCCACTTCGGAGAGGCCGCGGGCGTTCGTCCACTTCATCTGGAACGCGACTCGACAGAGCGCATTCAATCGGATGGTCTTTTTCTCCCTGCGAAGGATGGGGGCACTTTAGTGTGCCAGGGTGTTGACCAGATCGAGGAATTCCTCAGCGTAGGCAATTTGCTTGCGTAGCTTTTCGTAGCGGGTGCGCGTCTCCTCACGAATGTCGGCAAGGGTGGCCTTGGCATTACTCCGTGCCTGCTGTGCGGGATCACTGTCCTGCCCGCCATCTGAACTATGAAGAATCTCCGCAGCTTCCAGGAATTCCCGCATCTGATCCAGAGTAAACCCCAGCGGTTTCATCCGTCGCACCAGCAAAACACGACGTACATCAGCCTCACTATAAAGCCTGAACCCACCAGGGCTACGCCCCGATGGGGTAATCAGGCCGACGTTGTCATAATAACGCAAGGTGGGAATCGACAACCCCGTCTGGTCAACGACCTCGCCGATCTTGAAATTACTGTTTTGCATTGCCTGTTCTCCTTCACGGTGATGTTGTCCACGGGTTCCTGTGCCTGGGTTGGCGGTTGAGTAAAACTCCCGCTACCATGACCACCATCACCAAACCTAAAGTTACTAGAGGGTTGGATTCCTTTCGGGCGTTCGCCCAGTTACCTATCCCCTCAAAGATTGGACAACTATGACTGAAACTAGCACGGCGGCCCCCGCCCCCTCCTGAGTCCAGACGGCGCTGATGCCCCTACCGGGATCATCGCATCCTTCCGTTACGCATTTTCTTCCCCCGCCCGTATCCGTATAGAGATTCTGGCCGGACTGGCGGTATCCCTGGCGCTGATCCCTGAGGCCATTGCCTTTTCCATCCTTGCCGGTGTTGACCCAGCCATGGGTCTGTTTTCCTCGGTAGTCATGGCCATTGCGATCGCCTTTACCGGTGGCCGCCCGGCAATGATAACCGGCGCCACCGGGGCTATTGCCCTAGTCATTGCTCCTGTGGCGCGTGGTTACGGGATGGATTATTTCATCGCCACCGTCTTGTTGGGCGGTGTCCTACAAATCGTGCTCGGCGCCCTCGGTGTGGCGAAACTTCAGCGTTTTATCCCCCGATCGGTGATGCTGGGTTTCGTCAATGCACTGGGCATTATGATTTTCACCGCCCAACTCGAACACCTCATTGATGTGCCCTGGATGGTCTACCCACTCGTCGGCTTGGGTGTGGTGATCATGATTTTCTTCCCCAAGCTCACCAGTGTGATCCCTGCCCCGCTGGTCACGATTATCGTGCTCACCGGTTTGGTCATTGCCGCCGGTTTGACTGTCCCGACGGTCTCGGACATGGGCAAGATGCCGGAGACCTTACCGTCCCTGTTTATTCCGAACGTGCCGTGGACGTTGGAGACCCTGCAGATCATCGCGCCTTATGCCCTGGCCATGGCCGTGGTCGGTCTCATGGAATCGTTAATGACCGCCAAGCTCGTCGATGACATCACCGACACTCATTCCGATAAAACTCGTGAATCCTGGGGACAGGGGGTGGCTAATATTGCCTCCGGTTTCTTCGGCGGCATGGGTGGCTGCGCGATGATCGGTCAAACCATGATCAACGTCCGCGAATCCGGGGCACGTACCCGCCTATCCACCCTGTTAGCCGGTGTGTTCCTGCTGGTCCTGGTCCTGGCACTGGGCGACATCGTTGGCATGATCCCGATGGCTGCGTTGGTGGCAATCATGATCATGGTCTCGGTCGGCACCATCGACTGGCACTCGGTGCATCCACGCACCCTTAAACTCATGCCGGTCTCTGAGACCATTGTTATGGCCGTGACGATTATTGCCACCCTAGCCACCAGCAACCTGGCCATTGGTGTCGTGCTGGGTGTGGTCACCGCGATGATCATGTTCGCCCGTCGGGTGGCACATATCGTTTCCATTGAAAAGGCCTCCGAGATCGACGGCGACGGCGATGGCGATGGCGAGATTGATACTCGTACCTACCGGGTGCATGGCCAGTTGTTTTGGGCATCAAGCAATGACCTGGTTTATCGCTTTGATTACACCGATTCTGCCCGTCATATCACTATTGATCTCACTGAGGCGGAGATCTGGGATGCCTCCACGGTCGCGACCTTTGACGCGATTACGCAGAAGTTCCAGGACAGAGGCAAAACCGTGTCCATTATCGGGCTCGACGGTCCCAGTCAGGACCGGCTGAACCGACTGTCTGGCCGGCTTGACACCGGCCACTAACATCCCCCGACTCGAGCACATCGACTTGGCGCCCCAACTTATAACCGGGGCGCCAGTTTATTGGTGCTGTTGCACAGTTGGGGCATAGGAAGAGCATAAAAGAAGCGTAGCGGTTAACCGCTACGCTGTGTTGTGGGGCTTTTTACTTTTTACGGTGCACGTGTTCTAGTTAGTGGTTCGTTTCTTTCCTCGGGTGATTGCGACGGTATTCCTCGACCAAGTGAGCAATACCCGGCGCAGCCTGGGACAGCATCCAGGTCATAAGCGCTATAAGAACCCCTATGACGATAAGTGTTAACACCAACCAGCCCAGTGTTGGGCCGATGCCGTTAGCCTCCTGGACGTGACCCCACAAGGCAGACACGCCGTCGGGTATGCCGAGCATACTCAGTAGCCCCTTACCCAAGGCTCCGACAGCAACGAGTGCGATAGCAACGAAGAGAACACTGGCTGCAATCCACGAGGCAGACTGGCAGGCCTTGATAAAGTTCCTGTTCGACTTTTCCATGTCGGCGTTGTACTTTTTGCGCTCTGCACGTATCTTCTCCAGCAGCTTTTCGTTGGACTCCTTCTCCTGGAGCAGGGCGCTGCGAGCCTTCTTAGATGCTTCTGCTGCCTTGTGCAGGCTTTCGGACTCTTTCGACATTGCCTCAGATACAGCTACTTCTACCAGCGGTTCCAGGCTAGAAGTCAGGCTCGAAGTCATCTGAGCGTTCAGGCTCTGGGCTACTGCTTGGCTGGAATCCTTGTCGAGATGGATGGGGCTTTCGGCTGCTTTGAGTACCAGCTGTTGCATCCTTGTCAGACGCGACATCTGCTCGCTTATCTCGATTAGGTACCCTTTTACCCCCTCCAGGCCGTTGGGCAGATCCTCGATGTTCCTTATCAGCCCGGTGATCATCTGCTGCACTTCCATCATCGTTACTTGGAAGTGACTGCTGCTCACGTAGTTCTTGTTTGCGGCGAGATTGCTTTTTACGTTCCTTAATTCGCTTTCCGCTTGCGTCAACCTCGTCGAGAAGTCGCTGGGCAGAGAACTGAGAATGTCCCCTGTATTCTCCGGCAGACTCTTCAGTTTCTCCTGCAGCGTCTTGATAGCCTTCTCCGCCTTGTCCAGGCGTGGGCTGAGAACCTTCAAGACGCTGTCCATCTTGCCTTTCGCCGCTGCTTGGGCTAGCTTCGTCATCTCGGTCACTGACACCATGATTGAATACCTCCTGGTTGTTATAGTTTTCTTCCTCCTCGTCATCGAGAAGGCTGGAGCCGTATTTCGCCTCCAGGTCGTCATCGGTTGAATTGGCTTGAAGTGCTGCAAGCTGCCGCGCAAGAAAGGCTGATTGAGCCTCGTTAACGCGTTCGGTCACACCCTCTAGCGAGTAGCTGCGGCCCAATTTTGAGCCAGCTCTAGCTGCTTTACGCTTTCGAGTACGTCCGGCCTTCGTGGTGTTCGTGAAGTAGGCATCCTCGCCGTCGTCGTCGACCAGGGCCACGGTTAGCGACTCACCCTCGGTTTTTGAGTTGGGCTGCACTTTTAGAGACAGGTTGTATTCGCCAGCAATCTCTACTGCCTTCGCCAGTGGGTCGTCAGCATCTGCCACCTGTTCATCCGCGCACAGCTCATCCATGCGCTTGCGGGCAAAATCAGCCCACGTGGCTGCGGTCAGCTCATCCACGCCCAGGCCCGTCGAGTCTGTGGACTTGCCCTCCTTGCGTGCCCTGCGCTCGGCAGGAAGCAGCGATATTTCCGGCTCACGTTCTAAGACACGCATCCCCAAATCGCGCATCAACTCGTCGTTGATATTGCGCAACTTGTACCAGTTACGCATGTCCCTCGGCGCAGCCTTCTTTGTCTGCGTATCGTGGTTGGCAAAGACAATATGGTTGTGGACGCAGCCGCTTTTGCTGTCGGTGTGTGTGGCAACTGTAAACGGAACTCCCGTGCCCTGCGTCAGCCGCATCGCCAGCTCTGAGCCTGCTGCATTAGCCCGAGCTACATCAGCCGGGTCGTCCTTATCCAGCTCGTCTTTAGCCCACGATTGGATATAAATAATTGCTTCGTCAGTGCGCTGAGCCGGAGCATATCGCTCCATTTCTTCCACACTGGCTTCCATGAAGTCCACACCCGACCAACGGCCAGCCGTAGCCTCCGGAGAAAACGATTCAGCGTTAGGTTGAACCGTGCATAAAGCATCGGCTCGCACCTCACCCTTGCGGGCATTGTCTGCCGTTCCATAGACGGCGTAGACCGTTGCCGCGCGGATATTCTGGCTGTAGTTAATCTTGATTGTGGACAAAGTCCTTCACCTCTTTGCGAAGAGAAGAAACCTCGGAGCCAATGCTTTCTACAGCCTCAGACACGGGGGCCACGCCGTCGATATTCGCGCGGCGAGCCAACTGGTTTAGATTGACGCCAATCCGCCGCAGTTGGTCGTTCATCTCGTCCAGGCGGCGCAGCGTGTCCGGGGCCAAACGCTTTTGCGTCAGCACGCTCTCCTCCTCCGCGAGGACATAGAGAGCTTCCCGGAACACGACGGCCTTTTGCACCCCTACAACCCGTGCGACCTCCTCGACAAATCGGTCTAAATCCTTATCGAGGCGCACGGTTGTACGCGAATATGTCGAGAACTTGTCTCGCATATCCACCTCCTACTTATCGTGCTTACTGTGGCAGGGTGGCCCCGACTGCTGATGCAGCCAGGGCCACAGTCTGTTTGTAAGGGTCACGCTTCTCCGGTGTCGGCCCCCTGAATCTGCGGGGCAGATTCAGGCGTACTCGCCACCGTCAAAGACGGCCCTCACAAACAGGCGGCCAGCAAGCCACTCGGGCACCTCCGGTGCCTCGTGGCGCTGGCGAGGGAGATTCTCTCCCTCGACCCTCTGGCCCTACGCTTGCGGGCCATTCTGGCCCGCGTGCTTCGGGCCTGCGGCGGGATTCATTTGACTCTGTGGAGTCCTCTGAATCGACTGCGGAGCCTTTATCGGCTCCTGCGTTCCGCCGCGAGGTGCGCCCTCGTGTCCCTCGGACGCTTCACGGGAGGGGGCCTCCCGTATACCGATTTCTGCGAACAGTTCCTTTACGGAACCGCCGCGAAATTTGGACCACTTGCTTGAAGGCTCATAAGCGCAGGCGTAGAGAACTTCGCCTAATTGACGCTTAAACTCCTCAACCTTCTTGGCTTCTTCGGCTTCTTTTTGCTCCCGCTCCTGGCGGAGAGCTTCAATCTTTTTTACCGACGAAGCGGTCTGAGACTTCGTAATCATAGTTCTGGTTCCCATCCTTTACTGGTGTCTTTTTCTTCTGGTTCATTCTGGAAAAGTGGGGTGAATCGCGGGTTTTTGACCCGAGGGACACGAGGCTTCTTTTCCCGCGGCGGCTGCGGTGGGTAGCCACCTTGATTCTGCTTTTTCCGCCGCGACTGAGCGCGCTCATCGAGGGTTTGCTCTAGCTGATCAAGCTCAGCGTCAACCTTTCCTCCCTCCGCTTTAAGCTGCTCCAAAGACACTTCTTCTTTTGGGGCGTGCTGGGCAAAATCGTCCAGAATCTCCTGGACTCGGTTGGAACGACGGATAATATCGGCGCGGTCTAGACCAACCAAACCGGCGATAAGCCCCTTCGCAGACTCCTCCGCTGCGTACCTGCTCTCCTCCATTTCCGCGCCTGTTTTAGCTCCACTGCGCGGCGCTCGTGGGGCGCTCGGCATCCGTGGTGCTCGGGGCGATTGTGGCTCCATATGTTCCTCCTTATCTTGGGTTGCGGTGTATTGGTGCCATCGGGAACTCGGTCTAAGCACCCGATGGTTCAAGACTTAGCTGGGGTGCTGTTGCTTGCATGGTTAGCGTCTCTGTGACGATAAAAGTGCCTATAGGAGGGCCGCGAGAAAGCTTCATACCAAACCGACCAGGGGGAGGGGTGCTAGACATAGCCATCACCGCGATTCAGCTCATCGGCAAAGGCACGAACAGCATCCATATCGGCATCGCGTAGCACCGTCGAACGCCGAACCTTCTTGCTCATGTGATCCCACTGCGCCCGGGTGAATTCACCCATCCCCAAAGAGGACAACCAACCCACCTTCTGAGCCACGGAAACGCGAACAGTCAAACGGTCAACGACGACAAGACCAGCCTTATGCGCGGCAACGAGTTCGGTGAGTAGGGCACTGTCAGCCGTACGGATACGACGACCCCGAGCAGACTCAAAACGCTTAAACCAGGTCTCCCAATCATGACCCGTGCGCAGACACCCAGTAGGACGGTCAACACCTGTGGTCCCATACCGAACTAACTGCATGTGACCAGCGATCCCACGTGCATGCTTATAGTCGTCGACTGAGTCCCACGCGCAAGTGTCGAACCCCGCCATTTCGTTGCCGTCAATCACATCAACCCGGAGCGTGCCACGTAGAGGCTGCCGTTTTAGGTCAAAGTCCACCGTTGAGACCTCAGGCGTGCGATCCACCGGGTGGAAGTCCAACCGGTTTACGGACCGCGACAACTCCCGAAATGTTGGGAAAGACGTGTAGGGGTTAGGTATCTTTCCCAGGCGTGAAAGAGCGGTATCGCGAAACCAGCGACGCTCCGCGACGGTCCCACGTTCAACCTCCTCAGGAACTTTCAACCCAGCCTTAGCGAGCACACCGTGTTCCAGCAAGGACACATTGCCACGCGTCGAGAAATTCACTAGATCGTCCTGGTAGTGCTTGATCTCCCAGACCGTCGGATCACCTACCAACGCACGACGGGCGGCACGGAACACATTCGCGATGCCAAAGCAATCAAAGTGCTCAATCTCTTCAACAGGCGTGATGAAGCCGTCAGTCGTGACAGACAGAATCGGAATCGTATTGGCCATCGCCAGAAGGAGAGCGCGAACAAGCGACGTTGTCATCGACGCGTGATAGGGAGAGGTTACGGACGACCCACCAATAGACTCCATCTCCTCAGCCCATGCACCCCACCCGTTACGCTCGGAGACGTCCTGGGCCAGCTTCCCGTAGACCGAGTTTGTCGCAACTTTGACAGTCTGCTCTTCCAGCGACCCCTTGCCGAAGATCTTCTTCGCAGTCGCACGGTCTTCAACCATCTGTCGGAGGGCGAAGCGCAGTGATCGGGACGGAGTACTATCAGACTGCATACGCAACCTCATGCGGTAGCCAATCTGAACGCGCACCGTCGCCCCCAGCTTCAACGCAAGGTACAACTCAGGCCCAGCGCACCAAGCACCATGAAACCCGTCGTACCCCCCAACATCGTCACCTTGCGCGGCTCCAGCACCGTCAGACGTTCGTGGATACAACACGCAGTCACCGACGACCACCGGCAAGCAAGGCGCAACAACATCATCCGGGAACTTCCAACTCACGTAGGCAACTAACGGGGTGATGGGACCTAACGGAAAGTCGTCCAGCGTAAGTACCCGGTCCTTCACAACCTCCTCGATACAACCGCCCACATAATTCACATCAATCACCGATGCCATCGCAGATGGATACGCAGATTGGATATCGTGATCGAAAGTCGGGTAAGGGTGATGACCAGGAGACAGACAACTGTTCCAGCCTCCGTGAAACGCCATTTTCCACGCAGTGTGGGATTGATTCGCATCGCCGTCCACGGGTACCAACTCTCGTGTGGTGTAGTACGAAAGATGGTCATGGTCTAAAAATGGTTCAGGGTCCGTCAACCGCACGAGACCGCGAAAGTTGATGAGGAAGTCCTTCATCACCTTGTCGCCCATGTAGCGCATGATTCCGTCGCGGACAGCACTGGCACCCGCACCCGAAAGGGTGACAGGCGGAACGATGTTGAGACCCCACAGCATCGCCAGATACTCAACAACGATGACCGCGTCATTCACACCATATTCGAGGAACGACGTCAGATCGTCACGACGCATTGAGGTCATATTCTCGATTGAGGAACCAACATCAAGCTTAGGAACACCGCAAACATCGCCAAGAGCAGCGAGACTCTTATGACCGGGTGCAGCCTGACACATCGTGTCACGAACGGTCACAGAGAACGGCAACCAGCGATAGCTGTTGGAGCCTTTGCCAGACTTGCGCATGAAGCGGGCAGGTTGCAGCGAAACTAAGCCCCCCGAAGCAGAGGTCACGCGGCGGAGGATGTCATAATGTTTTTCCCCACCATTGCGCTGCTCGGGAGGGCGCCGAAAAGCGGTCAGATCGGCGTTGCCGAAATGACACGCCAGGACGACGGCAATGCGAGCCTTGAACGCCGCATCTCGCGTGGCGGAGTAGTCAAATTTCCCCCGAGGGTTGAGTTTCCTTACATCGCGGACGAGCACGCCACGAGGATCGATAGGCTCCCGAGAGGGTGACAGGACATGCAGACCGGCTGCAAGACTGACGATGTAGAGAGCATCCTCAAGGTAGATGCGATCACCCGCCAGAGGCAACACGACCACCTGTACGAGAACACCATCATCGAGAGCATCAGTACAGGCGAACTGATAGCTATCGATGACGCGCTTAGCGGGGTCATCTTCGCGGTAGGTGAACTCAGTATCAAACCCGATCACTTGAGCCCGGCGACCGCCACTACCCATCGACCTCACAGTTGGTAGCTGGCCGAAACTCTTAACATCGACACCGGCATCAACCCCTGCAACCGCAGCGGCTTCCACCGCTGCTGCTGCGGAGTCACGAGAGTCACGATGGCCGGACGCTCCGGTCCGGCCATTCTGCCTCTCCCCTAAGGGTTTTGGCCTGAAATGACATTAGAGTCCTGACCAGCAGGAACGTCCGCAGAACTGCCCGAAATCGTGGCTAAGGTCTCGGAGACCTTAGCCACAGATCGAGGTTCACGACGTACCAAAACGGTGAAGTACGACGGGGCAGAACGCCCAGGAACGTCGACGGAAGTGTCGACGAGGCGTGACTGCCACTCGGTGCCATTCACGCCAAGCTCGATGAGTTCATGCTCGTGACGCACCGTGTCGGGCGCGTCCTTGGGGGAGATCTCTATGCTCCACGCCTCGTTCGCTGTCGTCATGGCTTCTCACCACCGACAACATGCTCATCTAGCCACGCCTCAATATCAGCGATTCTGTAGACGACGAGGTTGGCACCCACGCTGGCGTATTTGGGCCCTTTGCCCTGAACACGCCAGTTGTTGAGAGTTTGAGGGGCAATCCCGATCAGGGATGCCGCTACCGAACTTTTAACCGCAATAGGCTCGGCATGATCGACCAGTTTTAAATTAGAAACACCTTTCAAGGTTTGCTCCAGACATGCTGAAAGGGCCCCGGCCTAGCGGTTATCCGCTTTGGGGGCCTGCATATCCGAGTTGCAAACCTTGGGCTCTTATTCTGCCCAGTGCCTCGGTGGCCAACCGTCTCAAGTACGGCTAGCTACACTTTAGCTTACTTGTGAAGACGAATCAAAGATCGGCGGAAACATCGTATCCACGACACCGTCCGGTACAGGGTCGATAAGATCCATCGAGAGTCCTTCACCTGCAGCGAAGCGCCTCCCGGTGCTCGGTCGATTAAAAGTGAACGGCAACGTTCGATCAGCTTCGTTCTCCAGAAACTCGAGTCGTGCCAGGAGGTGTTTGCGGGCATCGTGCAGACGCGGGTGTCGCTTCTGACGACCTTTCGTATCATTTTTCACAATGGGGTCCAGATACTTTAGTTCACGAGCTACCGCGCGGATTTCACAGTAGGTTTCATGGGCGGTAAGCAAGAGCTGTGTGACCTCCTCGCGGGAAAGTGGGGGAGTGAACAATTCGCGAGCGTCAACATAAAGCGGGTGATTATCGTCAACCAACGTGCACAACACTTCCTGGCGTCTGCGCGCGACGTCATCGGTAGACCAAATTGGAAGACGTTCTGAAGGATCCATACCAGCAATGATAACAAATTCGAACCTATTGCAAAAGTGGGTCTATAGTGGTGTGTATGTCCAAGCAAATACGTGCCGCCAGAACGAAACTAAGCCTTGGGGAAGATTCCATCGACCGCGTCGTTGATGCTTTACCGCCGCGAGGTCCATACGAAGCGAAAATCACGGTCCGGCTATGGGACGGAACGACTTACCGCCCGACAATCCGGGCAAGGACAAAGGGGGAATTCCGGCGAATTGCCGTCGAGAAGCGGGACAGCAAGCTCAACTCGACGTCGACCAATTGGGATAAGAGCAAGAACTTCTCGGCGTTCATTACCGACGTCTCTAAGCCGGCCATCTGGGCGGCACGTCTGCGCCCGAACACGCGCGCCCGGTATGAGCTCGCATTAAAGCAGGCCGAAGCACAGCTTGGAAAACACGCCATTGGCGAGGCTGTGAAATTCCGAACTCTCGAACGCGCATTGCAGGCCATCGCCACCGCAAACGGGTCGGAATCTGCACGGCAAGCCCGTACCGTCGTGAGCAAGTACATTCTGGATCAGCTCATCCGCGAGGGTGTTATCGACCACAACCCGTTACGCGGAATCAGCATCGACCTCGGCGAGGTCAAGAAGAGCAATAAACCACAAGGTGGTCACGCCCTGACGAACGCCCAATACGACGCCGTTGTAGACCATCTCATTGCACGCGATACCGCCAGACCGTTACCACCGGGCACGGACAGACGAGCAAGCTCCATCGCAAAACATGACAACGTGGTCGCGCTGGCACTACTACAAGCGGGGACGGGACTTCGCATCTCCGAGGCGCTGGCAGCGACGAGGCATTCTGTAAAAGTCGCTAATGGGCAGATCGCGATCAGCATTACATCTGAGCAATCCAAAACACACAGAGGCCGTTCTATCCCGTTCCTGGACAAGCGTGTCGAAAAGTTCTGGTTAAACCGGCTCGACGGACTAGAAACGACCGATCCACTGATCCCTTCGCCAGGAGACAAGAAGGCGCACTGGCGCACCGACAACGCCGTGAAAGCGTCAGCGGCTCTGTTTAAAGATGTTGGCGCGCAGCTCCAGGACAACCACATCGCTTTAATGAGATCCCATGACTGGCGCACGGTGCTCAATAACCGGGCCATCGCGCGAGGGGTACCCGCCCAGGTGCGTGCAGCCTATTTCGGGCATGACGTCGACGTGAACGCGCGCAACTACACGGATTGGACTGATGTAGACGCTATGCGGGGCGCCTTGAATCTCGGTGAAGAAAGTGGGACTCAAAACGGGACTTAAGAGTCGGTAATCTGCGGTAAAGACCAGTAGGCGCCAGTATACTGATACCTCTCTAAACAGCAGGTAAAAGGGCAATAACTGCAGGTGGCTCGAACATGAGGGTGAGAACCCAGAGGTCGTTGGTTCGAATCCAGCCCCCGCTACCAACTTCTAATGCCCTAGCAACGGAAACGTCGCTAGGGCAATTTTGTCTGCATGCCCAAATGTCCCCTAGCCCGGTTCAGGGAAATCCTCCAAGATTTCGTCCGCATCCCCATCCTCCTGTGTGAGCACGCTGCGAAGGCGGTTTTCGTTCGGGTGGCGTCTTTGGCGATGTCGTCGTGGAATCCGGCGAGCATCTTCAGCGCTGCTAGTGTCTCGTCGTCGCGGTGGACTGCCCGCAGTGTGTGCGGCATGGTGCGGGCGGTGTCGGCGATGATGAATGCATTCCGGCGGCGGTTTTTGATCGTCCAGGGTAGAGATCGGCTGCTTTTCGCATGGCTAGGTCGGGGAGGTCTCCGACCGTGCAACCGCAGTCGCGGGCCACGGCGATGGGCAGGGCGCCGATCGTGTTGGGTTGATCGATGACCATGAGAACGCTGCCGTGGGCTTGCATGGACGCGAAGATTTCGCGCCGTGCGGCTTCGCCTTGGGGCAGTGGTTTGTCGTAAATTCTCTCGCCGGTGTTGGTCAGCGCGCAGGCATGGTGGCCGGTTTTGCCGACGTCGAGGCCGATGATGATTTCGGGTGTTGTGGACGGTTCCATGGTGGTGTCCTTCTGTTGCGGCTGGTCGCCGGTGTCTTGGACATCCGTTGCAGGTACCCACGTTACGACGAAACCTCTGTTTGGTCCGTGTCCCTATTAGCTGTCAGCGGTTGTCCCCGGTGTCCGGTGGCAACACCCCCGGATTATGGAAATGTTCACGCAGATAAGCCATACCGGGCTCGGTGACCGCGCCCCGTGAGGGGGCACCATCACGGTAACGGGGGTGAGGGGGGTAAGGTCAGTAAATTGGGCCTGGCGTAATGCGATAAGGATTGCCTAACCTAATACTAGTTCAGGTGGTGTTCCCGATCGGGAATCGGCAACGGAAGCGAGGCGGCGACGATGAACGGAAAACGTGGATCGACCGGAGAACCCCTCTCCGGAGGGGGAGCCGGGGACGCGGTGGCGTCGCAGACGGATGACGGGCGGTTGGTGCACGTCGCACCGGTCGCAGCGGGTAGCCGACCATCCACCCGCGACATGCTCGTCGCCGCCGCGATTGGCGTCGCGGGGTCTCTCATCATCGTGCCCCTGACTTACCTGCAGGTGTTCGCCGGCATCGCCCACGTTTATCTCGTCGCGGCGACGCTCGGGTTGTGGTTCCTGCAGTGCGTTGTTCCCCTTATCGTCGTCCGCAAGCCTGGCGCGAGCCTCATCGCATGCCTTGCCATGGGCGTCGTGTCCGCGGCGATCACCCCATTCGGCGTCGCCGCAATCGGGGCGCTGATTGTGGAAGGATTGCTCATCGAGCTTCCGTTCATGGTCACCCTGTACCGGCGGTGGACGCGTCCCCAGTTCGTGGCGTCGGCGATGTTGTTCTCCGCGCTGATGGGAACGATGGCCCCGCGCGCAGTCGGCGTCGACTCGCTGACCACGCCCATGGCCCTGATCAGCTTCGCCGTAGCCTTGGCATCGAGCCTGGTGTTTTTGGTCCTGGGCTTTGCCGTCGCAAAGGGGCTTCGCAGCCGCGGGGTCACCCGGTGACCGCCGGAGCACCCGCGTGCGCCGGTGCGACACGCGGGACGGCCCCGGCCCGGTTACGGGTTAGTGGCGCGGGCGTGCGGCATGCCGATGGGCGATGGGCGCCCGACATGGTGGATCTCTCCTTCGATTTCGGCACGATCAACGCCATCACGGGACCCGTGGGATGCGGAAAGACGAGCCTGGCCCACCTTATCGCTGGACTGATCCCCTCGCACATCCCCATCGACCATGCCGGATTCGTGCACATCGTCGATGCCGACGGCACCGAACGCCCCGTGGACGGGGACCGGGTCACCTTCGTCGGGCAAGACCCGGCGACGCAGGTGCTCACGCTCCGAGTCGTCGATGACGTGTCCATGGCCCTCGAGTTTTCCCTCGTGGAAGCCGGCATCGTCGCCAAGCGATCAGCCGAGGCCCTATCGGAGCTCGGGCTGTCAGAGCTCGCGGAGAAGGATCCGTGGGCTTTGTCGGGTGGGCAACGCCAGCGGATGGCCATCGCCGGTGCGGTGGCCAGGGCGCCGGAGGTCATGATCTTCGACGAGCCCGCGGCCCACGTCGACGAGGACGGTCGCCGGTCGCTGTTCGCCGCCATCCGTGATTTGCGGGCTCCGGGTCGTGTCATCCTGCTCATCGAGCACGACCTCCGCCCGTTCGACGGGTGGGTCGACACAGTGACAATCCTCGATGCGGACGGGAGCGTCGCCGCGCACGGAGCGCCGGAGGGCATCGCGGTGAAGGGCATTGCGACGTCGGCCGCGACCGCAGGAGCGCCGGACGCCAGTGCGCCGGGCACGGGGGCACCGGACCGTCTCAGTCCGGACCGGCGGCGAAGGCCCCGGGGAGCCGGGGATGGCGCCGATCCGGAATTGGAGGCGGACGCCGTTCCACTGCTGGCCTTGACCGGAGCCCATGTGGCCCGGGGCAGGGAGCGGATCCTGAACGGGGCCGATCTGACACTGGAACGGGGCGAGATCCATGCCCTGGTCGGCACCAACGGAGCCGGTAAGTCCACCTTGCTGGCGGTGCTGTCGGGCCAGATGAAGGCGGGAGCGGACCTCCGGATCGACGGCGAGCCAGCCCGGCGCGCCCCCGACGCCTTCGCGTCGTGGGCGTTCCAGAACCCCGAGCACCAGTTCACCCGCGCGACCGTCGCCGCGGAAATCGACTCCGCGCTGGCCGGCACGGACCCGCACGGGCCACTCGGCGCCGATGAGCTGCGGAAACTGCGGGAAGCCCTGTGCCCCCGGGCACTTGACCCCGTCTCGCCGTTCGTCCTGTCGGGCGGACAGAAAAGACGGTTGGGCATCTTCCTGGCGGTGGCGGCCAATCGCCGTTTGCTGCTTCTCGACGAGCCGTTGGCGCACCTGGATTCGCCGAGCTCGCGCATCGTGCTGGATGCGCTGGCGGAATACGCCGGGGCCGGCGGAACCGTTGTGTTCACGTGCCACGACCGCCGTGTCGCGCGAACGTGGGCGGATCGGGCGAGCATCGTCGCCGAAGGGAAGGTCGCCTGGTCCGGTCCCGCGACCGACGTGCCGGCTGCCCCGGAGTCGTCCCGGCGGGATCGCGCACTGCCCGCGGCCGGCGCACGGACGTCCGGGGACGAAAGTCCCTGGACCGGTGAATCCGACGCTCGGAGGCGCGCGGGGTTGAACGCCATCACGATCGTCGCGGCGGTGATGCTCGTCCTCGTCGCCGGGCTGCTCTCCGGCGGAGACGCCGTTCTCGCGCTGACTGGGGTTGCGTTCCTCGCACTCGCTGCGATCGCGGAACGCGACGTTCGGGCGACGGCGGGGAAGGTCCTCCTCGTCCTGTTGATCGGGGTGTTCTTCGGCCTGCTCGGGTGGCGCTCCGAGTTCTACGGCGGTGGGGATCCGGCGGAGGCCGTCCGCCACGGCATCCATCACGGACTGCTGCTGACAGCCGTGTTCGCGGGGACGGTCTTGGTCTCCGCGTGCATGCGCGTCGAGGAGCTTTTCGACGCCATGGTGCAACGCCTCCGGGTTCCCTACACATGGTGCACCATAGCGATTTCCGGGGTGAGCATCGCGGCGTTCCTGCGCAGCGAAATCCCCCATCTGACATGGGCGATTAGATTGCGCTCGATGCGACCGGGGCAGTCTTTCCGCTCCGGCTTCATTCGCGCGACGACGCCCGCGTGCATCGCCTTTCCCTTGTTCGTTAGCGCCGTGCGCTGCGCCGAAAAGCTGTCCCTGACCCTGGCGATGCGCAACTTCGGCCGTCATCCGCGGCGCACCTTCCGCACCGATCACCCCTGGCGAGTGCGTGACGGGTTCGCGGCCGCAGCGTCCGCCGCGGCCTTCGTCGCCGCCCTGGTGTCCGCAGTGACTTGACGGGCACCCGGAACCGGCGGGTCCCGGGCCCGCGAGCGTTTCCGAGCTTGTGCGGAGACGCGTCCCACCCAGTTGCTTCACCCTTTCAACCCTTCAGACACATCCTCCGGGTCACGCCATGCGGGCCCGGTCCGCCCGGCACCGGCATGGCGCCGACAACCGAAAGAGCTACCAATGAACACGATCCAGACCATCAGCGACGTGCTTCGGGACAAGGCCGATGAGACGAAGAAGGGGATCACCTTCGTCGAGAATCGGCGGGACGTCTTCGTCCCGTATGGCCGGGTCCACGCGGAGGCGGTGGCGGCTGCGACTCGGTTGGCTGAAGCCGGCATCGGCCCCGGCGATCGCGTGATCTTCCAAGTTTCGGAGAACCGCGGGCTCATCCGGGCGTTCTGGGGCTGCGTCTACGCCGGCGCGGTTCCGGCGCTTGCGCCGCCGGTGTCGGGCCCGGTTGACGTCGACAG
Source organism: Corynebacterium sp. HMSC077D03 (assembly GCF_001808545.1). NCBI lineage: Bacteria > Bacillati > Actinomycetota > Actinomycetes > Mycobacteriales > Corynebacteriaceae > Corynebacterium > Corynebacterium sp. HMSC077D03. The sequence continues at coordinate 16,439 of NZ_KV793662.1, forward strand.
GGTGCGGACGCTCTCGGACATGATGCCCGGGGCCCCGATCCTGGTCGACGAACGCAGCCACACGCTGCTCACCGGCGCAAACGGTGCCGTGGTCGTGGGCGAGGACCGGCTGCTCGACGTGTCCATCGTCAATGACGCTGCCGCGGAACCGGGTGCGGCGATGCCGGGTGATGCTGAATTGGACTTCTCTCAGGCGGGGGACGTGGATTCCGGGGATGGCGCCGAGGCGGTCCCCGCGTTCCCGGTGCGAGGTCGATTGCTGCCGCCACCGTTGTGGCGGTCGCGGGGAAGCCGGTCGCGCCGGGGTGCCGGGATCTCGTCGGCCACCCCCGGCTCCTCGAACCGGTCCTCGCCTTCGCCCGCGATGCGGGCATCCATATCGAGGTGCCGCATGACAACCCGACCACGGGGCCGCTGCCGACAGCGGCCCACTGCGATACCAAAGAAAAGGGGAAACGATGACGGATCAAGCTGAACGAGGTGCGGCGATCGTCGTCCGCGACCTCACGAAGAGCTACCCGATTGCGGGCAATGCGGGCACCCCGCCCGAAGGCGGGGCAGGTGCCCCGCCGGACGGCGGGCGCAAGGGAAAGCGCGGCGCCCGGATGCGCAAGCATGTGCTCGACGGCGTGAGTTTTACCGTGCCCGCCGGGGCGATAGTGTCGTTCCTCGGCCACAACGGTGCAGGCAAGACCACCCTCATCCGAATCCTGTCGACGCTCATCACCGCCGACTCCGGCGAGGTGAGCATCTTCTCGCGCGATGTGAAAGAGGACCCGGCGGGCGTGCGCGCCGACATTGCCACCACCGGCCAATTCGCGGCGATCGACGAGAACCTCACCGGCCGGGAGAACCTGGAGTTCTTCGGGCGGCTGCGCGGACTCGACCGCGCCGCCGCGGCCGCCCGCGCGACGGAACTGCTCGCGCAATTCTCGCTCGCGGACAGTGCCTCGACGCTGGCGTCGGCCTATTCGGGTGGCATGCGGCGCCGTCTCGACATCGCCGCGTCGCTGTGCGTCGTGCCCAGGCTGCTGTTCCTCGACGAACCCACAACGGGGCTGGACCCTGTCAGCCGCGAAGAGCTGTGGGGCTTCATCCGGCAACTGCGCGACGACGGAATGACCCTGGTGCTGACCACCCAGTACCTGGAAGAGGCGGAGGCGCTGGCCGACCACGTCCATCTGCTCAAGGATCGCCGCATCGTCGCCAGCGGAACGCCGGAGGAATTGCGCCGCGACTTCGGGTCGCACGTGCTCCGCGTGTCCTTCGCCACCGCCGCCGAGGCGGAGGCGTTCGCCTGCTGCCTCGGGGGAACGTGCCTAGACGGCGCCCGCGTCGCGGGGAAGTCGGTGTCCCTCGACGTCGACCCCGGACCGCGGGTCCTCGAGGCGGTGGCGCAGGCGATGGAGGCCTCGGAAGCGTCGCCGGATTCGCTGAGCGTGTCGCCGCCCACCCTCAACGAGGTGTTCATATCGATGAACGCAGGGGGTGCGGCGCGATGAGTGCGACGTCGGTCGCGGCGTTTCTCCGTCGGGATCTGCTGCTGTTGCGACGCAACACCGCGTCGCTGATCTCCATGTTCGTAGTTCCGCCCCTCTTCCTGCTGTGCCTGTACGCGGTGTTTGGGTACTCGGCGGGGCAATCCGGCTTCGGGTACCTGCGTTTCGTGCTCGGCGGCTGCCTGTTCCAGGCGGCGATGTTCACTGCCGCGGCGTCGGCGATGGCGGTGGGACAGGACGTCGAATCCGGGCTCGTTGACCGCGTGCGTGTGTTGCCCGGGGCCACAGGCGGCTATGTCGCCGGCAGGCTCGCCACCGATGTGCTGCGGATGTCCGCGTCGATCGCGGCGCTGCTGGTCGTCGCGTGGGCCTGCGGCCTCGACATGGCTGTCGGTGACGTCGCGTGGACTGTCCTGTGGTCGCTGCTCGCCGCGGCGGTCCTGTCCCTGGTCACGGACGGGGTGATCCTGATGGTGCCCGCCCCGGTGTCGACGGCCTCATCGATCCAGGCGCTGGAAATGCTGCTGCTCATGTTCTCCACCGCGTTCATTCCGGCGACCGCTTTGGACGGCTCCCTGCGCGACGTCTTACGTCACATGCCGTTTTCGCCGATCATCGAGGTGATCAGGGCGGCGTCCCCGGATGCCTTCCCGGATAGTGCCGGGGAAGAGGCAGCCCTGTGGCTCGGTGTCGCGGTGGTCGCCGGAATCGTCCTGTTCATCCGCCGGTTCACCTCGAGGAGCGAATCATGATCGGCGCCATCTTCGTGCATCTGCGGCGCATCGCCCACATTTGGCTGCGGCGCCCCGACTTCTGGTTCATGACGTTCATTGCTCCGCTCGTGTACCTGTTCATCGTCAACCGCATGTTCGGTAGCCTGGTCAGGCAGCTCACCGGAGAGTTCGAACTCCCGAACGCGGTCATCCTGGTCGTGACGACGTGGGCGTTCATCTTGGCCATCACGGGATCGTCCACTGTGTTCGTTGAACGCAGCAATGGCCTCCACGAGCGGTTGATCACCATGCCGGCGCCGTACGCGGCCGTGCCGGCCGCACGGATCATCGCTGAGTTCATCCGGATCATGGCGATGACGGTCGTCGTCGCGGCGGTGGCCGCCTTGCTTTCCGACGGCCCCCCGGAGGCGTCCTGGTGGTGGAGGATCGCGGTGACCGGCGCGATGGTTGCCGCGGCGGCCGCATGCACCGGCACGTACATCGCGTTCTCCATCACCAGCCCCCAGGGCTCCGTGGCCCTCATCCCGTTAATCATCGTTGCGATGTTCGTCAACACGGTGCTCATGCCCGCCGACCACTTTCGTCCCCTCCTGCGCGGAATCGCCGGGCACACCCCCGTATCCGCGGCCGGCGAGGCCGTCAACGGCACCGGGTCTGCGGGTCTGGTGGTCTGCGCGGCCTGGTTCTTAGGCATCGCCGTGCTCGCGGCGTGGGGCATCGCCGTGAAAACGAGGCCGGGGGAGTCTGCATGACGGGCACGTCCACGGGGGCGGCGCCGCCGACGACGGCCCGCGAACCCGAGCACCTAACCCGAAACCGCCGCGTGGACGCGGACCACACACCCCGGAGACAGAACCAGATGAAGTCGATTGCCCAGATCGTCCAGAACAACCGCAGACTCCTCGCGGCCTACGAGGACAAGGTCCAGCCGAGGTTCCTCAGCCGCTATGCGCGTGAACCGATGGACGCCGCCGCCGTGTATCGGAAGCTCCGTGCGCTGGATCCCGGGCCGGATGCGCCGGCCCGGGTTCTCGACCTCGGTTGCGGAACCGGGTGGCTCGCCCGCATGCTCGCCGCCGAGCCTCGCTATCGCAGGGCGAACATCGTCGGCTACGACCTGTCGCCCAATGCGATCCGCATCGCCCGCGAACGCGCCGCCGTCGAAAGGCTCGGGGCCCGGACGGAATTCCACGTCGCCGACGTCCTCGCGCCGCTCGCGGGAGAGCCCGGCAGGACCGATGAAATCTGGGTGTGCGGCGCGCTCCACCAAATGAAGGATGCGGGTGCCGCGCTCGGCAGGGTCGCCGGTCTGCTCGCCGACGGCGGCATCGCTTACGCGCAGACGTTCGCCGAGGATCCCGACGTGAACGAGCGGGTCGACATGGCCGTCATGGCGAAGATGGGCCACCGGGTGTTCCGGGGCAGCGAGCTCGAGGACCTCGCCGAAGCCAACGGGCTGAAGCTGGGCAGAGCCTCACACGCCGGCATGGTGTACTTCTGCACTCTCACGAAGAAAAGCGCGATCGGGGAGGCGGGCAAGTGAGCGCCGTGGACGAGACCGTAGGCCCGTGGTCGCTGCTCGCCCCGATCCGGACGCGGATGCGTGCGGTGGTCGCGTTATCCGTCCTGTCGTCGGTGGCTACCGTCGCTTCGCTGGTCGGCATCATCGACATCGCGATGACGTACCCGGAGGCCCCGGAGCATCGGACGTGGTTGGCCGTGGCTGTCATCGTCGTCGCCGCAACGGTGCGCATGGCCGCGGACGGCGCCGCCGGCATGCTCTCGCACCGGGCGGATAACGACCTGCAGCTCCACCTCCGGCGCCGGCTGGTCGCCCAAATCCGGAAGTTGCCGCTGGGCTGGCTGGACGCCCGGCGCTCGTCGGGAATCATCGGGTCGGTTGAGAAGGACGTCGCGGCTGTCCACCAGCTCATGGGCCACACCGTCGGTGAGACCGTGGTGGCGGTGCTGGTTCCCCTGCTTTCCCTCATCGCGCTCGTCGCGGTGGATTGGCGGATCGCGGCGGTGGCGGTCGTCCCGGTGCTGGTCACCTTCGCCCTGATGGGCGTGATGATTTCGCGCGGAGCCGGTCTTCAGCGCGACTACGAGCGAGCCTCCGAAGGAGTGACGGCCGCGGTCATCGAGTTGGTGCGCGGTATCCCGGTGATGAAGTCCTTCGGACGCGCCAACCAGGGCGCGGGTCGCTACGATGCCGCGGCGTTGTCGTTCGTCCGCGCGTGGGCCGCCTGGTCCCGGCAGTCGAACATCTATCTCGGGTTCATCGACGTGGTGACGTCCCCGATCACAGTCCTCGCAGTGGTGTGCTGGGCCGGCCTCGCTCTGAGGGACGCCGCGGGCGGCATACCGGAGGGTCTCGTCGCCGGGCTGGTTCTCAGCCTTGGACTCTCCGCGGCGATCGTGCGGGTGGCCATGAACTCCGAACCCATCATCGCGGGGATTGCCGCCCTGAAGTCCATCGCGGAGGTGCTGGGCACGCCGCCAATCGCCGAGCCCGCCGATCCGGTGCCCGTGCGCGGAGGCGCGCTCGAGGTCCGGAACCTGGTCTTCTCCTACGGCGATGGGCCGCGGGTCCTTGACGGGATGTCCGCGACGTTCGAACCGGGGACCCTCACTGCGCTGGTGGGGTCCTCCGGTTCCGGAAAGTCCACCGTCGCCCGGCTGTTGGCGCGTTTCCACGACCCCGTTGAAGGCTCGGTGCTGCTGGGCGGCGCCGATCTTCGCGACATCGCCGTGCGCGACGTACACCGCTCGGTGTCGGTGGTGTTCCAAGATCCGCAGTTGCTCACGCTGCCGTTGCGGGAGAACATCCGGCTGGCCAGGAGAGACGCCACCGACGGCGAAATCATGGCGGCCGCGAAGCTCGCGAACCTCGATGCGGTCATCGCGGCGCTGCCGAAGCGTCTGGATTCGGTGGTCAACGTCGACGTGACCTTTTCCGGCGGTGAGGCGCAGCGCGTGGCCATCGCGAGGTCGATCATCACGGACGCGCCGGTGCTCATCTTCGATGAGGCAACCGCTTATGCGGATCCGGCTTCCGAGGCCCTCATCCAGTCCGCAATCGAGCGTTTGGCCCGTTCGCGGACGGTGATTGTGATCGCGCACAGGTTGAGCACGATCCGCAACGCCGACCGCATCCTCGTTCTCGATGGGGGAGCGGTCGCGGAGGCGGGTACCCACGACGAGTTGCTTGCGCGCGGTGGCCGCTACCGGGATTTGTGGCGCGCGTTCGCGCTCGACGACGAACCATCCGCTCCGCGGGGCACTGAATCAGACGATGAAAAGGCGGGGAACCGATGATTCGGGACTTGTGGTTGATGACGGATCGGCGCTCGAGAATGACGCTGGCGTGGCTCATTGCGTTGGCCGCGCTTGCCTCGCTGGCCCAGGGAGCGGCGTTCGTCGCGCTGCTGCCGCTGCTGTCGGCTCTGGCCGAGGGAGATGATGCGACGGCGTGGCGTTTCACCGGCGTCATCGCCGGCCTCGCGGTCGCCCATGCGGTGCTGTCCCTCGCCGCGGGGACGGTCGGCAGGGCGAATTCCGCAGCGGTGCTGTCGTCCCTGCTGCGTTCCCTGGGCGAACGCGTGCTGACGTTGCCACTCGGGTACGTCACCAAGTCCACGGCCGGCCGCTTTTCGGAGATGGCGTCGTCGGGTATCGCGTTCGCGGCGTCCGTGCCGCACGTGATCCTGCGGCCCGTCATCGCCGCGGTGGTTGCGCCGACCGTCATCGCCTTCGGAATTCTGGCGGTGGATTGGCGCGTCGGTTTGGTTCTCGTCGCGTCGGCGCCGGTGCTCTTCTTCGCCTACCGGGCCATTGGCCGGGTCGGCGGGGAGTCGGACGAAGCGCATGCTGACGCCGTCGCTGCCGTCTCCGGCAGGCTGATCGAGTTCACCCGCTGCCAGCAGGCGATTCGCGCCGCGAGCGACGGTTCAGCGGCGGACGCGATGGTGGATGAGGCGATCCGGGCCCAACACGATACGTTCGCGAAGGCGACGTCGACGCAGGGGGCGGCCATCGGACGGTTGAGTTCGGTCGTCCATGCGGTGTTCACGGCGGCGGTAATCGTCGCCGTAGCAGTCGCCGCGACGGGCGGGATGGCGCCGGCGCAGTTGGCGCCAATGCTCATCGTGGTCGTCCAGTTCACCGGACCGATCACCACGGCGGGAGCGTTGTCCGGCGGTTTCGGTGCGGGCCGCAACACGTTGGCTGCGTTGCGTGACCTGCGGGCGATCCCCGCCCTTCCCGAACCGACCGCACCGGAGCTGCCCAACGGGCATGACGTGGAGTTCCGCGGCGTGAGCTTCGGGTACGGGGATAAGAAGGTTCTCGACGGCGTCAGCTTCCGTGCACCTCAGGGAGCGCTGGTTGCTGTAGTGGGACCGTCGGGGGCGGGCAAGACGACGGTCATGCGGCTGCTGTCGCGTTTTCATGATCCGGACTCGGGGGAGATCCTCATCGGCGGGGTGCCCTTGCCTCGGATCGGCACCGACGGCGTGAACTCGCTGGTGACCCCGGTGTTCCAGGAGACGTTCCTTTTCGACGCGTCCGTGCGGGACAACGTGGTCTTCGCCGACCCCGAATTCGGTTCCGGGCCCGGTGACGGGGACCGCTTGCGCGAGGCCGCTCGGCGTTCCGGGGTGGACCGCATCGTGGAGCTGCTGCCTTCCGGGTGGGATACCCCGGTGGGGGAGGAGGGGACGCTGCTGTCGGGAGGCGAGCGGCAGCGCCTCGCCATCGCCCGGGCGCTTCTGAAGGATTCCCCGGTGGTGCTTCTCGACGAGCCGACGTCCTCGCTGGATGCGGCCACTGAGCGGGCGATCGTCGGCACGATGGAGGCGTTGCGCGGCGATCGCACCGTGATCGTCGTCGCCCATCGTCTGCACACCGTCCGCGATGCCGACCTCATCGTCGTGCTTTCGGAGGACGGGACGGTCGCAGAACGGGGCACGCACGATGAATTGCTGGCGAAGGGCGGCCGCTACGCCGAGTCGTGGGCGTGTCGGACGGGGAGCTCCTCGGGCGCCTGATCCTCATCACCTGGTCGATGCCCTCACGGGCGCCCTGCCGCAGCTTCCCGAATCCCACCGCCAGGCGCTCGGTGGGCAGAGCGAAACCGCCGACGAAAACACCGAGCAGCACGAACACCGACGAGCTGTAAGGCTGAAGCTTCCTAGAAAGCGAAAATAGCCCTCTTCCTCATCCCTGTGAAAGCTGGGAGGGAAGGGGGCTCTTTGCTGCCTTGCCGCTAGCTACTACCGCCCGTGCACCTGGTTTTGAGCAATTTCCAGCCCGTGGCTGGCGATTAGCTCCACTGCCTCCGCCGCGGTGGGCAGGGTGAAAGCGAGTTCCTCGCGCTCCTTGGCATTGAAGTTGCGCAGCACATAATCAGCTGGATCCTGGCGGCCCTGCACCCACGCCAGGCGCGGATACGCGGCAACAGATGACGCGCAAAACTCTTCCAACGAGTCGGTGCCAGTTACATGGAGTTGCTCGTCTGCGCCAGGCACCCAGGGGTCATGCGGGCAGCCCTCGGCGGGGTGACGATTGCCACTCGGTCAGCGGCCAAACGGCGCAGTTCAACGTCGCATTTCACGACACCGCGCAGCTTTTCAACAGTCCGGTTCCAAACGTCGAACCCAACAGTCGGCGGGGTTTTCACTGACAGGTAAGCGCGACCGTCACCTGTCACACCCTACCCCTGCGGAGTAGGGCAGAGGTAGGAGGTCACCCGAAGGATGGTGCTCTCTTGTGTCTTGCTCCGTCCCGCTTTCCATTTGCCCCATTCGCCTTCACGAGACACGACTTCACCAAATAGCAATTATGTGAATCACATCGTCGATTCTTAGTATGCACGATAAAAGCCGCCTACCCAGTACTTGCTGGGGAGGCGGCTTGTGGTTGTGGTTAGACGGTTCTACTGTCGGCCATTCCTAATGCGCGACCAGGCTGCTGCGATAACCAGCCCAACGCACGCGATGGCGAGGTAACCCCACATGTGATCGGCGCTGGTCTGAATGGTCTTTGGCGGAGCAGGAGTGTTCTCTGCGGTTAGGACGCTTTCTTTGTCGCGACCAGAGGTGACACCGTCAATCCAGTCGGCAGTGCCTGCGAGGGTGGTGATTGCCGCGCTGGGGGAGGGCAGATCAGGATCTCCATTGGAAGTTCCGGCGGTAGCAAGCCCGGCGAGCTTTCCATCGACGAAGAATGGTCCGCCGGAGTCGCCGCCCTGCATACCTGCGCCAGATACGGAATGTACGTCCAGGATGGCGCTTTCAATCATCGGCATCATGGCAGCGTCGGCTGGGATGCTTTCGGTTCCAGCAGGGATCGACTCGGTTTTGGAAGCATCTGGCTTAGCTGCATCTGGCATTGCTGTACCTGGCATGACGGATCCTGGCTGCATTTCCATTGATTCCATGGCACCGCCTGGAGTAGCCTCACCTGGAGTAGCTTCACCAGGCGCAGCCTCACTTGGAGTTCCTTCATCGGGGCCTCCGCCCAGCAGCTCATTGACGACCATCTTGGACATCGGAAGCTGTCCGGATCGGGCCATCGACGAGCTGCTGCTCCAGCCGTAGAGAGTTCCCACCTGTCCAGGTGTTGGAATATCGCGGGAGACCTTCGCCGGGGTTGCGTCAGTGACTTTTTGAGTCAGGTGAAGCAATCCTGCATCAGACATTGGAGACAGCGCCCAAGAATCGGCATCGTAGACTTTCCCGCCGATGCGGGCCTGGGTTCCTTCGTTGTTCACAGACTCTAGGCAGTGGCGTGCTGTGAGCACCCACTGCTCGGCAACTAGCGTTCCGGTGCAGTCACCGAAATTGCCGACTTTGCCGATCTTTAGCGCGGCCACAGAACTGCTTTCAGCATTTGCAGGTGCGGGTTCGCCGTTTTCCAATGCAAGAGCTGGAGTCGCAGTTAGAAGCAGGGTGCTGCTAACAATTGCTGCGATGGAAAAAGATGTTTTCTTCACGGTTATTTCCCTTTCCCAGAAGGAACAATGGCCTTGATTGCGGTGGCAACGAGTTTTTCGGCAGGGCCCTGACCCACAAACTTCTTCCAGAGACTTGCGATGACGAGGAAGAATACGATGAAACCTGCTGCAGACAGCGTGGAATGCAATGCAACATTCTGCTGCCAATAAGCCGCGGTGAGAACGTGCAGGACGTAAATGGTCAGCGACATTGTTCCCATGGCCGCGAATGGATAAACCGCGGTCGGGAAGCGGTCGCCTACGAAAAGACACAAATGCAGCACAACAGCGGCAATGGCGACGGAGAGAATGATTTCGCCGAAGACACCGGTATGTCCGGTAAATCGGAGCCAGCCAGCAATCTCGGGATCAAATCGGAAGTACATGCCGACGGCTGTGATGACAACGCTGACAGCGGTAATAATCCAACTCAACCGGGCATTAGCGCTAGTCTTGGAGGCAGAAGTGTCTTGCAGACGACCGCGTAGGTAGACGTCGTAAAGCAGCATGCCGCCGATGAAGTATGCAATCCACGCCAGTAGCGGATAAATCTGTGGCAGCGTCATGGGCGCGTACTTTATTGTTGCGCCGATAGTTGCGGCGATGAAGAAGCCGACTCGCCACCAGGTTCCGAGTGCTGGCATCCAGGAAACCAACATCATTACCAGACCCATGACGATGAGGACTACTTGAATTTCTCCACCGACCGGCAACAAGGCCAGGCCGATGAGAATAATCAGAGCGCCGCGAGTGATGAGGCGCAAGAAGGTGGTGCTGCTGTAATTTCGGCCGATAATCATCATGGTGGCGCCGGCAATAATGGCGAACAATGATGAAGGCAGGCCGGAGAGCACAACCTTTGTGCTCCAAAGCAGTGAGGCCATATGGACAATGATCATGCCGATGATGGCGAGTGAGCGCGCTATATCAAGCCCCACAATTCGTGAAGGTTTATTCACCTCAGTTTTCTCCTTGTACTACAACTTATCGGGAGGTGCTCTTCGGTAAAAAGCTCTCCCTATAAGCGTCTTAATCAAAACGACTTTCTAGTTGTAGCAACCGAATCTGGCAATACATTAGGTGATTTTGAGTAAAAACAGAGTGTTTCGTCTGTACATTCCCTGTGAAGCTAACGTGTTCAAAGAGCCCAGGGCGCGCGTAACCTAGTGGCCTGAGATCAATGCTGACGAGTTTCACTTAGTCCGAGGTGCCAGGCGTCTTCCTCGCGTATCTGTTAAATCATTGCCATTCCCATTGCTCTCGTGTCGGTAGGTAACGCGTGGCTGGCCCAACCCTGAACCTGCTTCCCACCTGGTGGGCAGCGGTCGCCGGCTATGCCCTGTGCTGGAGCATCATCGCCGATGAAGACAACACGATCTGCAGTCTGGAGAATCGTGGGGTCAATGGGCTTTGGTGATGCATCGTCTATAGAGGCGCCGATTTCTGCAACTGATTTGGCTGCAAGCGCATTGGTAGTAGTTTTGGGATTTTCTTCACTTCAGACTCCTTTTCTATAGTTTGTCCGGTACGGAAAGATCATTGGAGAAAAGGCGCGGCCCGAGCCAGCGGGTGACGTAGACAAGTGCAACGAGTACGGGAACTTCAATCAGTGGTCCAATCGTTCCCGCAAGTGCTTGCTGGGACAATGGGCCGAAGGTGCCAATCGCAACTGCAATTGCCAACTCGAAGTTATTTCCGGCAGCCGTAAAGGCAATCGATGCGGAGGTTGCGTAGTTCATGCTCGCGGTCTTGGCCGAAGTGAGAGCGATCGCGAACATGGCGAGGAAGTAGATCGCTAGTGGCAGCGCCACTTTCGCAACGGTCCAGGGATTCTCAACAATCTGCTGTGACTGAAGTGCAAAGAGCAACACGATTGTGTATAGAAGGCCGGCAAGCGCCAATGGTGAGATTTTGGGCAAGTACTCATTTTCATACCAGTCGCGACCACGGGTGCGTTCACCAATTATGCGTGATGCCGCGCCAGTCAGAAGCGGAATGCCGAGGAATACCACTACGGATAGTGCGATGGCCCAAAAAGAAAAGGTGACGGAAGTGGTTTCCAGTCCCAACCAGGAGGGCAGAATCTGCAGGTAGAACCACCCTAGAACGCCGAACATTAGAATTTGAAATAGCGAGTTTACGGCCACCAATACGGCGGCGACTTCAGTATCGCCGCAAGATAGGTCGTTCCAGACCAAAACCATTGCAATGCAGCGGGCGAGACCGACGATAATCACGCCAGTGCGCAGTTCTGGACTATCGCTGAGGAATATCCAGGCAAGGATGAACATTAGTGCGGGGCCGAGAATCCAATTGAGGAAGACTGTAATGCCCATCAGCTTCCTTGATGTCAAAAATTTGCCCGTTTTGTCGTATCGGACTTTTGCGAGCGGTGGGTACATCATGACCAGCAAGCCGATGGCGATTGGTACGGAAATTGTCAAAATTTTTGCCTCTGCCAGCCAGTTCACAAGTGACGGTGCAATTTTGCCCAGGATGAGGCCAATTGCCATTGCAGCTGCAATCCAAAGCGGCAAGAAGCGATCTAGGAAGCTGAGTGACTTTGTAGTCTGTGCCATGGTTTCCGGTGTAATCGATATATCGATGAATGTCAATATGTCCAGAGTGGAGACCGTGTAGTCTCAACAGGTATGGACGAAATCTCAGCATGCTGCGCACTTGGCGGTCGGCCTCTCGACGCGGCGGAAGCGCAGGCTGCGGCAACGCTCTTCAAAGCGCTGGCGCAACCGGCGCGCCTGCAAATTTTGTCTCAGCTCGCTGCCGCTGGCTGTAGTCCGATGACCGTGGGGGAGCTGGCCTGTGTTTCTGGGCTTAGTCAGCCGACGGTATCGCATCATTTAAAGACCATGGCGGATGCCGGGCTGCTTACTAGGTCTAAGAGTGGACGGGTAGTAACCCATGAGGTACGCCCTGAGGTATTTGCTGAGCTGCGACGTATCCTGGATATCGGTCACGCGGACAGGAGATGGTGAGCCGCTGGTCGCAAATTGCGATAGGTCGGAAAACTCTGTTTACCCGTTCAAACGCTTGACGACGGCGTCGTGAAGCAACCCATTCGTCGCAACCGCATCCCCGCCGTGCGGCCCGGCGATACCCGCTAGAGAAATGAAGCGGCCGCCAGCTTCGGGCCTGGCCCCTGTTAGGTAGACACCTTATATCCAGCCCGGTTGGGTTGGGGCCAGGCCCCTTTGACGTTTTACAAAGAAAACCTAGTACAGCGGCCATTTTTAGGTAAGGCAAAGATTTTGGGTACACCCGCAAACTGTGTAAACGATAACGGGTTGGAAACAGATGCAAATTAGAGCTTCGTAATACCTACCCGCGTGAAATGATGATCCTTGCTAGACCAATAGCAAGAGAGATAGAGGGATTTGTTCATGCTTCACATTCCGCACCTAAAGAAAGTCATCGTGGGCTCGGCTTTCGCAGGTGCGTTTTTCTTTGCGAGCCCCACCGCAGGCGCCCAAGAACTGCCTGCTGCCGAGCCATTCGACCCAGCTGCCGCCGCGCATGCCGTGGTTAATCATGTCAACGATGAGTTTGCTCGCTTCGGCGCGCAATCTGGTTTAAGTGACATGCTGCAGACGCAGCAGCCTGCTGCGCAGACCCAGGCACAAGTGCAAGGCCAGGTTCAGAACCAAATTCAGGAACAGAATAAAGCGCTGAATTCGGCCGTCAACGATGCAGTGTCCCAGGCCCAGAACGCAGTGCAGCCGGTCATCGAACAAGCGAATGCGGATAGCCAGCAGTACGCGCAACCGCTGACCAACCCGAACCCGGTCGGCATGATTGAGCAGGCAACGCAGCCAGCTTTTAAGCCACAGGGCACGGATCCGAACTACGTCTGGAAGAACGATGCTTTCTCCAAGGCGGCAGCCGCTAAGCCCTTCGATGACTACGTGTTGCATCGCGTACCTGGTTCCTACTTCGACGCACCGCGCGTACCTGAAGAATCCAATGCGGCGTTGACGCGTGGAAAGTCCTTGTACGGCCCAGGTACGCCGCTGTATGTTCGTCAGGACACCATGTGCACCTTGACCGCAGCAGGCACCGACGCAGCCGGCCGCAAGGTAGGCATCACCGCGGGACACTGCGGCAACGTCGGTGACCCAGTTTCTTCCGCCGATTCCTGGCAGGTTGGCCCAACCGGCACCATTGCCTCCAGGAACGATTACCTGGACTACTCGGTCATCGAGTTCGGCTCCAAGGCTGAGGTAACCCGCAACTACAATGGCGTGCATGCCACGGAGGTTGGCGGCAATGTCAAGCCGGGCGCTGTCACCTGCAAGACTGGCGTCGCAACCGGCACTACCTGTGGCATGACCTACCAGCAGGCCAAGGAAGTCCAGATCAACCAGGTCTGCGCCATGGAAGGTGATTCCGGCGCACCGGTTATGTACAAGGGTCGCATCATCGGTGCAATCTCCCGCGGTCTTATCCCGGGTCTGCCTGATTGTCGCACCCCGCTGCAGGGCGCTCTGCACGATCCGACCGTAGCGATGAACATGGACGCAATCCTTGCGGACATGAACCGCCGCGGTGGGGTAGGAGCAGGCTTTACGCTCCCGCAGAACTAATCTCTCCCACAAACGGCTACATGCCCCGTGCTTGAAGCGCGGGGCATGTAGCCGTTTTAGTGATTGTTTTGTCTATTGCAGTTTCAGCGCTTCCAGCGCTGCCGTATGCAGCAGGCCGTTGCTAGCCACCGAAGAGCCGTGGTGCGGGCCGGCCTCACCGTTGAGGCCGGTGAACTTGCCGCCTGCCTCGGTTACCAGCAAAGACGGCGCTGCAAGATCCCAGAGGGAGACCTCAGGCTCAGCCGCAATGTCGACTGCGCCTTCTGCCACCAAGCAGTAGTTCCAGAAGTCGCCATAGCCGCGCAGACGCCAAGTCTTTTCGGAGAGCTCCACGAAGCAATCACGCAAACCGCGCTTAGCCCAGCCTGCCAACGAGCCCATGGCCAGAGAGGCGTTTTCGAGCTGGTCAATCTGCGAGACGTGTAGACGCTTTGGCTCGCCGCCGAATACGCGGTAGGCGCCGCCGCCCTTGGCGGCGTACCAGCGACGTCGCAAAGCAGGCGCGGAAATCACCGAAACCACAGGCTCACCGTCTTCCAAAAGAGCAATCAGCGTGGCCCATACCGGCACGCCGCGCACGAAGTTCTTGGTGCCATCGATTGGATCGATGACCCACTGGCGGCCCTTGAAGGTGGGGGTGCCACCGAATTCCTCACCTAAGACTTCGTCGCGCGGACGGGAGCGCTTGAGAGCCTCACGAATCTGCTTCTCGCAGGCCAAGTCAGCGTCAGAAACCGGGGACATATCCGGCTTGTCCTTGACCGAAAGATCGGAAGCCTCAAAGCGGTGCATCGTGATGACATCCGCGTGACCTGCCAGCTCGAGCGCGAGGCCTAAGTCTTCTTTGAACTTACCCACGGAGCCATGCCTCCATTTGATCGACAACCTGTTTATTACCAGCGATGCACCATTCCACACCGCCTGCTTCTACCTTGCGGGCGGCGCCACCTGCGGCCTCCACCAGCGCTTTGCCCGGGAACCAATCCCAGTCCGCGACGCTGTGCTGCATCCAAGCACCCCAGGTGCCGTCGGCAACGCTGGAGAGGTCCACGGAACCGGCGCCGAGCATGCGAACTGTAGCAAAGTGCTCGGACACACGCTGCCAGGCCGCGCGGATTTCTGGGTCCTGAATGGATGTAGGGTGCAGGTAGGTTGCCATGCTGGTTTCATTTGCCGGTTTATCCTGCAGCTTGGCGACGTCCTTTCCATCACGGGAAGTAGGAAAGTCACGGCCGCCGAACCAGGTGTAGCCCATGGCGGGGCGGTGCACTGCGCCCATGATGACGCCCTCGGCGTCGGTAAGCGCGAGCGCCGAGCACCAGTAATCCGAGCCAGATGCGAAGTTATAGGTACCGTCTACTGGGTCGATGACCCAGTTGCGTCCCGAGGTGGAAGGGCGGGTAGCGCCCTCCTCTCCGAGGATGCCGTCCTCGGGGCGCACCACCTCGAGCACGCCGGCAACGAAGCGCTCGGTGGCGCGGTCTGCATCGGTGACGACATCAGAAATGGAGGTCTTCTGATCGACGTCAATGCCCTGCTCACGCATGCGCCATGCTAGGCGGCCTGCGTTGTAAACGAGTGCCTGCGCAAGGTGTGCGTCGGTGTCATCTACGTGAGCTACCAGAAAGGTTTTGGTGATCGCGTCGATCATCTCATTCAAGCTCGGCTGTTGAGTCATGGAGCTATTGTCCCGCTAAATGCGGCCGATGGCTAATTGTGTGTGCTGCGCAGGTAGACTTGGGCGCTATGCGTCCCGAACAATCAGCCCGTCTTGCCGAATTGGATTCCACCCTTACGACCATTGAAAAGGTCATGGATCCTGCAGCTTTAGCTGAGCAGGTTCGTGAGCTCGAGGCTCAGGCTGGTGACCCCTCTTTGTGGGATGATCCGGCCCACGCGCAGCAGGTGACTTCCGCGCTTTCGGCCGCGCAGGCCAAGATTCGCAAGCTGGAATCGCTGCGTTCTCGCGTGGACGATATGCCGGTTATGTACGAGTTGGCGGAGGAAGAGGGGGACACCTCGCTTGCCGACGACGAGCTAGACGAGCTGGGCACCCTCATCGAGGCGCTGGAAGTGACCACGATGCTTTCGGGCGAGTATGACCCGCGCGAGGCCGTTATTAACATCCGTTCCGGTGCAGGTGGCGTGGATGCGGCGGACTGGGCTGAGATGCTCATGCGTATGTACGTGCGCTGGGCGGAAAAGAATGGCCATAAGGTGGATGTCTACGACATTTCTTATGCAGAGGAGGCGGGCATCAAGTCGGCCACCTTCGTGGTGCACGGCGAGTACATGTACGGCCAGCTTTCTGTAGAACAGGGCGCCCACCGTTTGGTCCGCATCTCGCCCTTCGATAATCAGGGTCGGCGCCAGACCTCCTTCGCTGAGGTGGAGGTGCTGCCGGTGGTGGAGCAGACCGACCATATCGATATTCCGGATGCGGACGTGCGCGTCGATGTCTATCGCTCTTCGGGCCCTGGCGGCCAGTCAGTTAATACTACGGATTCCGCGGTGCGTCTGACGCACATTCCGACCGGCATCGTGGTGACCTGCCAGAATGAAAAATCCCAGATCCAGAACAAAGCCTCGGCGATGCGCGTGCTGCAGGCCAAGCTTTTGGAGCGCAAGCGTCAGGAAGAACAAGCGGAGATGGATGCGCTCGGCGCAGGCGGTAATGCCTCGTGGGGAAACCAAATGCGCTCGTATGTCCTGCATCCGTATCAGATGGTCAAGGACCTACGCACTAACTATGAGGTGGGCGATCCATCGAAGGTGCTCGACGGTGACCTGGATGGATTCTTGGAGGCCGGAATCCGCTGGCGTATGGCTGAGGCGCAGAAGGAAGAGCAGGAAAGTTAGGTTTTACACTTTCTGTTGTTAACTCATGTTGCTAATGTGGCTTGAGTGATCACCTTTGAAAATGTGTCCAAGGTTTATAGAACGTCGACAAGGCCCGCGCTTGACGACGTCTCGTTTCAGATCGATGACGGCGAATTCGTCTTCCTGATCGGGCCCTCCGGCTCCGGTAAATCGACATTCCTACAGCTGATGGTGCGTGAGACGAATGTTTCCTCCGGCGACATTCACTTCGGCGATTTCCACGTCAATGCGCTGAAAGGCCGCCAGATCAATCAGCTGCGCCAGTCCATCGGCTACGTCTTCCAAGACTTCCGCCTGCTGCCGAAACTGAACGTCTACCAAAACGTGGCCTTCGCGCTCGAGGTCATTGGCAAGAAGAAGTCCAAGATCGACAAAGCGGTTCCAGAAGTTCTGGAAATGGTGGGTTTGGGTTCCAAACAGCACCGCATGCCGCACGAGCTTTCCGGTGGTGAGCAGCAGCGCGTTGCCGTGGCGCGTGCCTTTGTTAACCGCCCCAAGTTGGTCCTTGCAGATGAGCCGACGGGCAACCTGGACCCGGGTACTGCCTCGGAGATTTTGGGATTGCTATCCCAGATCAACCGCCGCGGCACCACAGTCATCATGTCTACGCACAATGCACGTGCCGTCAATGATGCCCGCCAGCGCGTCCTCGAGCTGCACAACGGCAAGCTCGTTCGCGATGAAGACCACGCACTGTACGGAGAGGCTCTGTAAATGCAACTAGGACTAGTTTTACGCGAGGCTTTTAAGGGGCTCGGCCGCAACCTGACCATGACGGTGGCGATGGTTATCACGACCGCCATTTCCGTAGCGCTGGTCGTCGCCGGCGTGCTGGTGACCAACATGACCAACGACACCAAGGAGATCTACTTGGAGCGCGTGGAAGTCATGGTTCAGCTCAATGAGGACATCTCAGCAAACGATCCGGAATGTAGTTCTCCGGAATGCGCTGACTTGAAGAAGCAGCTGGAAAGCGACGACGACGTGGAATCGGTGACTTATCGTGACCGTCAGGCGTCCTACGACCGCTTCGTCGAGCTCTTCAAGGAGACCGATCCTGTGATGGTGGAGGAGACCTCTCCCGACGCGCTGCCAGCGGCCTTCCACGTCCGCTTGGTCGATCCCACGGATACCGCGCCAGTCGACGCCATCAAAGACAACCCGGCAGTCGGCGAAATCATTGACCAGCAAGAAGAAGTCCGCGGTGCCGCCCATAACTTGGACGCCATCCGCAATGCCACCTTCGTGCTCGCAGCCGTGATGGCAATCGCAGCTATCTTCCTGATCGCGAACATGGTTCAGATTGCTGCTTTCAACCGCTCCCGTGAGACCTCGATTATGCGTATGGTGGGTGCATCCCGCTGGATGACCCAGGCTCCGTTCGTGCTGGAAGCACTCCTCGGAACGCTGATCGGCGTCGTGCTCGCTGGTGTGGGCATCTCCGTGGGTAAGTCCGCGGTGGTTGACCCCTCGCTGAAGAATCTCTACGAATCGCAGCTTCTGGCACCGATTAAGAGCTCGGACATTTTGGTTGCTCTGCCTATCGTGGGCGTATTCGCACTGATCTTTGCTGCACTGACGGCGCAGATTACCCTGCGCGCTTATGTGCGCAAGTAAGCACCGCGTATAGTTGTAGAAATTATGGCGAAGAAGGCAAAGAAGAAAGCAGCGGTCGATAACAACACGACCCTAGCCACCAATCGCCGTGCCCGTCACGATTACAAGATTCTCGATACCCTCGAATGCGGCATGGTCCTGGTGGGAACCGAAATCAAGTCAATGCGTGAGGGCAAAATCTCGCTCGTCGATGCGTTCGCAACCATCGACGACGGCGAGGTTTATATCCGCAACCTCCACATCCCTGAGTACTCGCAGGGGACCTGGACAAACCACTCGCCAAAGCGCACCCGCAAGCTGCTGCTGCACCGCCGTGAGATTGACAAGCTCATGGGGCAGGTGCGCGATGGCAACAAGACTCTGGTGCCGCTCAAGGTCTATCTGAAAGATGGCCGTGCCAAGTGCGAGTTGGGCCTTGCCCAGGGTAAGCAGGACTACGACAAGCGGGAGGCCATCAAGCGCCGCGATCAAGACCGCGAAATCACCCGCGAACTGGGGCGCCGCATCAAGGGAATCAACGCCTAAGCGCCGCCACGACGTAGCCTGGGTGCCATGATTCATACGGCAAAGGCACACGACGTCGTCAAGGGCGAGACAAAAGTAACCGGCAAGTCGGTGCTCGTGGACAGGCTCTGGCCGCGCGGGATAAGCAAGGATGACTTGGCGCCGGACTATTGGCTCAAAGACGTAGTTCCCAGCCCTGAGCTGCGCAAGTGGTGGAACCACGACGCGGATTCATTCGATGAGTTCTCCAAGCGCTATAAGTCTGAGCTTGACGCGAACGACGCCGAAGATATGGAAAACCTGCGCCGCCTCGCAGACAAGGGTGCAGTAACGCTTATCTTCGCCGCCAAGGACCGCGAGGTAAACCACGCTACAGTGCTCAAAGATTGGCTGGATGCGCAGTAGGGCAGCGATGAACCACATAGGGTTTATGCCGGGGACTTGAGCCCTAAGCCGGTGTTGGAGTAGCGTAGAGCAAACCGCAGAGAATTGCACATACCCGCTCTGTAGGTTAATGGGGTCGACTTGGTTTCGACTTCGTACATTGAGCCAGGGGAAGCGTGCCGGTGCAGGCTGGAGACCACCGTAAGCGTCGCAGCAACCAATAAACGCAGAGAAGAACTCTCAGCGTGACTACGCCCTCGCTGCCTAATTTCAGCGACGCGTGTCTGTCAGCCCAGGTTTAGTTCCTGACCTGGTTCCTGGCATCGACTAAGGAACTTGCCTTTCTGGTTTGTTGTTCGGCCGGAAGGGGACTTCTAGAGCAACTGGGCCCATCATCCGGAACGTGTTTGCCCGTGCCGGAGGGCCGAGTAGAGATCCTGTGCAAACTGCGCACGGAGAAGCCCTGGCGAGGTGACGAAGGACCCGGGTTCAATTCCCGGCGGCTCCACCACTTGCCCCAGCTAAACGATGTTTAGCTGGGGCTTTCTTCGTTCTGTAATTGCTACTTAAACCGGATCATAGGTACGTCTAGCCCGGCTGGGACTCGCATCCTACGCCATCACCGTTGCTATCGCGGTCGGGACTGTATTCCGGATCGCCGGGGTAAACTTTGTGGCCAATCTCAGCGCAGGTTCGACTGTCGCCGCCCGAATATTCAGGTGCTGGCGCAGGGGCCTGGGCAGGTTCCACAGGAACGTCCATCTCATTGGAACATTGCTGCGTCCAACCAGAGGTTCCGTCTGTGAAGAATGTTGTTCCGCGCTCATGGAGCAAAGGATCGCCACAGGTTGAAATGGTTTTGTTCATCGGTGTTGGGGATGTTTCTCCAGGTGCTTCGGTGTAACCGATTACTGGGTCTTTTTCTTGGCCGATGTTCTGCGGCGGCACTACGTGAAGATCGTCATCATCTTCTGCATCGACGGGCAAGGTTGGTGATGGTGTTTGACTAGTCAAAGAAGCGCTGCTGGTTGCCGATGTGCTTGACGTAGCAGTGGTACTAGTTGCTGAAGTAGTGCTGGTGATTTGGGTGCTAGAGGGGGTGTTCCTATATAGGTTGTCAACTCC
>NZ_KV793663.1:0-21979 GCF_001808545.1 Corynebacterium sp. HMSC077D03
GCCGAGCTCTGGCATAGCTACGTCGGTTGCAGAGCCAGAAGCAGCCGGTGCAGAAGCCTCTTCCTTCGTCTCTTCAGCCTTAGGCTCTTCTTTGGCTTCTTCCTCTTCCTCGGCTGGCTTTTCAGCGGAAGAATCGGAAGCAGACTCGCCCTCGTCACCAATGATGGCGATGACGGAGCCGACTTCTACGTCGTCATCTTCGTCAGCCTTGATTTCGAGGATGGTGCCTGCTACGGGGGAAGGGATTTCGGTGTCGACCTTATCGGTGGAGACCTCGAGCAATGGTTCGTCGACCTCGACCGTGTCACCCACGGACTTAAGCCACTGGGTAATCGTGCCTTCGGTTACGGATTCGCCCAGTTCGGGCATCACAACAGAGTGTGCCATAAGTAATAAGACTCCTCGGAAGTCGGAATTGTTTAACGCTGATGCTCAATCCTACCGCGTGTGTGCGACTAGCGTGCACATCTGGGTCCACCAGTCCGTTTTAAGTGCGCAAGTGCGCGGGGGAGTAGACTCGTGGCCTATGTTTAATCCCTTCCGTCGAAACAGATCTAGGTCCCAGTTGCGGCCCCCACGTGGGCCTGGCGAGACGATCCGGAAGGAAGACGCAGCAGCCCTTTCTGAGTGGGCGCGCGGACGCGCCTATATCGAAGCATTTGTAGAACCCGAAACGGTGGTCAATGAGATGTCCGTGGTTGTCGTGGATGAGACTGGCCAGTTCATCCGCCGCCGGATCGGCGGGCCGAAGGGTATTGATGCCGTGGCGAAACTGCTGCAATGCGATGTCTATGACGTAGAAGAAACCGGCTATCCCCAGCGCATGCGCGAGCGTATGGAGCGCGAACGCATCTTGCGCAAGCGAGAAGAACAAAGACAGCGCCGCGCCCGCTTTGAGCGCGAGCACGGCGCTGAGTAGAAGCCCAGGCTAGGGCTGCGGTTTAGGACTCTGCGATTTCGCGCAGCGCTGCAACCACGGTGCGAACTGGAACGCCGGTGGCGCGCTTCGGGGTGTAGCCGTGCGGTGCGCCGTTGTTCCAGGACGGGCCGGCGACGTCGATGTGCGCCCACTCGATGTCTTCGCCGACGAACTTCTGCAGGTAGGTACCGGCAAATTCCATGCCGCCCTCGCGCTTAGCGTTGATATTGCGGATATCGGCAGCCTGGGACTTGACCTCTTCGTCGTGCTCCTCGAGCAGCGGCATTGCCCATGCGTTCTCACCGACCTCGCGGCCAATCTCAGCAATGCGGTCGCGGAAGAGATCGGAGCCCATGACGCCAGCGGTACGGGTACCCAGCGCGACAATCTGCGCGCCGGTAAGCGTAGCGGTCTCGATGAGGTACTCCGGCTTATCCGCGCTGGCGCGAGCAATGGCATCTGCCAAAACGAGGCGGCCTTCGGCGTCGGTGTTGAGCACCTCAGAGGTGATTCCGCCGTAGTGAGTAATCACATCGCCTGGGCGGGTAGCACCTGGCCCTGGCATGTTTTCAGCAAATGGCAGGGTAGCGGTGACCTTGACCGGGATCTCCAGCTTGGCGGCCGCAATGATGGCAGCGGCCATGGCTGCGGAGCCACCCATGTCGGAGATCATGTCCCACATGCCGGCGCCCGGCTTCAAGGAGATGCCGCCGGTATCGAAGGTGATGCCCTTGCCCACCAGAGCAACGGTGCTGGTGGCATCCTTCGGCGCCCAGGTAAGTCGCACTAGGCGTGGTGGGCGCTTGGAGCCTTTGCCCACGGAGATGATGCCGCCGTAGCCTTCCTTCTTCAGCTGCTTTTCATCTAGTACCTCTACCTCCAGGCCTGCCGCGGCAGCCTCGTTGGAGATGAATTCGGCATAAGACTCGGGGTAGAGCTCGTTAGCCGGGGTATTTACCAGATCGCGGGCGAGGTTCACAGCCTCAGCGGCAACGCGCGCGGCCTCGAACTCTTCGGCTGCCTTCTTGTTTGCGATAACGCTGAAGGAAGCCGGCGACTCGGAGTCGTTGGTCTCGCCGGAACGGATGCCGCGGTAAGCGTAGCCGCCAAGGATGAGGCCCTCGACGGTGGCGGTCAGGCCAAAGTCCGCAAGGGTGGTGACCACGGTGCCAGCGCCGGTGAGCGCACGCGCGGCGGTGCCGGCGTGGCGGCGCAGCATCTCGTCGTCGAGAAGCTCAGCGTCACCCAAGCCGACAGCGACGATGAGCGGCGCGATGGAATCCTGCGGTGCAGGGATGCGGGTGATTTCGCCCGCGCGGCCAGTTGCGCCTACCGCAGCAAGCGCCTCGTAGGTAGCGCGCAGCGCAGCGGAATCCAGAGCGTCGCTTCCCGGAACCTCAAGGCCATCCTCGCCGCTGAAGGCTGCGATGAGCAATGCGTCGGCCTTCTTTGGGGCCTTCTTTGCCAGTTCAACAGATGGGAAGCTGCCGCGGGCGGGCAGGGTAAACGCGGACTTTGCCACGATTTCCTCCTTGCATTCGGGATTGAAAATGGTTTTACCTCACACACCCTACCCGTCTAGCTCACATCTTTAGGCGAATTTTGCCTGCCCTCCTATAGAAAAAGGGAGTAGCGTGTGGGGCATGTTGAATTACACCGTAACGCGTACTGAGCACCCCACTTCAACTGAAAAACTGGCCGAGATTCTCCAGGATCCTGGCTTTGGCAAAAAGTTCACCGACCACATGGTGACCATTGACTGGAACGAAGAAAAAGGCTGGCATGACGCGCAGGTGCGTCCATATGCACCGTTTAGCATGGACCCAGCCTCCAACATCTTCCACTACGGCCAGGCCATCTTCGAAGGTATTAAGGCCTACCGCCAGCTGGATGGCTCCATCGCCACTTTCCGCCCGGAAGAAAACGCGCAGCGTTTCATCGATTCTGCGGCGCGTTTGGCCATGCCGGAGCTGCCGCAGGAAGAGTTCATCGAGTCGCTGCGCCAGCTAGTCGACGTCGATCAGGCGTGGGTTCCAGCCGCGGGCGGCGAGGAGGCGCTGTACCTGCGCCCCTTTATGATTTCCACTGAGGTCTCCTTGGGCGTTCACCCGGCGAATTCTTATCGCTACGTGCTGATTGCTTCACCGGCAGGCGCATATTTTTCCGGTGGCATCAAACCGGTATCGGTTTGGCTGTGCACCGACTATGTGCGTGCGGCTCCAGGTGGCACTGGTGCGGCGAAGTTCGCTGGCAATTATGCAGGCTCCCTGCTTGCGCAGGCACAGGCTGCGGAGAAGGGATGCGACCAGGTGGTCTGGCTCGATGCCATCGAACACAAGTACATCGAAGAGATGGGCGGGATGAACCTAGCGTTTATCTACGGCGAGGAAGGAAACCAGGCCCTGGTTACCCCAGAGCTATCCGGCTCCTTGCTGCCGGGCATTACCCGTAAGTCCTTGCTGCAGGTAGCACAGGATATGGGGCTTAAAGTTGAGGAGCGCCGCATCACTGCGCAACAGTGGCGCGATGATGTTGCATCGGGTGCGATGACGGAAGCCTTTGCTTGCGGCACCGCCGCCGTTATCACTCCAGTGGGCCATGTCATGGGCGACGACGTTGACTTCAAGGTCAACGGCAACGAAGCCGGCAAGACCACGATGGCGCTGCGCGAGCGGCTCACTGGCATCCAGCGTGGTTGCGTAGAAGATAACCACGGCTGGCTGCACACGCTGGTTGAGAAGGCCGACTAATCCTGCGGCGCCTGTTTGGGCCTATTCTTGAGCCGATTCTAGAGTCGGCTCTTGAGCTGCTGCGAGAACATTGAGTTCGTCCGCGGCAAGTTCGAGGGCGGACTGAATGAGCGGCAACGCGGCCAGTGCGCCCAGGCCTTGTCCGGCGCGCATCTCAAGCTCAAGCAGTGGGCGCAGCTCCAGCAGCTGCAAGGCCTTAATGTGTGCCGGCTCCGTGGTGACATTCGCCGCGAGCAGCCACTGCTTTACGCCTGGTGCGAGGGACTCGGCGAAGACTGCGGCGGCGGCGCACAGCGGGCCGTCGATAAGCATCGGCGTGCGGCGCGCAGTGGCCTGACAGATAAAGCCCACCAACGCCGCAAAGCTAGGCGAGGATGCGGCTTGAATAACCTCCGCGCCCTCCAAGTTGCGGATGCGGAACATGGCGTCGCGGATCACGGTGACCTTGGTCTTCCACATTGCATCCGTGGTGCCCGAGCCAGGACCCACGATGGCGACCGGCTCAGTGCTGGTGAAATGACCCATGAGCGCTGCGGCAACGGTGGTAGCACCAACGCCCACCTCGGCGGGAATGAGCAGATCGGCGCCGGAATCAATCTCGGCGTCGGCAGTGGCTTGGCCCAAAGAAAACGCCGCCTCGAACTCCTCGTTGCCCATCGCCGGCTCGGCGTCGATAGGGGCGGAGGGCGCACAATCGACGACCGTGATGCTGGCGCTTGCGCGGCGTGCCAAGCTGTGGCTCGGTCCGGTGCCTTCCTTTAATTCAGCAATCTGCTGCGCGTCGGATTCGGGCGCGAAAGCAGAAAGGCCGACACCTTCGAAAGTGCGGGTAGCGATGCCATGCGAACCAGCGAAGACGACAACGCGTGGGCGGCGCAAAGCCGCCGCTGGTACGACACCCTGACAAGCAGCAAGCCAGCTCGCGACGCCGCTCAACCTACCGAAAGAATCTCCGCGTACAGAGGAAGCCAACGCGTCGGCGACGGCGCGGCCTGCTTGCTGATCAGGCTGCGGAACCGGCGTGAGCTCAGACATCGCTACTCCTTAATAACTACCTAGAAATAACTACCTAGATTAAGTAAGACTGCCTTAGACGGTAGCGCCGCGCTCGACGCGTGGCTTTGGGGTACGCCACTTGCGCGGCTGGGAAGCGCGCGTATATGCGTAGAAGCCCAAGCCGAAGCCAGCCTCGGTGGTTCCCGGGAACTTCAGGCGCACTGCGTTGTTGCACTGACGAGCCAGCCAGAAACCCTCGATGGCGATTACCGCGATAACCACCATGGCGAAGATATTGACCCAGTTGGCAACGTTGGGGCTGAAGTTGGCCAGCATCATAACCACAAGCAGAAGCAGCATCATAGGCATCATCCACTCGTTGATGAATTTGCGGGAATCTACCCAGTCACGCACGTAGCGGCGGACTTCGCCCTTATCGCGGGGCAGCAGGTAGCGCTCGTCGCCGCTCGCCATGCGCTCCTGGGCAAGGCGGTTAGCCGCACGAGATTCCTCGCGCTCCTTGCGCTTATAGGCCTTCCATTCCTCCTTGGACATGGAAGCCTTCATCTCCTTGCGGTGCTGGTAGCGCTGGGCTTCGGACATGCCGTGCGGATCGCGCTTGACGCCGCGGGCGATCTCTTGCTGATCGCGCTTCGGCGTGGGACGACCCTTCGGCGGGGTGTAACCCTTGCGGTGTTCCTCCGGCTTTTTAGCAGCCGGGGTTTCGCTCATCTGAGAAGCGGGGAGGGCGGCGCTACCGTCCGCCTTTTCATCTTTTTGCCACGGAAGTTTCACGTTGATCAGACTACAAGGTTGTGGCCGTTAAATGGGAATAGGCCCGCCCTGCCCGGTGTTGTGAAAGACGTAAGCGAGGTCAACCTTTCCACCTTCGAAACATTGAGGGTAGGGTAGAGGCCAGAAAAACCCGTACTTAATAGAGGAGAAGACATGACCGCTCCAGCTTCCGCTACCGGCGTCATCCTGACTGAGGCAGCAGCCGCAAAGGCAAAGGCACTGCTCGAGCAGGAAGGCCGTGATGACCTGTCTCTGCGTATTGCCGTCCAGCCAGGTGGTTGCGCTGGCCTGCGTTACCAGCTGTACTTCGACGACCGCAGCCTCGATGGTGACAAGGTCGACAACGTTGATGGCGTAAACCTCGTCGTTGACAAGATGTCCGTTCCTTACCTCACTGGCGCAAAGATCGACTTCGCTGACACCATTGAGTCCCAGGGCTTTACCATTGACAACCCGAATGCCGGTGGCTCCTGCGCTTGTGGTGACTCCTTTAACTAAATAGCGCGCTTTTAAGCGTTTCAGCTTAAAGCGTCTTGGCTTAAAGCCCTTCGTGGCTGCAAGCACGAAAAGTGCCCGCCGCTTTCCTCTGTTCCTCCTTTTGAAAGATAAGGGAGACAGGTCAAGCGGCGGGCACTTTTTGGATAAACGTCAAAGTGACGAAACCTGGCTTATAGCTTTACCGGATAGTCGCGCTGTTCGATCTGCGGATCGATGCGATTTTCTACGAAGATGCCGTGCCAGATCATGAACGAGAGGACCGTCCACAGGCGGCGCGAGTGATCGCTCACGCCGTCGCGGTGCTCCTTGAGCATCTCCAGAACTTCCTTCTTGTTGAAGATGTCCTCGGTCTGGGACTCGTTGATCTGGTCCTGTGCCCAGCCGTAGAGCTCGTCGCCAGCCAGCCAGTGGCGCATTGGAACTGGGAAGCCGAGCTTCTTACGGTGCAGAACGTGTGGCGGAACGATCTGCTCCATTGCCTTGCGCAGAGCGTACTTGGTGGTGCCGTGGGAAATCTTCAGATCGTGCGGAATGGTTTCTGCCACCTTGAAAACTTCCTTGTCCAGGAACGGCACGCGCAGCTCCAGGGAGTTAGCCATATTCATCTTGTCGGCCTTGACCAAGATGTCGCCGCGCATCCACGTAAACAGGTCGAGGTGCTGCATGCGGGCAACTGGGTCGAAGTCACGGGACTGCGCATAAATAGGCGCCGTGACCTCACGGTGGTCCCATTCCTCCTTGGCCCACGGAATAACGCGCTGCATTTGCTCGAAGTTGAAGGAGCGGGCGTTGCCGTAGTAACGCTCTTCCATGGTCATGGAGCCACGGTTGAGAAGGGACTTACCCTTCATGCCTTCTGGGAGAACCTTCGACAGCTGGCCTAAGCCACGGCGCAGCGGGGAAGGGATTTTCTCAAATGGTGCCAGCGAAAGCGGCTCCTTATAAATGGTGTAGCCGCCGAACAGCTCGTCCGCGCCCTCGCCGGAGAGAACGACCTTGACGTGTTTGCGGGCCTCCTGGGCCACGAAGTACAGCGGAACCAGGGACGGATCGGCCACCGGGTTGTCCAGGTACCACATGATTTTCGGAACCGCGGTGGCGTATTCCTCTGGGGAGACAATCTTGACGATATGCTCAACGCCGATTGCTTCAGCAGATTCTGCGGCGACGTCGACTTCGGAGTAGCCTTCGCGCTCGAAGCCGGTGGTGAAAGTCAAAAGATCCGGATTGTGGCGCTTTGCCAGGGTTGCAATCGCGGTGGAGTCGATGCCTCCGGACAGGAAAGAGCCAACCGTGACGTCTGCACGCATGTGCTTTTCGACGGAGTCCTCCAGCGCCTTAGCAATCTTGTCGAAGAGCTGCTGTTCGCTGCCCTCTGCCACCTTCTGGACCGAGAAGCGCGGCTTGAAGTAGCGATCGTTTGTGACCTTCTGGCCCGGGCGCAGCGTGACGGTAGAGCCGGATTCGACGCGGCGAATGTTAGCGTGCAGGGATTCCGGTTCCGGAACGTACTGCAGATCGACGTAATGCTCAATTGCGCGCTTGTCTAGGCTGAGGTCTAGACCCAGCGGCTCGGCCATATCGAGGATGCACTTCATCTCGGAGGCGAAGATGGTGCCTGCCTCGGTGGTGGCGTAATACAGCGGCTTGATGCCGAACTGGTCGCGGGCGGCAAACATCGTCTTGGTTTCGGTGTCCCAGATGACAAAGCCGAACATGCCACGCAGGTGATTGACTACATCCTCGCCCCAGTGGTGGTAGCCCACGACGATGGGCTCGCCGTCGCCTTCGGTGTTGAACTTCAGGCCGGCCGCCTTAAGCTCCTCGCGCAGCTCGATGTAGTTGTAGATCTCGCCGTTGAAGGTCAGGGCATAGCGCTCTGGATTATCTTCTGGGCCCCAGCGCAGTGGCTGGTGGGAGTGCTCAAGGTCAATGATGGACAGGCGGTTGAAGCCAAAGACGACGTCGTCGTCATGCCAGGTGCCCGCTGCATCCGGGCCGCGGTGGTGCATGCACTGCAAGGACTGTTCGAGGGCATCTACGTACTTGGCCGCGTCGTGGTTAGCGGTCAGTAGTCCGCAAAGTCCGCACATAGGGTGGTTGCTCCTTATTAATCAAGGGTCTTTTTCTTCCGAATACTTTACGGGGCTTAAATCCTAAATGGAGTTACGCGCGCCGAGTTACAAGCTTCGTGGCAGTCTTTGTTCAGCAATCGGGGAGGGGTTGGCGCAGCTTACCCGTTAGGGTGCGAACTTTCGGATGATGTAGCCGCATGGCCTTTGTGAATTGGGTCATAGGCTAAACCCGCCATTCGAGGGGTTGGTTCTGCCCTTGTGCAGGTGGGCCGGTAACATGCAGTGCGTTCGCAGTTTGCAGAGTGTTTCGGAAGGCCTGTGAAGCTATCAAATGCTTAAGAAACGCAGGCTCCATCCACTATCCTGATTGGATAGGAATGCTCTGTGAGTATTCGAGAAGTTTGTGTGGACAGAAAGGCAGAACACACGTGGGACAGCGTAAGCAGCGCAACTTTGCCCGTAAGGCGGGCCTAGCTGGCGCAATCGCTCTTGGCGGCTTCGCATTGGCTGGTTGTGACGTAGAAGCTCCAACCGCCGTTGAGAACCTCTTGGGCTTTGGTTGGCCAAAGGGCATTACCCCTGAGGCGGAGTCTATGTACAACTTCTGGATTTGGGTCTGGGTTGCAGCATGGATTGTTGGTTTCATCATGTGGGGGCTCTTCCTCACCGCCATCTTCAAGTGGAACGCGAAGAAGGCTGAAAAGGATGGCAAGGGCGAGTTCCCTAAGCAGCTGCAGTACAACGTGCCGCTGGAGATGACTCTGACCATCGTGCCAATTCTTATCATCATGGGCCTGTTCTTCTTTACCGTTCAGGCGCAGCAGAAGGTCACCGCACTGGATAAGAACCCAGAGGTTACCGTCGATGTCACCGCTTACCAGTGGAACTGGAAGTTCGGTTACGCCGAGAACAAGGTAGACGGCGAGAACTACAACGGCGAGGACACCGAGCGTAAGAAGATTGCTGAAGAATCCTCCGTTGACCCGGAGGGCGTGGAGAACCCGAACCCAATTCACGGCAAGTCCATGGGGGACATCTCCTACCTGAACTTCAACAAGATCGAGACTGTTGGCTCCACCGAGGAAGTTCCGGTTCTGGTTCTTCCTTCCGAGACCCCGATTGAGTTCCGTCTCGCTTCCGGTGACGTCTCCCACGCATTCTGGGTTCCGGAATTCCTCTTCAAGCGCGACGTTTACGCGCACCCAGAGGCTAACGCTCAGGAGCGTCGCTTCCAGATTGAGAAGATTGATGAGGAAGGCGCATTCGTTGGCCGCTGTGCCGAGATGTGCGGTACCTACCACTCCATGATGAACTTCGAGATCCGTGTTGTTAACCGCGATGACTTCAATAAGTACCTGAAGTTCCGTGAGCAGAACCCGGAGGCAACCAACGCTGAGGCTCTTGAGCACATCGGCCAGGATCCTTACGCAGTGACCACCTCTCCGTTCAACTCTCAGCGCGATACCCGCACCGGTGACAACTTCGTTGACACCCCGAAGGCATAAGTAGAAAAGGACTGAATTTCACAATGCGTGCAACATCTAAGGTCTTCTACTCGATTGCGACCTACCTGTTTGTTTCCCTGATTGTTTACGTCCTCGGCGTGAACTTCGTGAAGGATGACGGCTACCTGTACGGTCCGGAGTGGGCAGGCATCGTCGGCCTTACCCTGGCGTTCCTGCTGTGCATCATGCTCGGCGTGTACATCAGCTTCACCGATTCCCGCGTCGACGTCGCTCCTGAGGACTGGGAAGAGGCAGAGACTGAGGACGGCGCTGGCATCCTCGGCTTCTTCTCCCCGGGTTCCATCTGGCCGCTGGCTATGACCGGCTCCATCGCGCTGCTTGGTCTGGGCATCATCTTCCTGTACTTCTGGCTCATCGTTCTCGGCGCTGCTTGCTTGGTGGCTTCCGTTACCGGTCTGTCCCTGCAGTACGGTCTGCCGAAGGAAAAGCACTAATTTTCCTTGCGCGTTAGTGGCGGCCTATCCCGGCGGTCACTAACGCCCGCCTAAAACTTCTCGCGTCCCCCATCACTTTCCGTGGTGGGGGACTTTGGCGATCTCCGCGTCGGATGGAAGGTTTCAAAAGTTCCCACAAAATCTAAAAGAGTTTCTAAAGCGGATGTGGCGGGGGAGGGGACGGTGGTGAAAGCTGCTCTCAACGCGCGCTATATCACCGAGTAATGGCACGTTAGGGGCTATTTTCGCGGGGGTCAACCGAAAGTTGGAAACCTGCTATTTTCAGCAGCGACCGTTTTGTGATTTATATCATCGAGCTAATCGCTCAATTCGGTTGCAAAGCGCATCTTAAGTGTTCAATTTTTCCGGCGATTTCGCGGCCTTTTCGGCGGTCAACCGGCCAATAAGCTGTTTACCTGCACGGATGGGACGTCGTAAAGCAGTAGTAAAAGTTCCCGCTAGCTGCCGATTTTTCTCCAAAATTAACCTTTGCTGGCAAAGCGCTGTGGCATGGCGAAAAGTAGCTTCAAAAAATCGGGGGGAATTGAAGTGACTTCGCGTCTCTGACCGGCCATACTGTTATGCGTGACGAGCGTAGTTTCAAACCAAGGTATGGCAGCACCACGTGTTGCCGCGCTGAACCGACCCAACATGGTCAGCGTTGGCACCATCGTGTTCCTGTCTCAGGAATTGATGTTCTTTGCCGGACTGTTCGCGATGTGGTTCACCTCGCGTGCAAACGGCCAGGAAGGCGACTGGGCGGAGCATACCGCCCATATCAACGTGCCGATGGGATTCATCATCACGGCCGTGCTGATTTCGTCTTCCGTGACCTCCCAGTTCGGCGTATTCGCAGCAGAAAGGGGTGACGTATACAAGCTCCGACTCTGGTACTCAGTGACCTTGCTGTTGGGTGTTGTCTTCTTGGGCATCATGGCATTTGAGTGGACAGAGTTGATCACGCACGGTGTGACTGTTCAGTCCAGCGTCTTCGGTTCGGTCTTTTACATCCTGACCGGCTTCCATGCTGCACACGTGACTGCAGGCCTTATCTCCTTCGCGATCATTCTGGCGCGTATTGCTAAGTCCAAGTTCACGCCAGCACAGGCAACCGCAGCGATGGCAGTGTCCTACTACTGGCACTTCGTCGATGTTGTCTGGATTGGCGTGTTCGTAGTCATCTACCTAGTCCAGTAGGCCGTAGGAGCCCGGGAGCAGGCTCTCGGCCTACAGCCATCCATTTCCGTGTACGAGTTATCTAAAGGAAAATGATGGATAACATTCAGCAAACCGCCGCAGTGGAAGAGACCACTGCCGCGGCTAAGAAGACCCGCCGTCGCCGCAAGGCGAAGCGCACTCTTGCCGGCGGCTTCGCTCTGAGCATCGGTCTGACTGGTGCTGGTGTCCTGGCTTCCGCCTTGACCCCAGACGCGCAGATCGCAACCGCTCAGAAGGATGACCAGGCTCTCGTTCAAGAGGGCAAGGACATCTACGACGTTGCTTGTATCACCTGCCACGGTGCCAACCTGCAGGGCATCGAGGGCCGCGGCCCGTCCCTCGTTGGCATCGGTGCTGGCTCCGTGTACTTCCAGGTACACTCCGGCCGCATGCCGATGATGTCCAACGACGCACAGGCTGAGCGCAAGACCCCGCGTTACACCGAGCAGCAGACCCAGGCGCTTGCAGCTTATGTTGCAGCAAATGGTGGCGGCGCTGACATCGTCTACAACGAAGACGGCACCATTGCTCAGGAATCTCTTCGTGGCGCTAACTACAACGGCCAGATTCAGGCCGAGGACGTAGCTAAGGGTTCCGAGCTGTTCCGCATGAACTGTGCATCCTGCCACAACTTCACCGGCCAGGGCGGCGCTTTGTCCTCCGGTAAGTACGCTCCGCCGCTGGCTCCGGCCAACGAGCAGGAGATCTACCAGGCAATGCTGACTGGTCCGCAGAACATGCCTAAGTTCTCCGACCGTCAGCTTTCCGCAGACGAGAAGAAGGACATCATCGCCTACCTCAAGTCTGCAAAGGAAACCCCGTCTCCAGCAGGCTGGGACCTTGGTGGATTGGGCCCGGTTGCTGAGGGTCTCGCAATGTGGATCATCGGCATCAGCGCTTTGTGCGTTGCCGCTATGTGGATTGGATCGCGCTCATGAGCAATGTAAAGAAGAACTACACCAACGCAGAGCTCGACAAGATGAGCAACGATGAGCTCGCCGCTCTCGGCACCGAGCTCGACGACGTAACCGTTGCGTTCCGTAAGGAGCGTTTCCCGGTCGATGGCGACCCAGCTGAAAAGCGCGCCGCCGGTAACGTCACCTTCTGGCTGGCACTGTCTGTCATCGCTGGTATCGCCTTCCTTGGCGTTTACCTCTTCTGGCCTTGGCAGTACAAGATGCTGGGAGAGGACGGCATCTGGTGGCATACTCTTTACACCCCGTTGCTGGGTGTTACCGCTGGCCTGGCTATTTTGGCCCTGGGCTTTGCCATCGTTCAGTACGTTAAGAAGATTCTGCCAGAAGAGATTTCCGTTCAGCGTCGTCACGACGGCCCTTCCGAGGAAGTCGACCGCCGCACCCTGACCGCTCTTCTGAACGATTCTTGGAAGACCTCCACTCTGGGTCGTCGCAAAACCATCATGGGTCTGCTCGGCGGCGCAGGCGTTCTGTTTGGTCTGTCCGTTATTGCTCCGCTGGGCGGCGCAATCAACAACCCATGGAAGAAGCGCCACGAGCTTAACTACGCTGGCGACGGCACTCTGTGGACCTCCGGTTGGACCATGCACGAGAAGGGCGTGAAGCTCTACCTGGCTCGCGATACCTCTACTATTGCGGAAAAGCACGAGGGTGAGTCCGGTACCCACTACACCACCCGTGGCCTCGCTCGTCTGGTTCGCGTGCGTCCTGAGGACCTCGCTGCCGGCGGCATGGAGACTGTCTTCCCGCTCGCTGCGGAAGACGTCAACGATGGTGACCTGTGGTCTGAGGAAAAGGACGTCTACGAAAACCACATGCACTCCATTCACGGCAACCGCAACGCCGTGATGCTCATCCGCCTGCGTCACTCCGATGCGCAGAAGGCAATTGAGCGTGCTGGTCAGGAAGACTTCCACTACGGCGACTACTACGCCTACTCCAAGATCTGTACCCACATTGGTTGCCCGACCTCTCTGTACGAGGCTCAGACCAACCGCATTCTGTGCCCGTGCCACCAGTCGCAGTTCGACGCTTTGCACTACGGCAAGCCGGTCTTCGGACCTGCAGCCCGTGCACTGCCGCAGCTGCCGATCGGCGTGGACGAAGAGGGCTACCTCGTTGCCAAGGGCAACTTTATCGAGCCTGTCGGACCTGCATTCTGGGAGCGTAAGTCATAATGAGTAACAAACTTGCCAAGATGGGCAACAACATGGATTCGCGCTACTCCGCAGCCGGAGTACTGCGAACCCAGCTGAACAAGGTCTTTCCGACCCACTGGTCCTTCATGCTCGGTGAGATGGCTCTTTACAGCTTCATCATCCTGCTACTGACCGGTATCTACCTGGCACTGTTCTTCGACCCTTCCATCACGAAGGTCATCTACGACGGTGCATACACCCCGCTGAACGGCGTTGAGATGTCCCGCGCTTACGCAACTGCGCTGGATCTTTCCTTCGAGGTTCGCGGCGGCCTGTTTATCCGCCAGATGCACCACTGGGCAGCACTGATGTTCATGATGTCCATGGTTGCTCACATGCTCCGCATCTTCTTCACCGGTGCGTTCCGTCGCCCGCGTGAGGCCAACTGGATCATCGGTTGTGCACTGATTCTCCTGGGCATGGTTGAGGGCTTCCTCGGCTACTCCCTCCCGGACGATCTGCTCTCCGGCGTTGGTCTGCGAATCATGTCCGCTATCATCCTGGGCCTGCCTATTATCGGCACCTGGTTGCACTGGGCAATCTTCGGCGGCGACTTCCCGTCCGACCTCATGCTGGACCGTTTCTACATCCTGCACGTTCTGGTTATCCCGGGCATCATCCTGGGTCTGGTTGCCGCTCACCTCATTATGGTTTGGTTCCAGAAGCACACCCAGTTCCCTGGACCAGGCCGCGCAGAAAACAACGTTGTCGGTGTCCGCATTATGCCGGTCTTCGCTACGAAGGCAATCGGCATGGGAATGATGGTTGCTGGCGTTCTGGCTTTGATGTCTGGTCTGCTGACCATCAACGCCATCTGGCTGCTTGGCCCGTACAACCCGTCTCAGGTCTCCGCTGGTTCCCAGCCGGATATCTACATGCTGTGGACTGACGGTGTTGCTCGTGTCATGCCGGCATGGGAGCTGTACCTGGGCAACTACACCATTCCTTCCGCATTCTGGGTTGCACTGCTTTGTGGTGCGATGGTCGTGCTGCTGTTTGCTTACCCGTTCCTGGAGAAGAAGTTCACTGGCGATGACGCTCACCACAACCTGCTGCAGCGTCCGCGCGATGTTCCGGTTCGTTCCGCTATCGGCGCAATGGCGATCACCTTCTTCCTGCTGGTGACCCTGTCCGGTGGTAACGACCACGTCGCACACTTCTTCCAGATCTCGCTGAACGCAATGACCTGGGTTGGTCGTATCGGCCTCATCGTCTTGCCTCCAATCGCTTACTTCGTTACCTACCGCATCTGCGTTGGTCTGCAGCGATCTGACCGCGAGGTCCTGGAGCACGGCATCGAGACCGGTGTTATCAAGCAGCTGCCGAATGGTGCCTTCATCGAGGTCCACCAGCCGCTTGGCCCGGTCGACGAGCACGGGCACCCGGTTCCGCTGGAGTACGCTGGTGCTCAGGTTCCGAAGCAGCTCAACCAGCTCGGCTTCGCTGACTCTGAGACCCAGGGTATTTTCTCCCCGGATGACTCCGCACTCATGCACCGTGTCCACGAAATTCACGAGGAGAACCACGCTGAGGAGGCAGAAATGTTCCGCCGCCTCAACGAGGCAAACCGTCGCGAAGACGAAGAGCACGGCCGCATCTAAGGCTTCTACATAAGAGCCTGAAACTCGCTCACAAGCCCTCGCCTTTCCTACTGCTAGTAAGAGAGGCGGGGGCTTTAGCGATCCCCACATCGGCCCGCTAGGTGCCTGTGTTGCGCGCCGTTTTCTACTCCTTATATATAGGAAGCAATCCATTCAGGTTTTAGGGCGAGAACTCTGGGGATAAGGAGAACGTCGTTATTAGGGGAGTAGTGCATTCTTCTAGCGCGTAAACTTGCCCAAACTGAGTTCAAATGTGTGTGAAAATTGGTGCTCGTGAGCCTTCAGATCCGGGCCAAAACTGCATTGTGAGCAAGGACACTGTTGTAATTTTTTACGCAAAATTCGCTTCAAAGGTTGATGATAATAAGTTTCCTGCAAACGGCATTGGTGACCATATTTTCGCAGGTTAGGCTTTATCTCAAAGTGATAACGGGGAGAGTTTCCCGGCGAAAGGTCTGAAACATTTCGGAAATGTCAATGGAAGATAACGGGACGATAACGGCCGCGGTTTTGGGTCGGTGATTCGACATTGGCTGTGACAGTTTCGTAACCTATTTGAGACATTGAGTTACCGACGAAGTGGTGCTCAATAACGAACTGAAGATTTAAGTGCCGCATCTGGCCCCCTCCTAATCCGGGGGCCGAGTGGAGATGCTCCTACAGGAACGGAGCATCAACGAACGCTAGGCCCGCCCCGGGTCAGAGCTTCGAAAGGTTCGCAGAAATTGTGAACCCGAGCGTGAATCTTTACTTCCAGCATTTCTGCGAAGTAATTACGCGTGCTCATTCGAAGTAGGCACACAGGAAGATTTGGAGTTTAATTCGTGTCTAAGCACCGTCGTCAGGGCGCAATCACCACCCGCCGTATTGCAACCACCGCAGTTGCTGCAGCGTCCGCAGCAGTTGCAGTCCCAGCAGTTGCACAGGGTGCCGAGGTAGTCATCCCTAACACCGACTACCGCTTCGAGGTTGCGGGCCTGGAGAACGTCCCGAACATCAACCAGGTTCCGAACATTCAGCAGTATGTTCCGTCCCTGCAACAGGAGAACGTAAACTACGCTGCGTCCGTACAGGCGTCGGCTCCGGCCGCTGCTCCGGCACAGTCTGCGGGCCAGAAGGCTCTCGCAGCTGCACGCTCCGTCATTGGTGCACCGTACGTTTACGGTGCAAACGGCCCGAGCGCATTCGACTGCTCCGGTCTGACCTCCTGGGCATACCGCCAGGCCGGCGTTGAGATCCCACGTACTTCCCAGGCTCAGGCTGCTGCTGGCAAGCAGGTCTCCCTGGATGCTCTGCAGCCGGGCGACATCATCGTCTACTACTCTGGTGCATCCCACGTCGGTATCTACACCGGCAACGGCACCATCATCGATGCTTTGAACTCCGGTGTCCCGGTTCAGGAGCGCCCTCTGGATTACATGCCGATCCACTCCGCAGTTCGCTTCTAAGGCTTAAGCAGCTGCCTTCGGCATTACTGGCCCTTGCCTCCATTTATTTATGGACGGCAGGGGCTATTTGTGGTTTTATGGTTTGTTGTTCGTGTACTCGCTTTCAGCGCGAGATATGCGCTAGTATTAAGCGGTCTATTATTATTTTTTAAGTTTGGGAACTACTACCGTGCTTTCTTCCACTTTGCGGGCCCGCCGCACTTTCTACGCGGCATTGGCCGCAGCGCTTACCGTATCCACTGCTTGGGGCGTGGCGGTCGTGCCTCCCGCGACGGCACAAGAGGTCGAGCAAGTCCAGGAAGCACCGGCTGCCGCAGCGCCCGCGGAGGAACCTGGTAGTCCTGAGAGCGAGGACCTGCAGAAGTTGGTTGACCGTGTCGCGGACGTCGCCCAGCGCGTGGCCGCCAAGAACGAGGAAGTCAAGGCTTCCGAGGATGCACTGGCCGCTACCGAAAAGGAAGTAGAAGAACTCCAGAAGCGCGCCGATGACGCGCGCATAAAAGCGGATGCTGCAGCTGTTGCCGTAACAGACCAACAAGATCGCATCAACGGCATCGCCCAGTCGCGTTACCGCGGTGATTCCACCAGTGCCGTCGCAGCCGCTTTGGATGCCGCAGATCCTGGCACCGCTGTTGAACGTATGGGCTACCTTGGCGCGCTTTCGCGCACCGCGCAACGCAATCTTGATGACAAGGCTGCGGCCGCCGACGTCGCTCGTGGACTGCAAGACGAGGCCGCCGCTGCCGTAAAGGCCGCACAAGATAAGGCTGTGGAGCTTGAACAGCAGCGGGATCGCCTTCTCAAGGAGCAGGAAGAGCTCGAAACACAGAAGAAGGAGATCGAGGAAAAGGTCGATAGCCTAAACGAGGCGCAGCGCGCTGCCTTTGTGGGCCGCTTCGGTGCTAAGGACGTCGACGTTGCTGCCTTGTCCGACGGTTCCGGTTCCAAGGCCGTCGAAGCTGCCCTTACCCGCTTGGGTGCGCCGTATGGCTGGGGTGCTACGGGCCCTGACGTCTTTGACTGCTCAGGTCTTATGCTTTGGAGTTATCAGCAGATGGGCAAGTCCATTCCGCGTACCTCGCAGGCGCAGCTCGCAGGTGGCACCCAAGTCCCACTCGATCAGCTCGAGCCCGGTGACATCATCGGTTATTACCCAGGAGTTACCCACGTCGGTATGTACGTCGGCGATGGCAAGGTAGTACATGCTTCGACCTATGGCGTGCCGGTTCAGGTTGTTCCGGTGGACTCTATGCCGATCCAAGGAGCGGTGCGCTACTAGAGTAGGGCGCATGGCGCGCACACTACTGGTTAGCAATGACTTCCCGCCCACGATTGGCGGGATTCAGTCATATCTACGGGACTTCGTCTCCACCCTGGATCCTTCCGAGGTTGTCGTCTTTGCCTCGACGCAGGATGCTGAGGCCGCCGCGCTTTACGATGCCGCCCAGCCCTACCAGGTCATCCGTTGGCCGCGGCGCATTATGCTGCCTACTCCGGCAACCGTGCGCGAGATGCAGCGGCTTATCAAGGCCTATGACATCGACATCGTTTGGTTCGGTGCGGCAGCCCCTCTTGCATTGATGGGTAAGGCTGCCAAGGAAGTCGGCGCGACCAAGGTTGTGGCCACTACTCACGGCCACGAGGTGGGGTGGTCCATGCTTCCGGTTGCCCGTCAGGCGCTGCGGTGCATCGGAGAGCACGCTGATGTTATTACGTATATCTCCGACTACACGCTGCGTCGCTTGCAAGCGCCCTTTGGCCCTGGGCCGAAGTGGGTGCATCTTCCCTCTGCGGTGAGCCTGGAGGATTTTCAGCCGGCCGATGAGCAGAAAAAGCAGGCTGCGCGTGCGCACTTCGGTTTGTCAGATGGTCCCGTCATCACGTGTATTTCCCGCTTGGTCCCGCGCAAGGGGCAAGACCAGCTGCTGCGAGCTCTGCCGAAGGTTCGCGCGCAATTTCCCAATGCACAACTGCTCATCATTGGTCGCGGCCGCTACCGGAAAGCTTTAGAGCGGCTCGCCGAAATCTATGCCCCCGACGTCATCATCCGCGAGGCCAAAGACATTACGGAGCTGCAGATGGCCCTGCACGCCGCCGATGTCTTTGCCATGCCCGCGCGTACCCGTGGGGGAGGCCTCGACGTCGAGGGCTTGGGCATCGTCTACCTTGAGGCCCAGGCCTGCGGCGTGCCCGTCATTGCCGGTGACTCCGGCGGCGCACCGGAGACCGTCACGGATGACACCGGCATCGTGGTGCGCGGTTCAAGTGTTGCCGAATTGGAGGAGGCATTGTGCGCCTTGCTAGGCGATGCTCCTCGCGCCCGCCGCATGGGCCAGGCTGGCCGCAACCACGTGGAGAAGGCATGGACGTGGGAAATCATGGGTGGGCGCCTGCGTGAAATCTTGGCTTAGTGACAGAGATTAATTTCTTTATCGATTCCGCTCGAACATGCAGAATGTGACCAATACCCCGGCGGGGGTATATCCTGTTGTGCATGCTTGAACACGCTCAACCTGCCGCGGACTCCGGATTCACCATTGGATTCGACATCGGCGGCACCAACCTACGCGCGGCGACCATCAGCGCGGAGGGCAACATTGTTGATTCGGTGAGCGTGCCAACTGCGGATAGCGCCCGCCAGCTAGAAGATGACATCGTCCAGGCCGTAGACACCCTGCGTGAGAAGAATGAGATCTCCGCAGTCGGCTTGGCACTCGCCGGCTTTTTGGATCCCCAGTGCGAAACCGTGCGCTTTGCCCCGCACTTGCCGTGGCGCGATGCGCCGGTGCGCGAAATTTTGAGCAAGCGGCTCGGTCTACCCGTACGCCTCGAGCATGACGCTAACTCCGCAGCGTGGGGAGAGTGGCGCTTCGGTGCCGGTCGCGGCGCCAAGGACTGGGTGTTCTTCTCTGTCGGCACCGGCATTGGCGCAACCTTGATGACCGAGGACAAGATTTACCGCGGCGCGTTCGGCACGGCCCCAGAATTCGGCCACCTTACCGTGGTCCCGGGTGGACGCGAGTGCTCCTGCGGCAAGCGCGGCTGCCTAGAACGCTATGCCTCCGGTACCGCATTGCCCGATACCTGTGAGGAGCTGCGCCCAAGCTATTCCACCACGCTGCCAGTAGGTGCCGAGGGAGTAGAAATCACCACCGCCGCACGCGCCGGCGATCCTCTCGGCCTAGCCGTCATGGAGCACTTCGGAACCTGGCTGGGCCAGGGCCTTTCCATCGTGGCAGACGTCTTGGATCCCGAGCTGATCGTGATTGGCGGCGGCGTCGCCAATGATGCGGATCTCTACCTAGACACCGCGCGCGAGAACATGGCGCGCCAAATAGTAGGGGCGGGGCATCGCCCGCTGGCCCGCGTGGCCACCGCAGATCTGGGCTCAGCGGCGGGTATGATTGGCGTAGCTGACCTAGCCCGCAATGGGCTTGCCATAGGTTAATTAAACGACAGGGACAACGCGATGCGAAACAAGTGGTACTGGGCATTTAAGAACATCTTTTTCGGTCCTGCCTTGCGGTTGTGGAACCGCCCGTGGACTGAAGGCATGGATAACATTCCCACTGCAGGCCCAGCGATTCTTGTCTCCACGCACCAAGCGGTGATGGACTCTTTCTTCTTCCCACTGATGTGCCCGCGTCAGATCACCTTCTTGGCCAAGAGCGAGTATTTCACTACCCCGGGCTTGGTGGGCCGCGCGCAAGCGTGGTTCTTCAGCTCGGTCGGCCAGGTCCCTGTCGAGCGCGACAGCGACAACGCCAGCGATGCCATGCTGGAATCCGCACAGCTGATTCTGAATAGGGGAGACCTGTTTGGCATCTACCCGGAGGGCACCCGTTCTCCTGATGGCCGCATCTACAAAGGTCGTACTGGTATGGGGCGCATCGCCATGACCACCGGGAAGAAGGTCATTCCGATCGCCATGATCGGTACCCGCAAGGCCAATCCGATCGGCAGCTGGGTGCCGCGTCCTACCAAGGTCGGCATGCGCGTTGCCGAGCCGATCGATCCGCATGAGTGGGCAGCGGAACGCGGTTTGGACCCGAATGAGCATGACACCATTCGTGCTTTCACCGATTACGTTATGCAGGAATTGGCCGAGCTTTCCGGCCAGCCATATGTCGATGTCTATGCCTCTGAGGTCAAAGCCTCCCTGCAAGCAGGCAAGGGCTATCCTGCAGGCGCGGAACCAAAATACGAGGCGCACTAGGCGGTGAGTTCCCCTAAGGCTCGATTAGCGTGGCCTGACATCGCCAAGGGTATTTCCATCCTTGGCGTTGTTCTTTTGCACGTCACGCTCACTGTTCCCGAATCCAGCGAGACCCGACTCGCGGCCCTCAACCTCTGGCTAGACCCGCT
Organism: Corynebacterium sp. HMSC077D03; assembly: GCF_001808545.1. Taxonomy (NCBI): domain Bacteria; kingdom Bacillati; phylum Actinomycetota; class Actinomycetes; order Mycobacteriales; family Corynebacteriaceae; genus Corynebacterium; species Corynebacterium sp. HMSC077D03. The sequence goes on from NZ_KV793663.1 coordinate 20,802, forward strand.
GCGTTTGCCCCTCTTCTTCCTCGTCAGCGGCTACTTTTCTACGAAGGTTTTTAACTTCACCTTCCCGCAGCTTTTCGCGCGCCGCCTGTGGTATTTCATCGTGCCCTATGTGGTGTGGATGGCCGTGGAATTGCAGGTAAAACGCCTCGAATTACACTGGGTCTTTGAAAGCGACATCTTTGATCGCAATGAGATGCTGTTCAACATGGTCTTTGGCCACACGATGGCCTGGTTTATCCATTCTCTGATCTTCTTCAACATCTTCTTGTGGTGCGTACGCAAGCTGCCCGGCTGGCTGGCCGTGCTTTTAAGCTTTACGCCGCTCTTGTTCATGGCGTGGCAGGCGCACTTTACCTTCATTGCCAAGGCAATGATGTTCCTGCCGATGTTCGTAGCCGCGGCTTTCTTCCGGGACTGGATTACCCGCTTCGCCTCCGAAATCGAGGCACCTTTCAAGGGACACTTTGGCCTTTCCACCGCCTTTTTCTACGGCGGCACCATTGTGGCTTACCTCTGCGGCTCCTTTTTCCGCCGTGCTTGGGATTCTTATCCCGAGGAGGTCTTCATTCCGTGGCCGCTGCCCGGTGCGGAGTACCTGACCTCTAACGAGGTGCACATCTTGGTCCGCTTCGTGGAACAGGCCTTGGAGGTCCCGCTGGGCATTGTGCTTGCGATTTGGGTCTCCTATGTCCCAGTCCTGTCCAAGGGATTGCGCTTTATAGGCTCGCACACGCTGCCCATCTACTTGGCGCATCCCATCGGCCTTACAGTGGGCTATGGCTTCTTCATGGCTTGGTTCCCACATGAGGTCACCCTGCACGGCGAGCACTTGCTGGATAACACCTGGTTCTGGTTGATCGCCTGCTTCGTCTTTGCCGCCATTGCCTCTCTGGCGCTATGGGCGCTGGGGCGCGTGCCGATTGTAGGCTGGCTGCTCAAACCGCCGGACATCTCGCATCTCATCGACGCGCCTGCACAGCAGGATTATCATCCGGAAAACACTCCGCGGCAAGACCCAAAGGCCCACCGCTGCGAGCGGGCCCCCTGCTGCAGCGCACGCCGCCGCGACTAGCAGGTGTATGCGTGGGAGCGGGGGTCGGGCGGCGTCGCCAAGCACCGCCTCTTGCACCCCAGACCCCAAGGCATGCTGGGGGGGTGTTCCTATATAGGTTGTCAAC
>NZ_KV793664.1:0-1530 GCF_001808545.1 Corynebacterium sp. HMSC077D03
CCCATTACGTTGTTAGCAGTTCCACCCCAGGGCGCCGAAGATTCATAGCCTGTCCACCCGAGTGGGAGGGGCTATGTTTATGTCCGTTCCCGCCGTCCGAAAGGACAGTGGAACTAGTCGCTGGCTTCGGTATGGCTTATTCCTGTCCCTGTTAAGAAAATGATCCGGGGGGTGATGCCACCGGAGACAGTGACATACTCAAACTGCTAATAGGAACCTGACCCGGCCCAGGCGGCACGAGGTCTCACAGTAATGTGGATGCCAGCGCCAGTATGTCCGACCACCCCAGCGATGAAGCGTAAATAATCCAACTCCCTACTCATCGCTAGGAGGCACAGACTCATGGCCTATGACTTCGTCATTGGAATGGACGTCGGCAAATACTTCCACCACGCCTGCGTCCTCGATCCCCAGGGCAGACAAGTCCTATCCAAACGCATCAACCAGCACGAAGGCTCGCTACGCAAGCTCTTCGGCAAATTCCTGGCCAATGACGCCGAAGTCCTTGTCGTCGTCGATCAGCCCAACAACATCGGCAGGCTAACCGTCGCAGTCGCCCAAGCAATGGGAGCCGACGTTCGCTACCTCCCCGGGCTTGCCATGCGACAGCTTTCACGTATCCACGTCGGCAACTCCAAGACCGATGTACGCGACGCTTATGTCATCGCCCATGCCGGCCTCAACCTGCCAGATGCCCTGCGTAGCGTCGACCGCGTTGAGGAAGTCTTCCTCCAGCTGAAAGTCCTCAACGGTATCGACGAAGACCTCGCCCGCGCCTACACACGCCTGATCAACCAGATGCGATCCGCGCTCGTGGGCACCTACCCCGCATTCGAACATGTCCTACGTGGGCAGATGATTCACCGCAAGTGGATTCTCCACCTTCTGGCGAAATACGGTGGCCCCACCAAGATTCGACGCGTCGGCAAAGCACGGCTGACAGCTTTCGCACGTGGTCACAGGGCACGTAATCCTGAACCAGTTATCGATGCCATGCTTGCTGCGATCCACGGCCAGACGGTATCCATCGCCGGCGCAGAATACGCGGAACTTGGCGTAGCAATGTCCGCCAAAGATGCACTAGCCAAGCTGGAGCACCGCAAAGAGATTGAAGCCCAGGTACTCGAGCTGATCCAGGACATTCCTCAGACCGAGATTCTCTTGTCCATGCCCGGCATCGGCCCACGTAGCGCCGCGCAAATCCTTATGACCGTCGGCGATATGTCCGACTTTCCCAATGCAGCGCACCTGGCTTCCTATGCAGGCCTGACGCCGCAGACGAATCAGTCGGGAACGTCGATCATGTCGAATTCGCCCAACCGGGCCGGCAACAAGAAATTGAAGAACGCCCTATGGCAATCGTCCTTTGCATCGATCAGATTCCACGAGCGTTCCCGGCAATTCTATGAGCGAAAACGCAAAGAAGGCAAGAGACATAACGCCGCAGTCGTCGCGCTCGCACGCCGACGCCTCAACGTCCTCTTCGCCATGATGCGCAGCGGAGAGCTCTACAGAGACATCCCCACAGCC
>NZ_KV793665.1:0-235 GCF_001808545.1 Corynebacterium sp. HMSC077D03
ATCCAAAAAATTACTATACAAAGAAAAATCACAACCACCCCCAACCCGACGGGGCAAAAATAAAGGGGGCAGTCAAACCACAAAAATGCAGCCAACATGACTTAAAAATGCATACCAAATAAACAAACTTAATTATTTACAATCGCGCCCAAAAGGCCCGATCCGGCACACACCACACCAGCCAAACATCCAGAATGACCAGCACAATCACAATCAACCACACAATGCAGAAAAA
>NZ_KV793666.1:0-1468 GCF_001808545.1 Corynebacterium sp. HMSC077D03
TGTCAGATGCGAGTTTTTGGTACCGGTGTTCTGGGGACTCGGTACTGTCGTGTTCCGGGTAGTTGGTACCGGGTCGAGGGGTACGTCGGCCCGGACCGTTAGTCTTAGTCGTCTGGGGTGGTCGGGGCGGTGGCTTTACGCATGTCGAAGTCTCCGATATGGATTCGGTGGCCGTTGTTGAGGCGGCTTACGAGTGAATCGGCTCCGACTCTGTCTGGCAGTGTTTCAACCCAGTAGGCGGCAGCTGATTGGGAGGAGATCAGTGTTGGGAGCCTTCCGTCGCGGTCGAATATGATCTTGGTTAGGTCTTCTTGCCCGCGCTGGTTGATGCTGGTGGTCATAAAGTCGTCGATGATAAGGACATCGACGTTGATCAGTTTCCGCATCTTATCGAGGTAGTTTTGGTCAGTCGGTGAGAAGACCGCCAGCATGTCTGCAAGTTGATCCAGCCGGTAGTACGCTACGGAATATCCGGCCTTGCATGCGGCGATGCCGATGGCGCAGGCAATGTATGTCTTGCCTGTTCCGGTCGGTGCAAGGATGTGAATATTGGTCGGGTTTTCCCGCCAGTTGGTTGCTGCGATTCGTTTCAGCTGGCGCATGTTGATACCGCGTTGTTCTGCCCGGGTAATTTCAGCCAGGCTTGCATCCGGGTATCGGAATTGTGCCTGGGTGATGGCCTTGGCAATGTTGCGCTGTTGGCGTTGTGTGTAGGCTTCTTCGACTGCGGCGAGGAAGATGTCTTCTGGTAGCGCATCCGCATAGGCCTCGTCGTTGACAACCTCGTAGAAGATGTCAGCGAAGGTTGATACGCGAAGCTTGCGCATTTTCGCCCGCACAATCTCGTCGTCGATGCTGCTCATGATTTTTCACACTCCTTCTAGTTTTCGTAGTGGTCAGCAGGCCGGATAAAGACGGCATCGGCCACCTCACCGGTAAGCGGGGTACTTGGGCGTGGTTGGCGCTTGGCTACAGGCTGTGTTTTTGGCCCTGGTTGCCCGGGATGTTGTTGGGCGTGGGCAATGTCAGTCTGGAGGCGTTTGATCACTGCCATCGTTGGGGCCAGCTTCTTGTCCACGACCTGCTGGCAGGCAGGTTCCAGGGTGGCTTTGTTGTGCTTTTTGCCCAGGTTGGCCAGCACGTTGCGTGCCTGGATGAGTCCGCGGGGTACGGCGGCACTATTGCGGTCGAGGATCATCGCTATGACTGCGTGCGTTGCTGCCCCAAACGACGAGGCCCAGGCCAAAAGCTCATCACGGGTAAGCGCCTTGTGGCCTTCATCATCGCCACGCGGCCCATGCTGAGGGTTGGTGGAATACCGGTATTTGAATCCGTGAAGGCGCGTGTGTTCAGCAACAAGCTGCTCCCCGTTGAAGACGCTCACCAGTTGCGGGGTGAGTCTTACTGTTACCGATTCTCCTACCAGCTGAAATGGCACTGAGTAGTACTGGTAGTCACAGGTGATGTG
>NZ_KV793667.1:0-285 GCF_001808545.1 Corynebacterium sp. HMSC077D03
GTACTAATAGACCAAAACAAACACACACAACGTGCAACACACAAACAAAAAAAGATGATGATTACGTCATGCACGCGTCCACTATGCAGTATCTGACACAACACTAAAGGGCAACACAGCCCCGAAAGTTTGTCGGTGGTTAATAGCGGCAGGGAAACGCCCGGACCCATTCCGAACCCGGAAGCTAAGCCTGCCCGCGCTGATGGTACTGCAACCGGGAGGTTGTGGGAGAGTAAGTTACCGCCGACATAAAACAATAAACACACAACTCAATACACAAAAAAG
>NZ_KV793668.1:0-306 GCF_001808545.1 Corynebacterium sp. HMSC077D03
GCCTGTGAGGTGTACACACTGCCATGATCAGAATGGAAAATTGCCCCAGTAAGGTTTCCGCGGACTTTGCTGGCATGAGACAAAGCTTCGATAACCAGAGATACCCGCATGTGATCGGCTAGCGCATGACCAACGAGCTTGCGCGAGTAGGCGTCAATGACTGTGGCAAGGTACATGTTCTTGCCGCCCTTGCAGGGCAGGTAGGTGATGTCGCCTACATAGACGTGGTTCGGCCTGTCAGCGGTGAATTTGCGGCCTACTAGATCTGGCATGACTCGGTGACCAGGCTTGCGCCGGGTGGTGATG
>NZ_KV793669.1:0-137779 GCF_001808545.1 Corynebacterium sp. HMSC077D03
GAACGCCAACGAAAAATGCTCGAGTGGTACCTCCACACCAAAAAGCAACTGCCTGACGATCCGCTAAATATCGCCAGGCAGTGCAATTATGGCCAAGATCAACTCGCCAAAGTCAACTATCTTGCCGAAGAAGACCACAACAAAGCCGACCAAGAAACAGGCCGACCAGCCTTCTACGACAACGCTATCCCAACCGAGTACGAACACTCGATAGGAATCAGAAAAGACCCCATGAAGTAACTAACCGTGTACCCGCCCCGCAACACGCCGAACGGACACACATTCTGCTACTTAACCCACAAAAAGCCATCGCTAAAGTCCCGATTTGAGTCCCAGGACGTGCGCCTTAAGAGAAATAACTAAAGCCCCTACCAGTGTTTCTCCTGGTAGGGGCTTGGAAGTTGGTAGCGGGGGCAGGATTCGAACCTACGACCTCTGGGTTATGAGCCCAGCGAGCTACCGAGCTGCTCCACCCCGCGTCGAGATGTACTTCTAAACATCTACGCTTTAACGAGACTGATTATTTTCATAACCGCTCTCGTCGGCGACCTCTGTAACTATACAGACAGATAGCCACCCACCCAAATCCCCTGGGCAGGTGGCCATTCGCGTTTATCTAGGCAGTATTTTCTACTTGCCTACTTCGACTCGACCTTCTTGTAGGCCTCAACAGCCTGGTCGAGCTCGTCGAGAGCCTTGCCGTATTCCTCGAAGGAACCGTTGCGGGCTTTCTCTACGTTGTCGAGTGCTTTGTTGATGCCGTCAATGGCATCGGCCTCACTAGAGGCCGCCGGCGCCGAGGCAGGAGCCGAAACCTTGCCCTCATCCTTGGACTTGGAGTCCTCACCGGAGTCCTTCTTCGCGTCAGCTGCACTGCCGTCGCCGTCGATCTCAGTGATGTCCTGCGCGGACTTAGGATCGATGCCCACCTGGTCGAGGGCCTCACCGATAGTCGGGGCATAACCCACGCGACCCTTGTAGGAAACGAGAACGCGTAGCAGCTTCGGGAACGCGGATTCCTGGTCCTTACGCTGCGAGTAAATAGGCTCCATGTAAAGAATCTCGCCGCCGCCTACCGGCAGTGCCAACAGGTTGCCGTAGTTCAGGTCATTCGAGCCTTCCCACAGCGTGCGGTCACGAGCGACCTGGTCGGAAGACATCATGGCGTCCTGCGCCTGCTTCGGGCCCTGGGTCTGAGTATTCGTCGGCAGCACGCGAACGGTGATCTGACCGTAGTTCTCTGGGTCCGAGGACACCGCCATATGCGCGGAGAGGAACTGACGGTTCAAACCGCGATAAGAAGTAATCAGCTGGAAGCTTGGCTTCCCGGACTTCGGATCCGCCGCCATGACGTAGTAAGGAGGTTGGTTCAAACCACGTGCCTCGCCGGCGGTTGGGTCTTCTGGCACAGACCAGAAGGCATCGTTATTAAAGAACACGCCTGGGTCGGAAACGTGGTACTTCGCCAACAGATCGCGCTGCACCTTGAACATGTCTTCCGGGTAACGGAAGTGGCCGCGCAGCTCGTCAGAGATTTCCGCTTTCGGCTTGACGACGCCCGGGAATACGCCCTCCCAGGCCTTCAGAACTGGGTCCTGGTCATCAAACTCAAAGAGATCCACGGAGCCGTCATAAGCGTCGACAGTAGCCTTCACAGAGTTGCGGATATAACCCACCTGCTCGTTGATAAGCCGCTGGCTGGTGCCGTTCGGGTTCTGCGTATCCTGCGTGGAATCTGTCAGCGAGGTGCGCTGTGAATAAGGCAGGGACTCAAGCGTTGTATAACCATCCACAATCCACTTGATGCGGCCGTCAATGACGGCTGGGTAGGTGGCAGAATCGGTGGTCAGCCACGGCGCTACCTTTTCCACGCGCTTGCGCGGGTCGCGGTCGTAGAGAATCTTAGATTCGGAGCCCACGCGGTCAGACAGCAGCAGGTTCATCTCCTGGTACTTCAGCGCATACGCGGTGCGGTCCACAATATTGCCGATCTCAACGCCGCCCTTACCGTCATAGGTGTAAGTGGTGGAATCGGTATCGTACTCAACTGGCTTATCACCGGTCTCGCCCACTACGGCGTAGTCACGCCCATCGCGTGCGCCGGCAATGACCGGACCATAGTAGGTGCGCGGCTGGTCCACCTTGATTCCCAGGGACTTCTCGGCGTCCTTGGTCTCGCCTTCACCCTCATGCTGCTTGCCCTGCTGGGTTTGCAGATCGGAGACGGTAAAGATTGGGAATCCGCCGCGGGCAGAGCCGGCGTCGCGCGCAACCTCGTCGACCGTGTTTGCTTGGGCTGCAACGAAGCCGTTTCCGTGGGTATAAACCGTGTGGCGGTTGATCCAGTTCTGCTGGTTTTCCTGCAGCTCATTCGGATCCAGCTCACGTGCGGCGACCACGAAGTCGCGCAGTTCACCGTCCACGGTGTAACGGTCCATCGCCAAGGTCTCTGGGAAACCATAGAAGTTCTTCAGCTGCTGCATCTGGGTAAAGGTTGGCGCCAAGATATCCGGATCCAACAAGCGCAGGTTCGAAATCGTGGAGGAATCCGAAGCCACCTTAGAATCCGCTACTTCCTCTGCTCCCCAGTTCTCCTCATAGGTAACCTGCTCATCCGTGAGCCCGTAGGAATAGCGGGTGGATTCAATATTGCGGGCGATGTATTCCGCTTCCTTTGCCTGGCGGTTCGGGTTGACGGAAAAGCGCTCCATCAAAAGCGGCCAAGCCTGACCGATGATGACAGAGGAAAGCAACATCAGCACCACTGCAAGTGCAGGGATACGCAGATCCTTGATTACCACCGCAGCGAAAATCGCCACTGCTACGACGACGCCGACGACCATCAGAATGATCTTGGCCGGCAGGTAAGCATTGATGTCGGTGTAGGAGCCGCCGGTAAACAGCGAGTGTTGGTTGTACAGAAGCTGATAACGATCCAACCAGTAGCCTGCTACCTGCAGCAGCATCCATAGGCCACCGGTTACCGCAAGCTGCACGCGAGCCGGGCGAGAAATGGAGCCGCGCACACCGGAGGCACGGTTGCCGATGCGAATGCCGCCCAAAATGTAATGGCTAAACAGCGCCAGCAAGAAACACACCAGAAGCAGCATCGAAAACGCCGAAACGATGATGTTCCACACCGGTAGCTGGAAGGCATAGAATCCCAAGTCCTTGTGGAACTGCGGATCATCAACGCCGAAATCCTGGCCGTTTAAAAAGAGCATGAACTGGCGCCACGAAGCCTGCCCCATCAGGCCTGCCACCACACCGACTAGCAGCGGGATAACCTTTAGGAACACGCCCATGGTCTTTTCGATGGAACGACGGTACTGGTAAACCGGCGAATTCAGATCGTTAAAATCTAAGCTCTCGGGGCGGCCACGCCATGCAACGCGGCCCGCGGCATAAACCACGCCTGCCGATACCACTGCGAAGATGACAAAAAGCACGATTCGCGCTACCAAGGTGGTGGTAAAAACACCACGGTATTCAATTGCGCCGAACCACTTCCAATCTGTATAAAAGCCCACTAACAATGGGCCGATGAACAGTAAGGCGGCAATGATAGCGACCGTCCAGGACAAGCCCCTGGGAGGTCGCTTCATTGGGGCAGCGGGTCGGGAGATACCAGAGGCCAACGCCAGCTCCAATCAAAATCGTGCGAATATAAGCGGTATAGTCTTCCAGCTTAGGGAAGCAATACACAGTTAACGAATAAGGAGTCTCATGAGTTCCCCCGAGCTTTCTCAGCCAGCATTAAACAAAGCCATGCGTGAAGCAGTGGAATTTGTCCACGCTGAGGGCTGGGAGGCACCCCCTACCCTTTTCGCTCTGGTGCCGACTTCTTTGGTCGCGGACCAGCTGGCAGAGCTCAATGAGGAAGACGCTTCCCCGCTGACCCTTATCGTGCAGGACAATATCCCGGAAAACATCGAACCCGGCTCCGAGCAGCTAGCCGATTATGTCTCCCGCGTGGTCTGGCCACACGAGATCGCCGGCGTCATCTTGGCCCAAGAGATTAAATTCCGCGACACCTCTGCTGAGGCTGGCCAGAGCGCAGACTCTAGCCCGCGTCCTGCACGCCTTTTCTCCGGTGTGCTGCGTGAGGAAGGCGTCGAACTGACCCTGCTGCAGGTGCGCCCAACCGAGGAAGAACTGGAAGCAGCCGGCCCGTTTGCACAAGACGATATCCAGCTGCGCGGCGGCCCAGACGTGGCACCGGGTGTCATCGCCGCATTGCGCTACGGGCTCGAACAAGATCCCGATGAACTCGACTAAACTGAGGCACTAAGTGTCTTAGACCCAAATTTCTCTACACCTGAAGTCTCAATGCTTTCTTTTGAACTCACAGCTTTGAAGGAGTACCTCGTGCGAAATTCCTTGTCCGCCCGCACCGCCTGCGTAGCAGCTGGACTGTTTGCTGCAAGTTGCTCCCTCGCGGCATGTGGGGACGGCCAGGAGGCTAGCCAGCCCGCACCGGCTGCTCCTGTAGCTACCAGTCAGAAGGCTGAAACCCCGGCCCCGAAGACGTCGGCAAGCACCGCTACTACCACTTCTTCTGAGCAATCCTCGGCCGAGGCCACCACCTCCGAGGAAACAGAATCTGGCGCGAGCGAGCCGGCAAGCGAGTCCGCCTCCGCTTCTGCGACTGCTGCCAATGGCGAAAAGAAGGGCAACGGAAAGCTCTCCAAGCAGGTAGAAGAAGCCTACGAGACCTTCGAAACCCTTGTTCCGGTGGAGATCTTCCAGCAGTTCGACCGCTGTGATCCCAACGGTGTCGCAGATTCTTATAACTGCTCCGGCTCGGAAATCGGCCAGTTCCAGTTCTTCAAGAACAAGTCCAAGGCCGCCCAAACCACGCAGGTGCTCACCGAGCTGCGCAGCTCCCGCGTGGTCAAGGATGAAGGCGACCGCGTCGTCGGCTGGTCCATGCTGGGCAATACCGCCATCTTGACCGTGGTGGATAACAAGGACGGTCTCGTGATGCAGCAGATGATCTCAACCGACCAAGACGATCCCGAAGAGCGTCTTAAAGAGCTCGGTCTTATCTAATTGCAGGTCTGAACCTGCTTGCCGTGGGCGAAGTCATCCATCGCCTTAATGGCATCGTCCAGGGTCTCCACCTTGGCAACCACCATGTCGCCGGTGTCGCGGCTCGTGGCCTCCGCGCAGTTGTCTGCGGGTGCTAAGAAGAGCTCGGCGCCGGCTTCTTTCGATGCGGCGACCTTGTGCACGATTCCGCCGATGGGACCCACCGTGCCGTCTTCGCTGATAGTGCCGGTACCGGCAACGAACTTGCCGCCGTTGAGCTCGCCATCAGAAAGCTTGTCGATTACCGCGAGAGTAAACATCATGCCCGCGGACGGCCCGCCGATGTCCTGCAGGTTGTAATCGACCTGGATATCTTCCTTGGGCTTCGAGGTCATCGAAATGCCCATCAGCGCCACCGAATCATCGTGTGGATGCGCCGCCAGCGTAACCTTTTCTTGCAGCTTCTTGCCACCGCGCTCGATGCCGAGTTCGACCTCATCGCCGGGCTTCTTCGCGCGGACCATGTCCTGCACCTGCCCCGGCTGCGTTACCTTCTCACCATCAACGGAGGTAATAACGTCATCTGCACGCACGACCCCCGCGGCAGGTGCATCCTCTAGAACCTGCGCGACCACGATCTTCACTGGCACGTCGAGATAATTCATCGCGGCGACCGTCGCAGCCGACTCCGACTGTGTGAAGGCCTGCTCGTTCGACTCGTTTACCTCTTCATCCGTCTGCCCCTGCGGGATGACGGTATCGATTGGTACCAGAGTGTCATCAGTCATGATCCAGCGACCCAAGGCCTGCGTCAGCGTCATGTTGGTGCGCACAGACACGGTGGTCATATTGAGCTGACCGGAAGTCTCATAGGTCTTTGGCGCTTTCACGTCCACGACCTCAGTGCCATCAACCTCGCTGAGCGTATCCACGGTTGGGCCAGGCCCCTCGGCCGCATAAGGCACGGTTAAAGCAATATCCGTGCCAGGGATGCGATCGATGCTCAAGGCACCACCCAGCACGATGACCGGGATAGCGCCCCAAACGAGCGTGCGGAGGCGTCGATTTTCTGGTGAATTCACGAGGAATTAGCCTACAACGTTTTCATCCTTGTTCGCTGACAGCGTTGCGCGAGCGATGGAAACAGCCCACCGCCAGCCGGTACATTGGAGCGCATGAGCAACGGATTCGGTTTTTCTTTTCCCAACAATGATGACGGTGACGACGATAACTCGCGCCGCGACCAGAACCCGTTTGGCGCCTTCGGCTTCGGTGGCAGCGCCGCGGGCGGTGGTCTAGGAGACCTTCTTAATCAGTTCGGCCAGATGCTTTCTGGCATGGGCTCCTCAATGAACTCTCCTGAGGGCTCCGGCCCGGTCAACTATGAGATGGCCCAGCGCATCGCGCAGCAACAGATTTCCAACGACAAGGAAATCAGTAGTGCCGATAGTAATGCGGTAGCAGAAGCCGTACGCCTAGCGGAGCTTTGGCTTGACGACGCCACCGAATTGCCCACCGCTTCCGGCAGCGTCAAGGCGTGGAACTCCAGCGAGTGGCTCGAAGCAACGATGCCAATGTGGAAGCGCTTGGTTACCCCAGTTGCCGAGCACATGAACAATGCACAGCTGGAGTCAATGCCGGAAGAAGCCCGCGAGATGATGGGCCCGATGGCAAACATGATGAATCAGATGTCCGGCATGAACTTTGGCATGCAGTTGGGCCGCGCACTTGGTGACCTTGCCACCCAGGCGCTTACCGGCTCCGACTTCGGCATTCCGGTCTCCCCTGCCGGTAGCACCGCGCTTTTGCCACACAACATCCAAAAGATCGCGCGCGATCTCAATGTGCCGGGCCAAGAAATTCTGGTCTATATTGGCGCCCGCGAGGCCGCCCGCCAGCGCCTGTTCAAGCACGTTCCGTGGCTGGTTGAGCGCCTAGTTTCCTCCGTCGAGGAGTACGCAATTGGCCTTGTCATCGACACTTCCCACATCGAGGAAGCAACCCGCGAGCTCAACCTTGAATCTGGTGACCCACAAGCCATCCAGGATGCGATGAGCAAGCTGCAGGGCATGGACCTGACCCCGCGCATTACCTCCCGCAATGCCGGTGCTGTCTCCCGCCTGGAAACCTTGCTCGCGCTCGTTGAGGGCTGGGTTGATCAGGTAGTAAACGATGCACTGGGAGATCGCATCCCGTCCACCTCCACCATGAACGAGGCGTGGGCGCATCGCCGTGCCACCGGCGGATCCGCAGAAAAGGCCATTTCCAAGGTCGTCGGCATCGAGTTGTCTGCGCCGAAGGTCGACGCCGCTGCCGAGCTGTGGCGTCGCGCGACAGTCGCCGTGGGCGTTGCCAAGCGCGACAAGGCTTGGGACCACCCAGACTTCCTGCCTACGGCAGAGCAACTCGATAACCCGGCCGCCTTCATCGACAGCTTGCTCGACGATGCCACCGATTCCGGTTTCGAGGAAGAATTCGCAAAGCTTGAAGAAATGCTGCGCGAGCAGGATGAAAACGGCGATTCCAATAACTCCGGTGAAGACGAGGAATAACGCCTAGGGCCACTGCCTATCTCCCCCGTTGCCATTAGAGGCCTATCAGCCAAAGCGCTGGTAGGCCTCTAAGTATCCCTTGGCCCGCTCCGCTTTCGGCGCGCGGTCAGCCCACTGCCAAAATTCCGGCCCGTGCCCGGGGATGAAGGTATGAGTCAGCTCATGGATGACGACAGAATCGAGGACATACTCCGGCACGTCCTTGAGGCGATCGGTGATGCGAATATCGCCGGTAGAGGTAGTGCAGCTTCCCCACCGTGTGTTTTGATTGCTCACCCAACGAATTGAGCCGATCTTCGCTCGCCCGTCGAGGAAGTTTTTGTTGAGCTCGACGGCGCGCTCGTGCAGATCAGCATCAGAGCGCCGGGTCGAGGTGTGCTTGCGCGCTACCTTCGCCTGCATGTCGGCCACGGCTTTGGCTTCCTCTTTCGCCGACATCCAGGAAGGAATCCGGACTTCTAAGACGCCGTCGACAAGCCGTGCTTGCACCGTCCGCTTGCGCTTTGCAGAACGGATAACGCGCACGGCGACACCTGAGTTCTCATTACTCGACATGACAGGTCATTGTACTTGTGCTGGAATGGGAGCAACGAGCGTGGCTTTTAGGGGGAAAAGCATGCCAGTTGCATCGCAAGAGCAGTCAACGACTGCCTACATGTTGGCGCCGGGGGTAAGCATTCTGGAGCGCGAGCCCGGCGTCATTCAGTTCGGCATGGACGCCACTCGCGTGGGGGTGGTCGAGGTGGAAAGCGAAATTATCGCTTCCCTGTCTCGCCTCCACCAGCCCATTACGCGCGATAGCATTCAGCGGCTACTCACCCGCGCCGGCATGGAGGAAACCGCTGCGAGCTCGCTGATTGAGGATCTCATTTGTTACAACATTTTGTGGCCGGAGCCTGCACGAAGCTGCGTGGTTGTGCTGGGCAAAAGCCCGCTTGCCGAGGCCATACGGACAGCCGCCAGCCAGGATGGATTCGTGCTGCGTAAACAGCTAGAACAAGAAAATACCTACTCTTATATCAAGGCTGTCAGCCCGCATTTTCCGGTGGTAGCGGTGGATTTCCTTGATAAGCCGGTGGAACTGGCTGAAGCACTGCGTAAGTGCAAGGGCGACTTTCTACCTGTGTCGATGTTTGATGCCCGTGGTGTAATTGGCCCCCTGCGAACCGCCGGCCGCGGGCCGTGTCCCATGTGCTCGCATCTGCACCGAATCGACGGCGATGAGCAGTGGCACAACGTCGTCGCCCAATTGGATGCGGCAGATGCCAAGGCCGACGAGGTCATTATCAAAGCGATTGCCATGCAAACCATGATCTTTTTAAGACGGCTTGCAGGCCGCCCCAGCCCACCTGGTGCAAAAAGTAGCCGCGTCATGCAAGGCGAGTTACTGGAGGTAGACCCTTACGGCCACAACCAATACCGCCTAGTCCTCGAGCATCCGAAGTGCCCCTACTGTTTTGAAAGGTCCCAGCGGCGCTAAGCGCTAGCATCGTGGCGCTTCCCTGCGGCATCTGGCTAAAAATGCAGGTCTGAGTTTGCTGCCCTGAATACTTGCTCAGCTGCGCAGCGTGGAGATGATCTGCAGAACTTCCGCACCATAGCGCTCAAGCTTGGAGGGGCCGACGCCGGAGATTTCGAGCAGCTCGCCTTCGTCAGCCGGGAGAGCCTCAGAGATTGCTTGCAGAGTGGCATCGGAGAAGATGACGTAGGCCGGAACTTTGGCATCGCGGGCGGTGTTCGCACGCCAAGCGCGCAAAGCGGAGAACACTTCTTCGTCGCCCTCGTAATCGCAGTACTCGTGGCGTCCCAAGACCTTTTCAGCCGGGCTGCTCAACGGCGCTGCACATACCCGGCACTTGCGCTCGCGATAGCGCCTACCGCTACCAGCGCTTTCTTCGATTCCCGGCACCAAGCCGTCAAGGAAGCGGGTGCGTTCACGGGAGGCCCGAGAACCAGTGGTTTTTGCCAAAGCCCAAGACAAAGCGAGGTGCTCGCGGGCGCGGGTGATTCCGACGTAGAACAGGCGGCGTTCTTCTTCCACCTGCTCGTCACCTGCCTTGATGGCGTAGTTGATAGGTAGCAGCTTCTCCGTCAGGCCCACCAAGAACACGGCGTCCCACTCCAAGCCCTTGGCCGCGTGGATGGTCGCCAGCGTGACGCCTTCCATCGTGGGGTTCTGCTTATTTTCAGAACGGCGATGCAGCTCTCCCAGCACTCCGCTCAAATCAATGCCTTCATGGTCTTGGACAATTTGCTCGATGAGATCCACGAGAGCATTCAGCGACTGCCAACGCTCACGTGCCTTGGCACCCTGCGGCTCGCTAGGCGTAAGCCCCAGTTCAACGAAAGCAGCGCGAGCGATGGCGACGGGATCCGCCGGCAAGTCTTCACGGCGGGTAGCCGCAATGAGCACGCGGATTGCCTCCAGGATTTCCGGGCGGCGGAAGAAGCCCTCGCCACCGCGGACTTGGTAGACGATGCCGGCGTCGGCAAGCGCCTGCTCAAACTGCTCGGACTGGGCGTTGATGCGGTAGAGCACCGCGATCTCAGAGGCTTTAACGCCCTTGTTGAGCAGAGTCAGGATTTGGCCCGCGACTTCCTTTGCCTCGATCTCTTCGGATTCAAAAGCTTTGAACGTCGGCTCTGGGCCGGGCTCGCGCATACCCTGCAGCTCCAAGCGTGTACCGGCAGCGCGGCCAGATGCCTTCGCGATGACGCGGTTGGCCAAGTCCGTTACCTGCGGGGTGGAACGGTAGTCACGCTGCAGCTTCACGATTGTGGCGTTGGGGTAGGTGCGCGAAAAGTTCAGCAGATAGTCCGGCGAGGCACCGTTGAAGGAGTAAATCGTCTGGTTAGCATCGCCGACCACAGTGAGGTCATCGCGCTCCCCCAGCCACGCATCTAGAACCCGCTGCTGCAGCGGGGTAACGTCCTGGTACTCATCCACCACGAAGGTGCGGTACTGCTCACGGAAGACCTCTGCCACGGAAGGGACATTCTCAATGGCGCCAGCGATGTGCATGAGCAGGTCATCAAAGTCCAAGAACATGCGGTCCGGAGTGGACTTGAGCTGCTCATAGCGGCGGAATACCTCCGCGACCTTGGCAGGTTCAGCAGGCGCTTCGCGGTCTGTCGTGGCGATTACCTCCGGATAGGAATCTGGCCCAACCAGCGAGGACTTAGCCCACTCGATCTCGCTGAGATAATCCCTGATGGAGTCCTTCGAATTATCGAGATTCAGCGAGCGCACCGCACGGGCAACGAGGGAGAACTTGTTATCGACGAGCTCCCACGGCAAATCACCTGCCACCTGCGGCCAAAAATAGCGCAGCTGACGCCGCGCCGCCGCGTGGAAAGTCAGCGCCTGGACACCGCCGACTCCCATGTGGTTGAGGCGGTCACGCATCTCGCCCGCAGCACGGGTAGTAAAGGTAACCGCCAGGATGCGCTGCGGGCTAGCGAAACCTTGGTCCACCATGTTGGCGATGCGATAAGTAACCGTACGGGTCTTACCGGTGCCCGCGCCCGCCAGGATGCACACCGGCCCACGCGGGGCGGTGGCTGCTGCAAGCTGGTCCTCGTCCAATAGGGACAAATCCGGCCTATTCACCGTGGTACCACTCCATAATCATCGTGTGTGCAATCGAGCCCTTGCGGGCAATGTTTAAATCCGGCAGCTCAGCGCGTGAAACCCAGCGGATTTCTTCGAGCTCGCCATCAGTATCGCAAACAGCCTGGACATCATCCGTGACCGCACTAAAGCCCATCATCAACGAGCCACTAGGCGGCCAAGGCTGCGAGCCCCAATAGCGCACTTCGTGCACGCGCCTGCCGGTCTCCTCCAACGCTTCCCGCGCGAAAGCTTCTTCCAGGCTCTCCCCCGGTTCGACGTAGCCCGCGATGAGCGAGAAAAAGCTATTGCGCACGCGGTTGCGAGCCAGAAGGATCTTATCCGTGCCTGCCAAGTAGATAATGCCGATGACTGCGGGGTTGATCCGCGGAAAGACCATGCGGCGTGGGTCTTGGAGCGAGCGCCCGACGACGCCCGGTTCTGGGAAGTACAGTTCATCACCCGTACGCGCATCAAAACGCGTCTCCCGGCGATTGCGAACTAAATGGATGGCCTTGAGGATGTCAGGGTTTTCTGCGAAGAAGGCAGCGTCACGGAGCGTTCCCAGCTTCGTAGCGGATTGATCGGGGATAGAAAACGCCTGAACGGCCCCTACCTCAACGAGGATGGGGCCGCTGGGCTCCGCGACCAAGACCGGCGCACCCGTGTCATCGACCGGCACTCGGTTGCTCTCGGTGACAGGAAGAAACACTAGTCTTCTTCGTCCTCTTCTTCAGTTGCCTGCTCCATCTCGTGCTTGATGTAAAGGAGGCGATCACCGGGCTTGAGGGAGTAAGCATCCGCGGTATCCACGCGGTGCAGTTCGTTGTTACGCAGCACTGCCAGCACGATGTCTGCGAGGTGACGTGGGTTGGAGCCCACCTCGAACTCGCGGACCGCACGTTCGGAGACGGAAAAGCCCTCGTTTGGGGAGAGGAGATCCTCCATCATTTCCACGACCGTCGGCGTTACGGTGGCAAGGCCCAGCAGGCGTCCGGCAGTCTCCGCGGAGGTAACCACGGAATCGGCACCCGATTGGCGCAGCAGGTGGCGGTTCTCAGACTCACGCACCGAAGCGACAATCTTTGCCTTCGGGTTCAGCTCGCGCACCGAGAGAGTACACAGAACGGCGGTATCGTCCGTGGACGGAGTCACGACAACAGACGCCGCATTCTCGACGCCCGCGATGCGCAGGACATCTTGCTTAGTGCCGGAACCGAAGATGGTGACCAGGCCGTGGTGTTCAGCGTTCGCGAGCGAGGCACGGTTGGTGTCGATGACCACGATCTGGGAGGCCGGGACGTCGTCAGCCAGCAAAGCAGCGACGGCGCCCGCGCCCTTGGTGCCGTAACCAATAACAACAGTGTGGTTGCGCAATTGCTTTCTCCAATTCTGGATTTCGAATGTACGACGTGCTTTATCTGTCAGCACTGACAGCGTCGCGCCGACCAACAAAACAAGGAAGATCAGGCGGGCTGGCGTAACTATAAGCAGGTTGACGAAGCGGGCTTGCGGGGTCACCGGGACGATATCGCCGTAGCCCACTGTGGTGAGAGAGACTGCGGCGTAGTACGCAGCATCGAGAAACGACAGGTTCTCGCTGTAGCCATCACCATCGAAGTAAACAACGACGGTGACGAAGACAAGCAGCGCGAATGCCCACAGGACGCGGCTGCCCAGCTGCTTCCACGGGCTGTCATTGTCAGCACGCGGGACCGTGATCACATCAATGAGCGCGTGATCAGGCTGCGACGTCAGCTCAATCTGCGGCATGAAGCGCGCCTTAAAGCGACGGCTTATGCGTTGCGCACGTTGTTTCGGCACTGGACTTTGGTCTTCCTCTAACTTTGATTTTTGTGGCTTTAGCGGCACGCGTTAACGCGAGCATAGCCATAATGGGACCCGCGTTTTACGAACCGGCTAAATACCTTAACCCGCAGAGGCAGAAACTGACGATTCAAGAAGCTCCACCAGCCGCTTTCCGGTGGGCAAATCCCGCGGTTCAAAGAGATAGCCGTCATGGACATAGAAGAATGCCGCGCGTACGTCTTCGGTGCTATGCACGCGCCGCCATGCCTCAGCATAGACCGCAAGCTGGATCTCTGCCGCGCGCATATCCGCGCCTTTAGGCGGGCGGCCAGTTTTCCAGTCCACGATAAACCAGGTGCCGTCTGCTTCGCGGAAGACTGCGTCCATGCGTCCGCGTACTACCGAATCACCGATGGTGATTTCAAAAGGCGCCTCAACGTATTCCGGGGTGCGCTGCGCCCATTCGGAGAAAAGGAATGCCTCCTTCAATGCTTCCAAGTCCTGCTCAGGCTGTTCATCGGAGCCGGGCAGTTCATCCTCCGACAACAGAGCCGGCGAACCAAACCTATCTTCCAGCCAAGCGTGGAAAGCGGTACCGCGTTTGGCGTATGCATTCGGCTTAAAAGGAATGGGACGTCGTTGGCGCCGCGCGAACTGAATGGGGTCTGAACTGAGCGAGACCATGTCGGAAGCTGTCAGCTCGGTTGGAAGCTCTACGTCCACGACGGGTGCTTGCAATGCCGCGTATTCCTCGATCAAAGCACCGGCTTCTTGTTCCCAAAGCTCAAAGGTTTCTCCTGCGCGCAACTCCGGAAGTTTGTCCATGGCCTCCAGCACAGTCTCCGCTGCCTTCACAGCATGCGAGCTAGCTTCCAGCGCTGGGAAAGTGCCCTCGAGCATTACCTCGTGCGCGGCAGCCTCCTCGGGGCTAGCAGGCACGTCCCAATGCTGAACCAAGTCAGGATGCTTTGCACGCAGCAGTTCTAGGTATTCGTAGGGCCCCTTCTTCGACTTATTTTGGACCTTGTTGGTTCCAGAACCCGTAATCGTCAGCGTGGACTCGGTGCGGGTCATCGCAACGTAGAACAGGCGCGCGCTTTCCTCGCGCTGGTTCTGGCGCACGTTTTCCTTATAGGCCTCGCATGCCTTGCCGAATTCCGAACGCTTTGTGGCATCAGGGTCCAGCTCGATGACGTCTTCGTCACCGGGGACCTTCTCCACGAAGGTGAGGAAGGTTTCGGCTTGGCCCTTGTAGCTCGTGGAGTCAGCGTGGAGCACACAGACGTGCTTCCACTCCAGGCCTTTGGATTTGTGCACGGTCATGATTTGCACGCGCCCGGCTACAGCGGGAGCTTCGCCGGGAGTAAGGCCGTCTTCGCGTTCGCGTGCCATCGAGAGATAGTCCAGCAATGCGGAAAGGGAATCGCCGTGGAAATCAGCGACGACGTCGGCAAAAGCGTCCAGGTGCGTGGTGCCGCCCAACGTGCCGCTGGCTAGGACCTCGGTGCGGATATTAAAGAGTGCTTCGATGTCGGCGAAGAGATCCGATAAAGACTTAGACAGCGAGTAGGTACGCAGATGGCGCAGTTTCGAAGAAAGCTCCTCCATGCGCACCAGCCCCGGCGCGCTATAGCGTTCGCGCTCGCCAAGGTCTGCCAAAGCATCGGCCAGGCCCAAAGTTTGTCCGGTGCCTTCTTCAGTCAGCTCCGCTAGTTGGGCGGCGAGATGCTCGACTGGGTCGCCGCCCTCCCAACGCAACCGTCCTGATGCCGCTGCATCGCCGCCGGCAAGGTTGCGTTGACGTGCCAATAGCTGCTGCAGATCCTTTACGCCTAGCCCGCACATGGGCCCGGTGAGCACGCGCAGTGCGGCGTTGGTGTCCTGCGGACGGACGAGGATGGTGGCAACGGCAATGAGATCTTGAATCTCCGGCTGCCAGAGCAAGCCGCCTAGGCCGACGATTTCATTCGGCACGCCTGCGTCATCTAGGGCTTGTGCGATAAGGGGCGATTGCTTATTCGTTCGCACAAGCACCGCCGCGCTGAAATCGTTTGGGTCCTCGTATCGCTCATAAAGGCTCTTGAGATGCTGGGCGATGTGTTCATGCTCCTCGCGCTCAGAGGCAAAATACCCCAGCTCGATATCGCCTTCCGGCGCGCCATCGCGCGGCTGCAGCTCATCAACAGGCCGTGGGCCAGCGGACTCGGAAAAGAGCTTGGCCGCGACGTCGTTTGCCAGTTCCAAAGCACGCTGTGGGTTGCGCCAGGATGTGGTCAGCTGGTCCTTCGGCGCGGGTGAGCCATCTTCCTGAGGGAAATCCTCTACGAAGGCAGCAAGATTTTCTGCCGTGGCGCCACGCCAACCGTAGATAGATTGCATTGGATCGCCCACGGCCGTTACGGATACGCCTGGGCGCACGCCGCCGAACAGGGAACGAAGAAGCACGCGCTGTGCATGGGAGGTGTCCTGGTACTCATCGAGCATCACCACGTTGAAACGCTGGCTTTGCTGCTCGCCTACTGCGGGATGGCTCTGGGCCAGCTTGGCGGCGATTGCCATTTGCTCGCCAAAGGTGATGACGCCACGGGCCGCTTGTTCTTCCTTCAGGGCCTCAACGAGTGGAAGATACTCCACACGCAGCTGCTGGCGGTCTAGGTACCGTTGCACATCCTTGTTGAATTCCGGGCCGTTTTTACGGGTCTTTTCTAGGTCATAAGCGGTGGCAGTGAAGATCCGGGCATGCTCCCGGATATCGGCCGGATCCATCAACGCGTTATCGATGGATTGTGCAAGCTTGAGCAGGGTCTCAGTAACCGTGGCCACCGACTGGGACGCAGATAATTTGCCGCCGTAATTGAGCACGACATCGTGCGCGATAGCGAAGCGCTCTGCATCTGTAATAATCCGCGCGCTTGGCTCAACCGGCACGAGCAGGCCATATTCCCGTACCAAATCACCCGCGTAGGAGTCATACGTGGCGACCTTCGGCGCAATGTTTTCCAGCGCTTCCGCCGCTGCAGAATCCGGCGCGACGATGCGGGAATCTCGCAACTTCATCAATTGCTTACGGATGCGCTGCTCAAGCTGCTGAGCTGCCTTGCGGGTAAAGGTTAGACCCAAGACGTTTTCTGGGCGCACCATGCCATTGGCCACGAGGTAGACCACACGCGAGGCCATGGTTTCCGTCTTGCCAGCGCCCGCGCCGGCGACGACCAGCTTCGGACCGAGCGGGCCCTCGATGACCTTGCTCTGTTCGTCCGTCGGCGGGAAAGGCTTATCCAAAGCAGCAGCAAGTTGCTGGGGGCTTAATAGTTTAGTCTGCGAGCTCATCAGAGACCTGCTTTCCTTCTGCTTGGATGGGACAAATGGACCGGATTGCGCAGCGCCCACAGGACTCATTTTCCCGGGCGGTCAAGTGCTGACTGGAAAGTTCAGCTACCAGCGCGGGCAGCTTCCCCGCGAATTCTTCTAGTTCTTCCGGCAGCACAGCAGCTTGGTCACGGCTGGTAATGGACTTTTGATCAGTCCCTGGATAAATCAGCACGCCACCCCCCCGAGCCATACCCTCACCCGTGCGGATTACAGGACCGTGTGCCTTGTCTTCGTTAGCGTCGCACAGCTGACCATGTGCCAAGGCCAGCTGATAGGTCTTTAGCTGCGCATTGTCTTTGGCTTCCTCACGAGACGGCGCGCTGCTGCCCGTCTTGAGGTCAACCACCATGTAGTCTTCGCCTGCTTTAACCAGGCGGTCCATATAACCGGCCACCTTAATTCCCGGCATGACCTCCACGGAGACCGGAACCTCCACGCCAACCAGCTCAAAGGTAGAAGCAGTGTCCAGGGCCCACTGATGCGTGCGCTCAAGCAGGCGCTCAAAGTCCGCGAGCTCGGAGTCTCGCTTCCAGCTGGGCGCATTAAGAATTAAGCCAAAAGCATCCTTGACCATCTTCTTGCCAAGTTCTGGATCCACGCCGCGGCCCAGCGCCTCAAGGTATGCATGCGCCATGGTGCCGCGCAGCAACGCCAGCGGCGTCTCTTCTTCCTCGCTCAAGTTTCCAAGTACTGCATTGAGTGGACAACGCAACAGCGCCTCCACGCGGGATGGCGAGACACGGCCAGTGGGCGTGCCAGAGTCTTCCGTATCTTCCGCTACCGCCACCGAGCGTGCAGCCCACCATTGCTCAGGATGGGCTCCGGGCACTCCGGCCTTGGCAAGCCGTGCGAGCTGACGTGCCGCCTGACTGCGCTCGGACTCCCCGCTTTCAGGATCCATGACCACACGGCGCAATTGAGCCACGAAAGAAGGCACCGAAAGCACCGCTACCTCGAGCGGGTCAATTTCTCGCTCTCCGCGCACTGATACCGGTTCGGGTTCGGCCACTTGCAGACCCAACTCTTGCGGCAAACGCGCCGCGCGCAGGCGCTTATTTGCTTCTCGGCGTTCGACTGCACCGGGCACGTCCACGCTGCCCTGCCGCGCAAACTCACTAATAAAGCGCGACGGCTCTTCGGGCACGTCAGCATCGGGCGCATCAACCGCGACAAGCAACAAACGCGCACGGTGGCGGGTCGTGGCTACGTGGAACAAGCGGCGTTCCTCCCTCAAGCGGCTTGCCACATGGCTTACCGGCGTGCCCGGGGTAATCGACCGATCCAGCAGATCAATTAGCGCTTCCTGCTCAAAGATCGATCCCGTCTCACCGAGGGAAGGCCAAGCACCTTCCTGAGCGCCAGCGATGACCACGGTGTCCCATTCCCGGCCCACCGCACCGTGCGCAGTAATCACCTCTACCGCCTGCGGGACAGCACTGCGGCGGTCACGCACGCCGGTGGGCAATTCTTGTTCTTCGATGTGCCGCAGGAAGGAATCGAGTGAAGCTCCGGGACGGCGCTCAGAGTAGTCACCCGCAGCATCAAAAAGCGCCATCATGGCATCCAGGTCGCGGTCTGCCTGCGAGCCGGTTGCACCACCGCGCAACGCAGCCGCCTGCAAACGAGCATCGAGCCCAGTGGCGTTCCAGACCTCCCACAGGATTTCCTCGATAGAGGCTTGCGCACCAATGGCAGCGCGGCCTGCCTGCACAATCGCGCGGATGCGCTCCAAGATGGTTTGTTCGCGCTCGGTCAAAAGCCCCGCGAAATCCGGCAACTGCCCTTCCAAAAGCCCACGCAGCGAATCAATGCCGCGCGCTTGTGGCGCCCACCGCCGCAGGCCACGAATCAGGCGGCGCAAGGTTACGGGATCCGCTCCGCCCACAGGCCCGGTGACTAGGTCTTCGAGTTCCGCATTGTTGAGTTCATGCTCGAGCGCCCGTAATGCCAAAAGTACCGACTTGACCAGCCTTTGCTCGGCCAAGATTACGTCCGTGGGATTGATATGAACCGGCACGCCAGCGGCTAGCAGCGTGCGGCGAATCTGGCCGATATCTCCGCTAGAGCGGACGATGACGGCGATATCGCGCCAGTCGACGCCGTCTTCCAAGTGCCGGCGGCGCACTGCATCGGCCACCACATCACGCAAGGTCGAGCGCGAGTCCACGATGCTGATGCAGGCAGGCGCTGGACGACGCCGCGGTTCATCCAACACCAGCTCATGCTCTGCGGGAAAAGAAGTCAAGAACTCCGAATTGGCACCGCGGAAAGCAAAGACCGCTTGGTCAGGGTCACCTGCTATTACGGTCAGTTCCGCCCCACGCGAGAGCTTTTCCACAAGCAATCCGGAGGTTGGATCAAGCAGCTGGGCATCGTCGACGATGATGGTGTGCCACGGGTGGTTTTCGGTAGCGCTAGAGCGCAGCAGTACCTCGTTGACTAACTCCGCCGCCGAATAAGAGTGCAGGCCGGCTAGCTGTTGGGTGCGCTCATATTCCAGCAGGAATTCACCCGCCGCAGTCCACATCGGCCGGTCATACTTCTTACCCAACTCCATGAGCTCATCAGGACCTTGGCCGCGCTCGATAGCGCGCAACAGAAGGTCGCGCAATTGGCGCGCGAAACCCACGAAGGTCAGTGCCGGCCGTACCTCCGCCGGCCAGCTGCCGCGATGTTCTTCGGCTTGGCCCTCGAGTAGTTCACGGATGACGGCGTCTTGCTCCGCGCCGGTGATAAGGCGGATCTCTTCGTCCGCTGCATTACGCAACAGCGCAAAGGCCAGCGAGTGCACGGAGCGCACCATGGAGGCCTGCGCCGCGTAATCCTCAAGGTGTTCTGCCAGTTCACGGCGCAGGATGGCGCCAGATTCCTTGGAGGTGGAAACAACCAGAATGCCCGAAGGATCGGCGCCGCTGCGCAGCTTTTCCAAAACCACGTCAATCAGCAGGCTGGAAACGCCTGCACCAGCCGAGCCTAGAACGCGCCAGGTACCTTTTTGCGGCAGTGGAAAATCCCAAGTGCGCGTGCTGTAATTGGCATGGCGCGGCACGAGGCGCACTTGAGGGGAAGGCGGCAGAACGACGCCTACACGGGCAGTAGAACGGGGATCGTAACTCACCCGTTTAGTATTTCAGATGCTCTGGACACCAGCAGAGCTTCGACCCTTTCAATATTCGAACGCGTGGTTGACTTCGAAGCGGGATGCAAGTTATTGACGTAGCGGCGATAAGCTGAGGCGCGCAACAACAACTGCGGCATACCTGGCACGTGTCCAAAGCGCGAACAAATGCCATCATCCACAGACTCGGCTACTAGGCCGTCGACAATAACGAGTGCCGCGCTCCAGCCCAGTGGGCGTGGGGCTGCGGAAGGCACGACGTCGACAAGCGCCGGCGGATTCGCCCCAGAGTAAACGGTCGTGCCCAGCACGTCCACGTGCGCGATGCCCACGGGGAGGCTATCAGTTAGCTCCGCCGAATAGGCCTCCCCTGTCTCCGCCCAAGCGGCGCGCTCGGCGCGAGCGAAAACGTCGTCACGCTGGCCAACATTCGGCATAGGAAATGTAGAAAGCGCCGCGTCCAAGCGCAAGGCCATCTGTGCGGTTTCATCGATGCGCCCACGCAGCTGCCCTGGAACATACTGATTGGCCTTCCAACCCGCAGCTGTAAAACGGGCATCCGTGCTAAGGACCGGCCGCACCACGCGCGCGCCTTCTACGGCGAGCTTCTCACGGACCTTGGCGGACCATCCGGAAAGCTCGTTGGCGCGGGCGAAGACAACGTCACCTACCTTGATGCCGTGATCCCACTCCGGTCCCAGAACCTCACTTTGGACTTGGCGGAGATTGGCGCCAGAGTGAAAGGCATTCAGCACATGCTCTGGAGGAAGCAACATATAGTTCTCCTATTCCGGCTTATGCGGATCTTTAACCCGCGGGTTTGGATACGGCCATGGATTCGGCTCGCAGGTTACATCCTCGTTGGGATAGACTTCTTTGGAATCTTTTTCATAGAGCTCAGCGTTGTTCAAGCTAAGCGTCTGCTGCATCATGACCGGCGCAAGCTTCCCCTCGCCGCCACACGCCTGGTGGGAGGCATAGCCAATGGCATGGCCAAACTCGTGGTTGATGAGGTACTGGCGGTAATTGCCCAAGTCACCTTCGAATGGCAGCGCCCCGCGCACCCAGCGGGACTCGTTGAGATTGACCGTGGACTCACCAGTGATTCCGGTGTGGCAGGAAGTCTCCGTTTCCAGCTGCGCGCCGCAGAGCTCAGCGGTGGTTTCCAGGGAGGTCAAGCGAATACGCGTATCTGGATTTTCATCGGCCTTTACGTGGGCGAATTCGAAGTCACCGGTAGCCGTCCAACCGCGTGGATCCCCCAGCGTTGCATCGACCATGGCAGCAAAGGCGGAGTCGCCTCCGTACGGGGTCGTGTCGACGCCGTTTTCAATCTCTACCGAGTAACGAACCTTCTTCTTGCCGCCCTTACCCGCATGCGCGCCGGCAGTACCCGCATCGCGGTAAGTATCGTCGCCCTTTTCCGAGAAATCACCGCCGGCGGGTAGCCCGTCCTTCGCCACAGCAATGCGGCTGGCCTTGGCGGGATCGGGGCCTACTCGGTCTTCTTCGGAGGTAGCCGCCGCGTCTCTGCGGGAAGCTACGGTGGCCTCTTCTTCTTGCGCGGGACGTGCGACGTCGACAAGCACCCACACGGTCAGCACCACCATCACTGGGATCGCAACAACGCGCCACCAACCATAAGCCTGTGCAAACCTGACGATCCACGGATCTTGGCCAGGCTTGCGGTGCGGGTGACGTGGGGCGCGTTGCGAACTATCCACAGGGCTTTTCATGAGGAAATAGATTACCCGTTGCGCCCTTTTTGAGGGCAATTCCTCTGCTAGGACGCAAAGCTAATGGGTTTAAGCGCCTGCAAAACCGACGGCATGGGTCTTAGCGACGCCGATTTCTGCATAGACCACACGGTCGGTGCGGACGATGTACTTGCGGCCCTTGGCGTCTTCCAGCTCCAAGGTAGCGTTATCTGCCAATGCGGAATTGACCTTGGCTACCAGCTCTTCCTGGGTGCCCTCTGCGTGAATGACGAGCTCACGGGCGGTGTCTGCGAAACCAATCTTGATATCCATGAAAAGGTCTCCTCCTTAAAAGTTTAATTTAAAGTCTCAATGGCCCTACTATAGCCGTACCGGCTACTATCAAGTTGTGTCATTTCAACAGTCTGAGCCCTCGCAATCACCTACCTTTGCGTCCCTCGGCGTCGCAGCAGAGATCGTAGATGCCCTGGCCAGCCGCGGAATTGAGCGCACGTTCGCCATTCAGGAACTGACTCTTCCGATCGCGCTCGGCGGACAAGACCTCATCGGCCAAGCCCGCACTGGCATGGGAAAGACGCTCGGTTTCGGCATCCCAGTTCTAGATCGCGTGTTTGACGACGCCGATATTAAGGAACTAGACGGCACCCCTCGCGCCCTCATCGTGGTTCCTACTCGCGAGCTTGCTGTCCAAGTCGGCGAAGATCTTTCGGCTGCTGCTCGCAATCTCCCGGTACGCCTTGCCACTTTGTACGGCGGGCGCCCTTATGAAGAGCAGATCAAGATGCTCAACAAGGGCGTCGATGTTGTCGTAGGTACCCCGGGCCGCCTTTTGGATCTGGTTCAGCAAGGCCATTTGAGCCTCGAGCACGTGGCAATCCTCGTGCTCGACGAGGCCGACGAGATGCTTGATCTGGGATTCTTGCCAGATATTGAAAAGATTCTGGAAGCTCTCCACGGCAATGCGCACCAAACCATGCTGTTTTCTGCCACCATGCCTGGCCCCATTTTGACCTTGGCACGTACTTTCATGTCGCGGCCTATCCATATCTGCGCCGAATCAGGCGACGAGAACCAAACCCATGCTTCTACCCGCAAGGTGACCTTCCAGGCTCACCGCATGGACAAGTTGGCGATTGTCTCCCGCGCGCTGCAGGCGGAAGGCCGCGGCAAGACCATCATCTTCGCCCGTACCAAGCGCTCGGCAGCGGAAGTTGCAGGTGAACTAGCCCAGCGCGGGTTCCGAGTCGGCGCAGTGCACGGTGACTTGGGCCAAGCAGCGCGTGAAAAGTCCCTCAACGCATTCCGCGAGGGCAAGGTGGAAATCCTCGTGGCCACCGACGTTGCCGCACGCGGTATCGATGTCGACGATGTCACCCACGTCATCAACTATCAGGTTCCAGATGACCCAATGACCTTTGTCCACCGCATTGGCCGCACGGGCCGCGCAGGCCATACCGGCACCGCAATCACCTTGGTGGGCTACGACGAGCTGGGTAAATGGCGCCTTATCAACGACGAACTCGACCTCAACGAAGCAGAACCGCCGCAGTGGTTTAGCACCTCCCCCGAGCTTGCCGAGGCCCTAGGTTTTGAAGAGGGCATTGCCGAGTCCGTCGGCCCCGCGACTAAGGTAATCGGCACAACCCGCCTGCGCGAAAAGCCCTCGCCTCGCAATTCCACCCGTACCCGCCGTTCCAGGAGCCGCCGTCGATGAGCAAGACCCCAATCCTTCGCGCGAGCGCGACTGACTGGAAGTTGACTGGCGCCATCGCTGCGGTGTGTGCGATCGCTGTAGGAGGAGCCTACTTTAGCGCCGATATCCGCGACTCTGAGCTGGTTCCGGCAAGCCATGCCATGCCTGACGACGTCGAGGTGCTCGCGGAACCCCCGGTCAAGCTTGCCGAATCCTTCCGCTTGCCCAATACGCCCGTGCCGGGCCAATACCGCGCGCTTTCTGCGAAGGGGCTGACCATCACGCACGAGGGTGAAACAATTACTGCCTCTGACCCGAATGGCAATCCGGTATGGCACTACACGCGTGCGGGTTTAGACTTGTGTTCCCTGGGCACTGCTTGGGGCAAGGTAGTTGCCACCTACCGCACCGGCGTGGGCTGTGGCGATACCGTGGCTATTGATGCGGCGACGGGTCAGTACTCGGATACGCGCAGCGCTATCAATTCCGAAGATGTCGTGGCCATTGCCTCCAATGACCGAGTAGGCACCGTCTCTACTGAACGCGTAGACATTTGGCGCTCGGACATGGTGCGCACCATCGAGTACGGCGATGTTAAGGCCAAGCAAGAGCCGGATATGCAGGAACACGAGGAGTGTTCCATCACCTCGGCTCTAACGCGCACTGAAAACCTCGCCGTTACTGAGTCCTGCCCAGAGAATCCAAACGTTACGTCGCTGCGCCTGATGGGCGCCACCCCGGAGGATTCGCGTAAGCCGGAGATTTCCGCCGATGCCACCATGGATAATCAAGGCTCGAGGCTAATTGCAGTGGGCCAAAAGGCCGCGGCGGTCTATCAGCCCGGCGAGACCCCGCGCATCGATTCTTACTCTGAGACCGGCGAAAAGACCGCCTCACAACCGGTTGCGCCTTCCCCGGAGGTTAATAACTCTTCGACGCCTTTCGCACCGGCTACAGCGGATCTTCCACACCACATGTCTTGGTTTGATGGCCAGCGCCTCTATTTGTTTACTCCGACTACGCTCAAGGTGGACCACGTCTTTGAGGACGCAATCGGAACCGGCATGGCAGTAGGAGATCGCCTGCTTATGCCAACCGATGAGGGAATCGCAGTGGTCAACTGGAGCACCGGTGAAACCGAACGCAACATCCCCGTCGACCGCGGCGACTACGAGGGCCCCGTCTTCCTCACGCAGTCTGGAACCGCCATCGTGGAACAACGCGGCGACACCGCAGTGGGCCTTAGCGCGCTTTAAAGCGCTGCCCGCACAATCGCCGCTACCAGCGGCCCTAGCTAGCCACGAAAGTTGGCCTCGGCCCACTTCGCGGAGTCCGGCACGACCATCACAAAGTACAGCGCGGCAAGAGCGCTGGCAAGAGTAATAGCACCCAGTACCGCAGCGCCGCCGCTATACATCTGGAAAGAGCTCGCGGCAAGGATGATCTCGACGAGGACCACTGCTCCCCTGCCCCAGCGCTTACCCTTTGCAAAGGCAAGGGCACCGATAATCACAAAGCCGAACACGATGAAGATGAAGACAGCGGTGCCGAAACCAACGAAGTTGGAAGCGCCTGCCTCAGAGACCATCGAAGCGTTCTCAGCACCCTTCAATTCACGGATAATGAGGAAGAGGCCGAAGGCAATAACAGCCACGGACTGCACGATGGCAATGCCCGCAGCAATCAGCACCGAGCGCGGCGCGCCCGAATTCGCCGCGGCGCTTTTTTCAAACTTTTTGGCAGTGTTCTTCTTCGAATTCTTCTCAGTCACGCGCCACAGTCTACTCACCTGTTTAAAGCATGAGACGCATTGTCATGCCGTTACGGCGCGCGGATTTGATAACGCGTGGAAACAAGTACTGCCAATACGCGCCCTTAACTTTCGACGCGGATGCGCATCGGGGGCATCTGTCCAGAAGTAGATTTGACGGGATCCAAGTCACCACACTCACCTAAAATCACCCAAAGTGGCAGGTAAACTAATTATTGCCAGCTTTCTTGCAGGAAGAAGGGCGCCATTTTTCGCCGTTCACTTGCATGAAAGTCAGTGATCTTTGCCACAATTTACCTCTTAACCCTAGCGGGATGGAGGTAAACATGTCATGATTCTCAAGTAGCAAAAACAACGGGCTGTTTAAGCAGCCCAAAACTTGGAAAAACATCCAAGTGAACACAAAGTGAATCATGGCGGCGCCGACGCTGGCCCTAACTCGAGACAGGGCCCCACTGAGCGCAGACCGGTTCGCTCCCACCCCTGTTAATTGCTGTAGTCCGCATTTGTGGACCGCAGAGACCTGTCATGCTGTCTAAATTTTGTTAGGAGATTTCAATCATGGATTGGCGCCACGAAGCTGTTTGCCGCGACGAAGACCCAGAGCTGTTCTTCCCAGTAGGCAACTCCGGCCCTGCACTTACCCAGATCGCAAAGGCCAAGCTGGTTTGCAACCGCTGCCCAGTTTCCTCCGCTTGCCTGAAGTGGGCACTGGAGTCCGGCCAGGATGCCGGCGTCTGGGGCGGTATGTCTGAGGAAGAGCGCCGCGCTCTCAAGCGCCGCCGCAACCGCGGCCGCGGCCGCGCACGCGTTACCGTTTAAATTTCACTCCCCTAATTCTCCGCTGACCTAACCCGATTTCCCCACCGGCTGATCCAGCCACTAAAGTCAGTGGGTAAGTAATTTATCCGCTCACCTATTAGCAAGGAGGCCGCCCATGTCTAAGCGTGGTCGTAAGCGCAAGGATCGCCGTAAGAAGAGTGCAAATCACGGCAAGCGTCCTAGCGCGTAAATAAGCAGCACGACAAAGGCTCGCTCTCCCTTCGTTGAAGGAAGGCGAGCCTTTTGCTGTATCTAAAATAAGCTGCTGAATCTACCTTTGGATTATCTACCTTTGAATTTTAGTTCCAGCGAACCTCGGTACGAGTTATTTCGATGGTGATGCGCTGACGCAGCGACTGTGGAGCTTTGGTGCCAGAACAACACTTGCGAACGAGCGCACGAACCACTTCTTCGCTTTCAAGCCGTGCTTGGCATTCGTCGCACTGTGCAATATGTTCGCGGATTTCTAGCGCACGCGCATAGCTTGTGCGCTCATCCAAAAGCTCGCAAAACAGTGCCTGGACCTCAGGAGAATTACATGCGCCGCAATTGTTCCCTGTCGCATTGCTCATTACTTCTCCTCCATGTCTGGGTGGTTGAGACCGATGCCTTCTTCTCTAGCCACGTCTTTCAACGCGCCACGAAGGAGTTTTCTTCCACGGTGTAGCCGGCTCATGACCGTGCCAAGTGGAGTGTCCATAATTTCTGCGATTTCCTTGTACGCCAGGCCTACGACGTCGGCGTAATAGACAACCATGCGATAATCCTCCGGCAAATCATTCATTGCCTCAGAGATCGCGGAATCCGGCATCAACTTCAATGCTTCGACTTCGGCTGATTCCAGGCCGGTCGAATCATGGCCGGCAGTTGTATAGAGCTGAAAATCGCTCAGATCATCTGCTGAAGATTCCGCCGGGCGGCGCTTCGCCTTGCGATAGGAGTTGATGTAGGTATTGGTCATGATTCGGTAGAGCCAAGCTTTGAGGTTGGTGCCTTGCTTGAAGGAGCCAAAATTCTTATAAGCCTTCAGATAGGTCTCTTGAATCAGGTCTTCGGCGTCCTGCGGGTTGTGCGTAAGACGCATGGCTCCACCGTAGAGTTGGTCGAGTAAAGGCAGTGCTTGCTCCTCAAAGAGGCGCTGACTGTCCTTAGCGCTAGTAGTTTTTGTAGCCACGTATCCCATCCTAATGGGTTGGCATGACGCGGCTACTAAAATGCGGCTTATGTCCAAGTCCAAGAAACCTCCGCATGCCGCTACCCCAGCTTTAAAAGCTCTTGGAAGAGGCGGGAATCCCACATAAGGTGGCAATCTTCGAGGGCGGTACGGATCATTTCGGCGACACTGCCGCAGCGGAACTAGGCATCGATGCTGATCGCGTATTCAAGACTCTGGTGGTCGATCTCACCGCGGGCAAAGGCGCCAAGCGGGAATTAGCGGTTTGCGTGTTGCCAGTCTCACACAAGCTCAGCCTAAAGAAGGCGGCCGCGGCATTCGGTGCGGCGAAGGCGACGATGGCAGATCCACAAGATGCCTCGAAATCCTCCGGCTATATTCCAGGCGGAATCTCTCCGCTAGGCCAAAAGCACGTTCTTCCCACCGCAATTGATGAAACGGCTGTCCTCTTCGACACCATCTTTTTCTCCGGCGGGCGCCGTGGCCTCGACATCGAAATGAACGCCGAGGACTTAGCCAAGGTTCTCGATTTCACTTTCACCGACCTGGTCGCGCAGTAGTTGGCGCAGCAATCGTTCTAGAACAGCCCTTCCGGGGATTGTTCTGCAATAAGCTCGGCATAGTCGTTACGCACGTTGCCCACGGCTGGATCCGCGGGCCGCGCCTGAAAACCGGTGACGGTGCTTGGCTCGAGCAGAGGCTCGCCTGCCAGCCATGGCCCGATTTCCTCCTGCCGCAGGAACTTAGGCAGGCGGCCGTGCAGCCACGCCATTTCTTCGGTGGCTTCGGTGGTAATCATCGTGGCTGAAAGCCTGTCTTGGCCCGAGGACCACAGCCCGGCAGCAAAGAGCATGCCCTCTGGGCCGGTGACGTAATAGGGCGTCTTCTTGCCCTTGCCCTTGGCCTTGGTTCCACCGCCTGGGCTTGAAACGTCAGCTTTCCATTCGTAGTAGCCATCCAACGGAATGATGCAGCGATTGCGTGCGAAAGCCTCGCGGAACGAAGGCTTAGTCGCCACGGTTTCGGCACGCGCGTTAAAAAGCGGCGGACCGTTTAGGTCCTTCTTCCAATGTGGGATAAGACCCCAGCGTGCTGGCTCCACACGTGCTACGGATTCCTGTACACGCACCACGGCAATCGGCTGTGTCGGGGCGATGTTATAACGCGCCGGCGGCAGCCCTTGTGGGGCGTGGACCTCCTCAATACCTGGCCAGTCGCCAACCGCGGCGAGTAAAGACTCGCTGAACAAAACAAATCTTCCGCACATGAACTTATATTATGGACTACATGTCTTTGTATTGGTCAGCCCCGCGTGCCACCGGCCCACTGGATTGGGAACAACCCATTCCAGGGTCGAAGTCGATCACTAACCGCGCCTATATTCTGGCAGCGTTGGCTGACTCTCCATCTATCCTGCGCAATCCGTTGCAGTCACGCGATACGCGTCTTATGGAGGCAGCGCTTGAGTCCATGGGCGTTGCCTTCCGCCACGAAGGCAACGACGTCCACGTCAATCCGGGCCCGCTGCACGGCGCCACCGTCGAGTGCGGTCTCGCAGGAACGGTCATGCGCTTTGTCCCACCCGTCGCAGCACTAGCCAATGGCCCTGTCCGCATCGACGGTGACCCGCAAGCACGCAAGCGCCCAATGGGCACGATGCTTTCCGCACTGCGCAGCCTCGGCGTTGAGGTCGAGGGCGAGGGCCTGCCCTTTGCCATCTCGTCCACGTCAGTTCCAGTAGGCGGCGCAGTGACTATCGACGCCTCCGGTTCCTCCCAGTTCGTCTCCGGGCTCTTGCTTTCGGGCGCGCGCTTTAGGGAAGGCATCACCGTCACCCACGAAGGCGGCCCGCTTCCTTCCCTGCCGCATATCGAGATGACCTGTGCGATGCTGCGCCAAGCCGGCGTCGAAGTCGAAGAAAGTAACAATACCTGGCGCGTTAGCCCCGGCCCCATCGCCGGCGGGGAATGGAACATCGAGCCCGATCTCTCCAACGCCACTCCGTTCATGGCCGCAGCAGCGGTTGCTGGCGGTCGCGTAACCATCCCGCAGTGGCCACAGCACACGACCCAGCCGGGCGCTGAGATGTGCGAGATCCTGCAAGCCATGGGCGCCCACGTGGAACAAACAGAAGATTCCGTCACCGTCATCGGTGCCGCGGACGGCGACCTACATGGCATCGAAAAGCACATGGGCGATATCGGCGAGCTCACGCCTACCGTCGCTGCCCTGTGTGCGCTTGCTTCCTCGCCCTCGCGTCTTAACGGCATCGCTCACCTGCGCGGCCACGAAACAGACCGTCTGACAGCGCTCGCAACCGAAATCAACGCCCTAGGTGGCAAGGTCACGGAGCTTTCCGACGGCCTCTATATCGAACCGGCGCAGCTCCGCGGCGGGAAGTGGAATTCCTACGCGGACCACCGCATGGCAACCGCCGGCGCCATCATCGGGCTGCGCGTTAAAGGCGTGGAAGTAGAAGACATCAACACCACTGCGAAAACACTTCCTGGCTTTGCGGGAATGTGGGAAGAAATGCTGGAGGCCGCCCGTGGCTAGAAGTGCACGCTCATACGACGAATCCGACGTACGTATCCGCCCCGGTAAGGGCTCGCGTCCGCGTACAAAGGACCGCCCCAAGCACAAGGACGCCAAATTCGGCATGGTGGTGACCAAAGACCGCGGCCGCTGGGGCGTAGCGCTCGACGAGGGACCGCAGGTCGTCGCCATGCGTGCACGCGAGATGGGCCGCACCCCGGTCGAGGTCGGTGACCGAGTCGGCGTCGTCGGTGATACCAGCGGGCGCAAGGACACCCTCGCACGCATCGTCAAGCTTGCGGAGCGCACTTCTGTTTTGCGCCGCACTGCCGACGATACGGATCCTTATGAGCGCATCGTCGTCGCCAACGCCGACCGCATGCTCATCGTCACCGCAGTAGCGGATCCTCCCCCACGCTCTGGCTTTGTAGAGCGCGCACTCATCGCCGCCTTCGTCGGCAACGTGCACCCAGTGCTCTGTCTGACCAAGACCGATCTCACTGACCCGACACCTTTTGCTGCCGAATTCGCAGATCTTGACGTCACCGTCGTCGAGGCGGGCGTCGATGACTCCTTGGACCAAGTGCGTGATGTGATAAATGGCCACGTCACGGCCCTTATCGGGCACTCCGGCGTAGGTAAATCCACGCTCGTTAATCGCTTGGTTCCCGACGCTAAGCGCGAGACCGGTGAGGTCTCCGCCGTGGGCAAGGGACGCCATACCTCCACGCAATCCGTCGCTCTTCCGCTGCCAGAAGAGCTTTGTGCAGACGGCGGCTGGATTATCGATACCCCAGGCATCCGTTCCTTTGGCCTAGCGCATGTCGACGCCGATACAGTCCTCGGTGTCTTTGAAGATCTAGCCGCGGCAACAGAATATTGCCCACGCGGCTGCACGCACGTCGGTCCCCCAGCCGATCCAGAATGCGGGCTGGATCTGAAAATCCCCGAAGGCTCAGCCTCCGCCCGCCGTCGTGACGCGGTGCGCAAGCTGCTCGAAGCGCTGCGCACCAACGTCGATTGGGAAAATTAGAGCAGCTCCACCAAGAAGGGCAGCTCAGATGGGTCGTAGAACGCCATAAAGTTATCCAGGGCGTCTCCTACGGCCAGCTCCGCGTCTTCGTCACCAAGATCGGCGTTATCGATGACCTCGATGGCCTTCGCGGTAGCTTCCTCAGACTCTTCCACGTCCACGTGGATAGCCTGCAGGTTTTCCTCCGTAATGACTGCAGGATTCAGCTTGACTACCGGATCACCCATGTCAGGCTGGGGAGTTAACACAGACTCGTCAACGTCCACCGAAATAACTACGCGACGATGCGGGAAATTCTCCTCGTCGCCAATGGCGAGCAGGCGAAGGGATGCCATCGAAGCCTCCAAGAATGCGGAGTAGGCAATCTCTTCTTCATCCCCCTCGGTGTAGAACTCGCGCAGCGCAGGGGTCACGGTAAAGCCCCAGCCGGAGCGTGCGGCCAACTGGCCGGTCTCCTTAAGCTCGCTGAGCATAGCGAAGGTCGCCGGCAGATAAACGCGCGCCTTAGCCACTTAGAACTCACCCTCGATGTCGAATACAGCCTGGACCTCGACGCTGGTGCGGTCGAAGACGGTATACAGCATGCCGAGCATTCCGAAATCAACGGCAGCACGCACGTTGAGAATAGAGTCATCGACCATGACGCAGTCATTGATCGGCAGCTCGATGGCATCCGCCGCAGCCTGGAAGGCAGCCAGCTCAGGCTTTTCTGCCCCAATTTCGCCGGAAAGGATGACCGCATCAACGATGCCGCGGTATTCCCACTCGCGGATATGCTCTGCGCCTGGGCCACCTGGATCATTAGACAGGATGGCGGTCGCTACGCCGTTAGCCTTGGCTGCAGCGAACAGGGAACGCCAGCGCTTGACGTCTTCCTCGGTGCCGTCCAAGACACCAACGAAATCTACGATAAGACCGCGCATTTAAACTTCCTTAATACTAAAAGAGCGGGTGTGCTTTTAACGGACGAAAGTATATCTAAAAATAAAAAATATCGCGCCCACCCCTTTCAGCATTCTCACAGGAGCCAGCGCTTTCCGACGCCACGTGGCACAATGGTGGGTGCGTTCGCCTCCTGTATGACCTGCAGGAAGGCTCACTTAAGTTGTATTCACCTATCCCTGGTTTTAGCCACCTCAAGCTCTATACCGCGCCCGATCGAGTGCGCTATGAGAGAAAGCCCACGGAAGAAGACCTTTCCGCCCGCAAGGAAATCCTCGACCTTGTCGTCTTCGCACTGGAGGTTACGGGCGGGCTGCGCCCACTGCATCATCTAGCGGGCAACAAGTACAACCGCGATATCAAAGTGCATTTGCGCGCTTGGGCGCTTAATCATCGGCCCCACGATAGGCCGCTGCGCGCACAGCTGCGAAGCCTGCACGCCCGCGCTAACGGTGAGTTCTTTGGCTCGGCCGATATTGGCGGCAAACGCCATGGTTTTACCGGGTCCTTCAAGCACAATCGGCTAGAAGAGTTCCGCTTGCTCTCCCTTGGCCACAACCTGAATATCTAGGCTCAAGGGGCAGGGCTCGCACCAAGTACTTAGGGCCAAATATTAAAGCGACCCCAGGCGCAGCAGGATGTCGGTCCAATCCACCGAGGTCCATGCGCCGACGCCGAGGCCAATCACAGAGGCGATGCCGCCAAAGAGCATGCCAATCTGGCCGAAGGCAGGGCGCTCTTCGGGGGTCTTACTGGGTTTTCCATCTGCAATGCGTTCTACGCATTCTGCGACCGTGAGGTTCTTGGTTTCGGCAGCAGAAAAGTAATCTTCCATGCCTGCAGCGACAACAGCCTCATGGCAGGAACGCGATTCCTGTTCAACCTCGCCGTAGGCTTGCGCGGTTCCGCTCAGGAGCGTGGCAGACAAAAATGCCGAAAATCCCAGGCTGAGTGAACGACTGCGCACGGAGTTACCCTTCTTAGAAAAAGAAAATCTATTGTTGGCTTCTTTCTAGAGTATAGGAAGCTGGCATAAAACTTAAAGCGCCTGACCAATTTCTTGGCCAGACGCTTCAAATGAGCTTATATCCGCTAAGCCTCGGTGGTTTCAGGGGAAGCTGCCTGCGCTTCCTGCTGCGCCTTGAACTGCTTGCGGAGCATGAACAGCTGGCGGACGGTCTCTTCCTTGACGCCCTCGTTCATGGCGTTGAACATCTCGCCGCCTTCCTTCTGGTACTCCACCAGCGGATCGCGCTGTGCCATCGCACGCAAGCCGATGCCTTCCTTCAGGTAGTCCATCTCGTAGAGGTGTTCACGCCACTTCTGGTCGATGATAGGCAGGATGACCATGCGTTCGGTGTTGCGCATCTGGGACTCGCCGCCGATAGCGCTAACGGACTCTTCGAGTTCGTCGTACTCGTGGTTAGCATCGCTTAGCAATGCATCGCGCAGCTGCTCTGCACTTAGCTCGCCGGCAGAACCGTACTCGGTGCCCTCCACCAAGGACTCGTGGCTCATAGTCGGGCCATAGAGAGACTCCAAAGCATTCCACAGCTCGTCCAAGTCCCAGTCCTCGACGTAGCCGGTGGCAGTAGCGCCGGCAACATAAGCCGACACGGTGTCATCGATCATGTCGCGGATGTTGTCCTTGATGTCACCAGAGTCCAAGATGTCGTGGCGGGTAGCGTAGACAACCTTGCGCTGCTCGTTGAGCACTTCGTCATACTTCAGAACGTTCTTACGCATTTCGAAGTTCTGGTTCTCCACCTGTGCCTGGGCGCCCTTGATGGAGTTGGACACCATCTTTGCCTCGATCGGGACGTCGTCAGGCACGTTCAGGCGGTTCATCATGTTCTCCATGGACTGACCCACGAAGCGAACCATCAGCTCATCACGCATCGAAAGGTAGAAGCGGGTCTCACCTGGATCGCCCTGACGGCCGGAACGGCCACGCAGCTGGTTGTCGATACGGCGGGATTCGTGGCGCTCGGTGCCTAGAACATAAAGGCCTCCTGCTTCACGGACCTCGTCACCTAGGCGCTTGGAACGCTCACGCTCCTCGTCAATCTCAGCGTCCCATGCCTCCTGGTAACGCTCTTCATCCTCGAAAGGATCGAGGCCGCGCTCACGCAGTTTCTCGTCCAGGATGACCTCGGGGTTGCCACCCAGCACGATATCGGTACCACGGCCTGCCATGTTGGTAGCAACGGTTACGGTGCCAGGGCGACCGGCGCGGGCGACAATCTGGCCCTCTTCCTCGTGGTGCTTCGCGTTCAGGACGGAGTGCTTGACGCCACGCTTGGTCAAAAGCTGGGACAGGTACTCGGAGCGCTCAACGGAGGTGGTACCAACCAGGACCGGCTGGCCGGCCTCGACGTGCTCAGCAATATCATCGACGACTGCGGCGAACTTTGCTTCCTGCGTCTTGTAGATGCGGTCAGCCTGGTCAACACGCTGGTTCGGCTTGTTCGTCGGAATCGGCACAACATCGAGACCATAAATGGAGTGCAGCTCGGCAGCCTCGGTCTCTGCGGTACCGGTCATGCCGGAAATCTTCTCGTACAGGCGGAAGTAGTTCTGCAGAGTAACGGTCGCCAGAGTCTGGTTCTCGTTCTTGATCTCCACGTTTTCCTTGGCCTCAATGGCCTGGTGCATGCCCTCGTTGTAGCGACGGCCTGCCAGCACGCGGCCGGTGAAAGAGTCAACGATCATGACCTCACCGTTACGCACGATGTAGTCCTTATCGCGCGCAAACAGTTCCTTCGCCTTCAGCGCGTTGTTCAGGTAGGACACGAGCTGCGAGTGCTCTGGGGCGTAGAGGTTGTCGATGCCCAGCTGGTCCTCCACGAATTCCACGCCATCCTCAAGCACGCCGATGGTGCGCTTCTTGTGGTCTACCTCGTAGTGGATACCCTCGCGCATCTTCGGCGCAATCTGGGAGAAAACGTTGTAGAACTGGGAGGATCCGTCCACTGGGCCGGAGATGATAAGCGGGGTACGGGCTTCGTCGATAAGAATGGAGTCAACCTCATCGACGATGCAGAAGTTATGGCCGCGCTGGACGACGTCGTCAAGCGTGCGGACCATGTTATCGCGCAAATAGTCAAAGCCCAGCTCGTTGTTGGTGCCGTAGGTGATATCGCAGCCGTAGGCTTCCTTGCGCTGTGCAGGGCGCATCTCGGAAAGAATGACGCCAACGCTAAGGCCCAGCCAGCGGTGCACACGACCCATCATCTCGGCGTCACGCTTTGCCAAGTAATCGTTGACGGTAACGATGTGCACGCCCTTGCCCTCAAGCGCATTGAGGTAAGCCGGCAGCAGCGAGGTCAGGGTCTTGCCCTCACCGGTGCGCATCTCGGCAACGTTGCCGAAGTGCAGCGCCGCGCCACCCATGATCTGCACCTTGTAGTGCTTCTGATCGAGCACGCGCCAAGCGGCTTCACGGACGGTGGCAAAAGCCTCGAGAAGAATGTCATTCATCTCTTCGCCGGCCCCCAGGCGGTCCTTGAATTCCTGGGTCTTTGCCTTTAGTTCTGCATCAGATAGCGCAGCGTACTCCGCATCGAGAGCAATAACGTCATCAGCCATCTTTGCTAGGCGCTTGACGGTGCGTCCTTCGCCTGCGCGCAGCAGCTTGGAGAGTCCAAACACTTCTAGATAGTCCTTCTTGTCGCGACAAAATAGTTAACTTCTCGTCATTGTACCCACTGGGTAGTTAACGCTTGATTCCGACCACCTTATGAAACCCTGAACGTTTGCGGTGCGTCAGCAAAACTTTAGCCCCTCCTCCGCGGTGCATAGGCCCCGACAATCAGGGACTTAAGCGAACGCGGCGGAAGGGCTAAATCTTAAAAAGAGTTGGGTTTACTCCTCAGTTGCGTCCTCCGACAGGGAGATGATGCCGTAGTCGAAAGCATGACGACGGTAGACCACAGATGGCTTGTTGTTTTCTTCGTTAATGAAGAGATAGAAGTCGTGGCCCACGAGCTCCATCTCGCTCAAAGCATCATCGACGCTCATCGGGGTAGCCGGGTGCTCCTTGGAGCGGACGATCTGGCCGGGGCGAACATCCTCGACGGTTTCTGCATAGGGATCGATGTAGCGCTCTTCCTTCGCGCGCTCGTGCTCTGCAGCAGCAGCAACGATCTCAGCAGCCAGCTCGCCGGTACCCTTCTGCGCGCGGTGACCGGACTTCACGTTCTCACGGCGGACCTTGACCTTACGCAGGGAACGCTCCATCTTTGCCAGAGCGGTTTCCAGTGCTGCGTAGAAGGAATCTTCCTTTGCTTCAGCGCGAGCGATGTGGCCCTTACCCGTTGCGGTGATCTGGATGCGATCAGACTCTGCTTCACGACGCGGGTTCGGCTCGTGCTGGAGCTCCACGTGGAAGAAAGTCAGAGTCGGGTCAAGGCGTTCAATCTTGGCCAGCTTTTCGGTGACGCGCTCTTGGAAGTGGTCTGGCACCTCGACGTTACGACCGGTGATGGTGACCTGAGCGTTGGTGGGCTGGGACATTGAATTGCCTCCCTTATCTCGTGGGGACTGAATGACTGCACATTCCGCAGGTGAAAGGCCCTTTCCGATGCGACTTTCCAAAATAGAAACCGGATGGTTTGGGACACTTTATCTGCTTCCCTGTGACACTCTTCATGGTAGCACTGGTCATAACCAAGGGGACCAATAGGGCCGGAATTACCCCTGCAACCAACCGAATCTAAGCTTCTGCCAGTACGATTGCCCCATCAGGGACTCCCCCGCTGCCCCGCAGACGGCTGGCGCTGGCCACCAAAGTTGCGCCGGTGGTTACCACGTCGTCGACAAGCAGCAATCGTCGTCCTACGATCCGGCTTGCAGCAGGCCTGACCTGCACCGCTGCGCGCATATTGTCCCAGCGTTGAGTTGCAGAAAGCTCGGATTGATCAGCCGCTGACTCCCGAACTTCCAATGCCTCGCATACGCTTACCCGCGGCAAGGTCTTGGCCACCTGCACGCAAATCTGCGCTACCGGGTCGCCACCGCGTGCCCGCGCCGAAGAACGCCGCGTAGGGGCTGGCACCAGCACTAATTCCTCCGGAATCTCGCCGCGCGCCCGCAAATGCTCAATGCCTGCGGCATATACTGCTGCCACATGGCTGCGCACTTTGCGGTTGCCCCGCTCCTTCATGGCCACGATGAGGTTTCGCCGCACGTCCGAATAGGGCCCGAGCGCCCATACCGGCATCCCCAATGGGACTGGCCTAGCAATCTGTTGCGGCAGCGCCCGCAAATGCAGCTGGCAACGCGCACATAGCTGTGCTGCAGCCTCTAGCTCTCCCCCGCATCCGGCACACTGATGCGGAACAACTATTTCGAACAAGGCCGCCGCACGCTGTGCCAAAACGCGCGAATCCCAATGCTTACCTACTAGTGCCACCTATCTCTTCTCCCCCGAGCACTCGGCTTATTTTCGCCCCATGTTTGCCTCACGCATGCTTGTCTCACGATTGCCTGAAGCCACCCCAGCTTTAGGCGCAGACGTCACAACTTGTATAAGGCGCTTTTACTTGGCAACGATAGGTGAAGAACGCTGACCCTGCAGGCCGGCAACCTCGCGCCAGAAGGTGTTGTCGGTGTTTTCGGCAGGTAGCTCCAGCAATGCGTGAGAGTCGGTGATGTAAAGCTTCGTTGGAGAAGCTGCAACTGCCACCACCGGCGCGGTCACATTACCCGTTGCCAAAGTCGTTGCAGAAGAGCCATCCTGTTCGATGCGCCATACCGGCGAGTTCACGCTATCTGTGCCCACCATCAATCCGCCGTCGCTCATCCAATCCAGCGAAAGCGCGGTATTTTGTATCTCTTGACCCACGCGATGCGCATTAACGATTGAGTACTTACGGTTTTTGCCGCGCACGACGACGCCGACGTAGACGTTGCCCTCAATAATCATCGCAACGCGTGCTCCGGTAGCCGAGAGGCGAATAACAGAAATCTCGCCCTGAATACTATCCAGGCTAGAGGAGTCGACCTCAGATTGATGCAGTTCGCCCTTCGCCGAGCGGGATACGCGAACAATTTTCTTGCCATCAACAACAGTCCAAATGCTCTGGCCGTTTGCCTCAAAGGTCGGGCGCGCCAGTGTCTTAGACTTCAGGTCATCCTCCAGCTTTACGCCTAGCTCTCCCATGCTCAATTGATATTCATCGGAGGACTTCTTACGTATTGCGGCTACGATTCCTTCCTTGGAGATATCCGCAGACTGAAC
The DNA here is from genome assembly GCF_001808545.1 of Corynebacterium sp. HMSC077D03. NCBI lineage: Bacteria > Bacillati > Actinomycetota > Actinomycetes > Mycobacteriales > Corynebacteriaceae > Corynebacterium > Corynebacterium sp. HMSC077D03. Next base: position 37,422 of record NZ_KV793669.1, read on the forward strand.
ATCTGAGCCCCTGCCCAGGACGCTGTTGGCTGGCTCCACCTGGTCACCTGCGACTTCAAACAAGGCTCCGTTGTTGACGGCGAAAAGCTGGGCGTCAGAGCTGACCAGATTTCCAGGGTTGAATTCGGCAAAATCATCGACGGTCATCACGTCCAAGCCATCAACGAGAGGGCTACCATCCGCCGTAGCTTTAACGGTGGTAGATACACCAGCGTTGTTTAACGTCCACGTCAGCGCCGCGGCAAAGCGGAAACGCTCGTCCTTGCTCATCGAGCTCAACCCGCCGAAGTTGTAGGTGCCGTTTTCATAACCTAAGAACGTCGCCGAAGTTGGCGTTAGATCTGTAGTCGCCGGACGCAGATCAGTATTGGGGCCTTCCAGCAACAAGGTGACAATTTCGCTATCGATGGATTGCTGGCCGGTGTAGATCCAGCGCCTATCCGAAACGAGCGATTCGCCCGACTGCCCCAAGAAATAAAGCGAAATTGGCCGGTAATTATTACGCAAGTCGTTGCGTTCAATGACCAACTTGGGCGGAAAATCTTGGATACGCCACTGCCCGTCCACCTTCTGCATTTGCACGGTGGCTGAATAATCGCGTTCACTCGGGGTATAAGCACCGTTAGGGCTCAAGGTACCGATATGTTTTCCACTGACTTCGAAGGTTTTATGGTCCAGGCCATTATCCGTGGTCAAGATGTCGATAGAGTCGACCACATCCACGGCTTCTTTCGGCGTCCATTGCTCTTGGGCGTCCGGTGTTAGGAAGTTGCGGGTGGATTGATAGTCATTGGCAGGCTTCCCGGAGGCCTTATAGAATTCACGCAGTACCAAGTCTGCATCCGCGTCCTGCTTCGGGGACATGATTTCCACTTGCGGATCGGCTTGCGGTGCAAAAGTGGCGATGACCTCGGGCGCAGTGTTATTCGGCAGCGTCGAGCAGCCGGCAGCCGAAAACAAGAGAAAGCCACTAGACAGCGCTAGACATTGCCGCGCCTGCTTTTTCCAGCGCGTAGCCCTAGACGAGTTGGGATTATTCATCACCGCTCCTTCTCGTCGTCTTGTACACCCTTATCCGGGTGCGCTGCCTCGCTTTCGGCGACGCTACCAGAGCGATCACCGCTGGATTCAGGGCCAGGTTGCGGGGCGTCGTCAAGCACCGCGGACTCCAGCTCCACGAACTCACGAGCACGGCGCTCCGAAGGCCAGATGATGCCGACATCTTCTTGCTCCATTACCTCTGCCGCTTCCAGTTCCGGCTGCGGGGCATTGGGGACCTCAAGGGCAATCGGCTGCTCTTCGATGGCCGTGTTCGGCGAGCGCGGAACGATGAGGCGGAAGCGCGAACCGACGCCGATATAACCGATGGCATCGAGCGTACCGCCGTGCAAGACCGCATCCTCGCGGGCGATGGCCAAGCCCAAACCGGTACCCCCTGAATGGCGCTTACGCGAAGCATCTGCACGCCAGAAACGGTTGAATACGAGCTCTTCTTGACCGTCCTTCAGACCCACGCCAGAGTCGGTCACCGCGATGCCCACCGCTTGGTCATTGGCCTGCAAATCGACGACCACGGGATTTCCCTCAGAGTGGTCGATAGCGTTGGCCAAAAGATTACGCAAGATGCGCTCAATGCGGCGCGAATCTGCTTCGATAGTGACGGGCTCATCCGGCATATTAACCTGCACGTCGACGTTTAATTCCTCTGCCAGGTGCTGGACCTGTGCCAGCGCAGAGTCAACACAGGAGCGGGCGTCGAATGAGGCCGTGGAAAGGTCAGCCACGCCCGCATCATGGCGCGAGATCTCCAGCAGGTCGGCGAGCAATTCCTCGAAGCGATCAAGCTCGCGAATCATCAGCGCTGATGCGCGGCGAGTATGCGGCTCAAGGGAATCCGGATCAGCAGCGATGAGGTCCGCCGCCATGCGTACCGTGGTCAACGGAGTGCGCAGCTCATGGGAGACGTCTGAAGTAAATTGGCGCTGGAGATCGCCATATTCCTCAAGCTGGTTAATCTGCTTTGAAAGCTTGTCAGCCATGTCGTTGAAAGAGCCCGCCAGACGGCCCATTTCATCGTCAGAGTTGACCACCATACGCTCGCGCAAGTGGCCTGCCGCGAGGCGTTGCGCAATGCGAGATGCGGAACGAATGGGAACGATAACCTGCTGCGTTGCCAGCCAAGCGATGCCGACCAGCAACACGACAACCACCACGCCGGCTGCCGAAAGCAAACCGCGCATGAGCGCCATTGTGGCTTCCTCAGACTCCATCGACAGCACCAGGTAAACCTGGGCGTTTGGAATATCGGAATCGATTGGGGTGCCAATAATCAAGGCATTATAAGGATCGCCGCCGGGGTGATCCACGCTGGTGTATTGCTGCGCCACCTGGCCGTTAGACACCAAGTCCCGTAATTCATTGGGCAGGCGAAAGCCCTCAGGAGAAGTAGTAAGAGAGTTATCGTCGTTTTCTACGGCGATAACAGCTTCATAGGCTTCTTGGTGTTCGTTGTGATCAGCCGATAGCTGGCCAAGGGAAGAACGTGCGGAATTGATGCGCACTTGGTTCGAGTTGGCGCTGCCAGTGGCATCGATTTGCTGCTCCACGGTGGTACGCGCGCGATCGAGCTCCTGGCGGGCTGCATCTTCTTTTTGGCTGACCAAACGCTGCGTCAGCACCGAGACAAGCGCGTACGCCAACAAGAGCATGACCACCGTGGATGCCACGAGGATCATGCCGATGACCCTTGTCTGCAGCGATGTGCGCCACTTATCTACAACGCCATCCTGCAGACGCTTAAACCAATCAAAAATAGCTGCGGGTCCTCTTTATTCGCCGGCGCCAGTCTTGCCGGTCTTATAGCCAACGCCGCGGACGGTCAGGACGATCTGCGGGTCTTCCGGATCGTGCTCGATCTTGGCGCGCAAACGCTGCACGTGCACATTGACGAGACGGGTATCAGAAGCGTGGCGGTAGCCCCAGACGGATTCCAGTAGCGCTTCACGGGTGTGCACCTGGCCAGGCTTGCGTGCCATCTCGAGAAGTAAGTCGAATTCCAGTGGGGTAAGTGAAAGCTCCTCGCCGTCGACGCGCTTGACGGTATGTTCTGGGACGTCGATGACTAGGTCGCCGACCTCGATGAGCTCGCTGGAGGAAGAGTCGGTGCGGCGCAGGCGCGCACGAATGCGGGCAACCAGCTCCTTCGGCTTGAAGGGCTTGGTGATGTAATCATCAGCGCCAGATTCCAAGCCAAGCACTACGTCGACAGTGTCCGTCTTCGCGGTGAGCATAACGATAGGAACTGCCGATTCCGAGCGGATGGCGCGGCAAATATCAACGCCATTCATGCCCGGCAGCATGAGGTCAAGCAGGATGAGCTCTGGCTCGTGTTCGTGGAAAGCAGGAACTGCTTCATTGCCGTCAGTAACAGCGATGGGCTCGAAGCCTTCGGCCTCAAGAACGATGGTCAACATTTCCGAGATGGCTGGATCATCGTCAACGACCAGAATCTTCGGCGCCATTTTCCTACTCCTCTACGAGTTCCTTGACAGATTGCACAATCATATCGGTATCAGCGGTGGCGATCCAGCGTCCGCCCCACGCACGTTCCGCTAATCGACGATACGCCGCCGCAGTGTTCGTCTGGAGATCACTGTCTTTTTCATATCGGTCACGGGCACGGCCGGCGTCCTCGGCTGCGCGCGCCTCGGCGCGGGCTGCGGCGAGCTCGACGTCGGTGTCGAGAAAGATCTGCAGGCTGGGCTTAGGCAGCCCCAAACGCGAAAACTCAAGATCGTAGACCCAGTCTACGACCTCATCGGTACCCAAGCGCGCGGCCGAGTAGGCGGCGTTTGAGGCCACGTAACGGTCCAAAATCAGCAGGTCTTTGCCCTCTTGCGCTTCCAACAGGCGGTCTTTTGCGCCAAACCTGTCAAGAGCAAAGAGGGTGGCCATGGCATAGGCGGAATCCGTTAAGTCCCCCATCCGGCCGTAGAGAGCCTCTTGGGCCAGCTGCGCGTGCACGGATTCTTCATAGCGCGGAAAGCCCAAGACATCGACTTCTACAGAAAGCTCGCCTTTAATCTTGTTTACGAGCGTGTTCTTGCCCGCACCGTCAATTCCTTCGATGCTAACCAGCATTATTAGGACAAAGCCTCAATGAATGCTTCGAGGTCATAATCTTCTTCCACGCCCTCCAGCAATTCCAGAGCCTGCTCGTTGAGCTCTTCGCTGCCGGAGCCGGCAAGCCCACGGATAAACGGATAGGAAGAAACAATTTCACCGGCGCTAAACGGCGCACCGGCCCAGATGGCGGCGATGGTAGCGGCCGCTAGTGCATTGCGCTGTTCCTCTTCAGAAACGGAATTGTCATTCGTAGCCAAGGCACAAGCATCAGATACAGACTCAACGATGTCCTCGTCATCAAGGTTGGCGAGTTCATCCAGGAAATCAACGTTGACGTCATCTGCAAAGATGTCTTCGTCCCAAGTGCTCATTGCGCTCTCCTTTGATATAACGCGAAAGTTCTACTGCTGGTGGCCTCCACCGCGGGCAGACAGTTGATGAAGGGGAGAAATCTTCCCGCGATGTTTACTTCTATATCTAGCCGCTGCCGCTGCTTTTGTCAGTGCGTTGCCACAGTCAATTTATACGTTAAAAACCACAGAGAGAATCAACACACTTTAGGCTAAGCGCGGAAACAAAGGTCAAGCGCCAATTCAGTCCAGGCGGACAGGCACCTTGGGCCGTGTAGGACGCAGAACTTCCCCGGCTGCGCACTGCGAAGCGAAAGCCGAACTAGCTAAACCAATTTCCGAAACACTCTTTCAAGGAAACTTCCGCCTACATGGCGATACGTAAGATGCCTATTCCACTAAATACTCTTACATGGTATGGTCGTTACCGAGTTGTTACACATATCAGTTTCCAGCCCGCATCCCCGCTGGTCGGAAGCTATTTCTTTGAAGTCCATTATTGTAACGGTTAGAACTAAGCCATTCCCCTTAGAACCCTCCATAGGTGGCTTGAGAAGGAAAGGAGCGTACGATGAAGCCCGATGCACGTCGCGTGTATGTCTTTATCGCCCTCGGTCTCCTTTTCGCGTTGTTCGTAGGCTACGGTGTCTGGCGTGTTTCCACGCCTGACACCGTGGCGTCGCACAGCACCAGCGAGTCTGTAACTCAGGTTGGCGAAACCGAGTCGCAAAGCAAGCGCACCTCGCAAACTCCCACCACGAGCAGCCGCCCCCACTCCAAGCACAGCAGCAAGAGCCACAAAGACAGCTCTTCCCGCAAGCGCGCCGTGGCACTCAAGAATGACCCATTCTTGGCCCCAAACGCTTTTACCGGCAGCACCTCTAACACTGGCCCCACGTCGGTTTACCGCCCGGAGAACCTCTCCTCCCAGTCCCACGCCACCGCGCAACAGAATGCCAACGGCACCTACGCAACGGGCTACCCACAGGAGCCTTCTAACAGCGCCTCCGGCACTGCTGCACCAACCACTTCTACGCAGGCAACTGCGCAACAGCCAACCAGCCAAGCTTCTGCACCAAACAACACGCAGCCAAGCCTGACTGAAACCGTCCGTCCAAAGCCCGGGGATTCCGACTCCGGCCAGCCCACGGCGGCTCAGCCCGTCGAGCCTTCTCCTTCGGGCGAAGCCACCCCAGGCAAGATGAACGGCACGGAAGTTCCTGCTACCGATACAGCGCCAACTTTTGGAGGCAGCGGCGATACCGTTGATGCCCCGCAGCCAAGCTCCGAGCCGACCTATGCAGATACTTTTAAGGAGCCGACTGCTGTTGATGTCGAGGACACCAACATGACCGAAGCCGTCGATATCTCCGATCCAACCGGCTAGGCTCCTACCCCAACGGAAGCGCCGACCACCGGCGCGACTACGGCCGCAGGTCAGGCAACTAACCTCGCTGAGGCCCCAGTGCAACTGCTCGATGGTCAAGCGGTAACCAATTTGCGCACTCCCGCGGTTTCGGTTGCCACAATTGTCGATTTTCTGGAAGGCCCTGGCAACGCTTCATCCACGGCGAACGAGCCGCTGCGCGTTGTCATCTTCGTCGCACTGGGTTCGCACACTCCGGACGCACGCGAGCTTAGCGGCGAACTGGTGGGCGCTTCTACGGTTATCGTCGAAGATTTAGATGCCACGTTCGTCGAAGGCGGCGACGTCATTCAGGCAGAGGCCGAGGGTTTTATTGAGCGCAAGGATGTAGTTTCCATGGCGGAGGTAATTCGCGGTGACGTTACAGGTCTCCTAGCAGGCCCTAGACACGAGCGATAAAGAGCTGGCTCGCCTCGCCCGCTGCAACCCGCGCCACTACGGTCTCCTCTGCTGCTGGCAGCCATGCCGCCTGCCCCGGCTGCAGCTTGAGCTCTTGGCCTTCGTTGTCACGCAGCTCCACTTCCCCACCGGTGCACAGCGCAATAGCCGGACCATCGAAGTTCAGCTCAACGGTATCGTCTGCGCAGAGCTCTACGCGGTCCAAGATGAATTCATCGATCGGCACCGGATAGGCCCAAGCCTTAGCGCCGTGCAGGGTTTCTTCTACGCTCTTCTCTTTTTGCTGCACGCGCGGATCATCCACGCTTTCATAAGTGAGGACCTTGACCAATTCCGGAACATCCACGAACTTCGGGGTCAGGCCGCCGCGCAGGACGTTGTCGGAGTTCGCCATGATCTCCACGCCAAGGCCCGAGACATAAGCGTGCAGCGCGCCGGCGTTGAGGTACACAGCCTCGCCGGGCTGCAAGACCACGTGGTTGAGCAAAAGCGCTCCCAAGACACCGATGTCACCTGGGTATTGCTCGTTCAGGCTGATGACTGTGCGCATATCGCGTGCCATCCACGCCGCAGCCGAATCCGCTGGTTCTGCTTCAAGGCGCGCGATCAGCTTTTCACCAGCCTCGACGATTGCTGCGATGAGTTCCTTACGCTTTGTAGCCGGGATAGTGATCCAAGTGGTAAACAGCGCGCGCAAGTTTTCCGACTCCGCGGCGGCCTCCGGCAGGAGCATGTTCAGGTAGTGCTCGAGCTCAGGGCATTCCAAAGCCTTCAGCAGCTCCAGCGTGCGCTCGAGGGGCCGAAAGCCAGCCATGGCGTAGAACTCAGTGAGTGCCACTATGAGCTCCGGCTTGTGGTTGTCATCCTTGTAGTTGCGGTTCGTGGCGCTTACCTCGATACCCTGCTCATTTTCGCGGGCAAAACCCTCTTCCGCCTGCGCCTTAGAGGGGTGCGCCTGCAAAGACAGCGGCTCTGCGGCGGCCAATATCTTCAGCAAGAAAGGCAGGCGCTTGCCATAGTCTTGCTGCACGCGCTTGCCCAACTGCTCCGCCGGAGCGGCTGCAATAACCTCGTCGAGGCGCTGGCCATCAACGGTTGAAGGGTCCCCCGGATGCGCGCCGAACCAGAGCTCGGCTACCGGGGTATCGCTCGCGGGATCACCTTTGAGCTCAGGAATCATGGTCCGTGAGCCCCAGGAGTAGTTGCGGGTTGCGCTGTTGAGCAGCTGCATATGTATTGCTTCCTTCTTTTAAGAAATCTCGTAGGCGGTCGCGGCATAACTGCGCGTAATGAACTGAAGAGCGCGCGCCAATTCCCCTAAGGCGGGTTCAGGATCATTGCTCGATTCAGCGATTGAATGGGGAAGGTTCGCCTCTTCCTCTCCCCACAAAACAATTTTCAATGGTACCAAAGCATTTTCTTCTGGCGGGTCTATCTGCGGGTCAAAGAATATGTCACGCACCGCTGTTCCACCTCTTTGCTGTGCGCGCTCCAAAATATGTGGCAACGCCTCAGGGTCAGCAAAAGTACCGCCCAGACCGTGCGCAGCCCAAACCGCGGCGGCCATGCGGGCAACCAGGGCATTGATAAATACTCCGGAACGCTCCTCTGACCAGGAATATGGGTCGACGCCGCAGGAATGAATAACCCTCGCGCCCTCCACAAATTCCCGTAGCTCGCGGCCGGGGTTAGTTGCGGAATCATGCTCTGGGCTAAGCGACTCCAGCTCGCGGTCCACTGCGTCGGCGGCTTCCTCCAACCTGCGGGCTACGAGCTCCCCTTCTTCTTCGAGGACCGCAGCCACCGCATACAGCGCGGCGATGAACCGAGCCGGCGAGGCGCCCTCCGCCGTGGGCAAAGTGGGCGCCACAAAGGTGGACTCGGGAGCGTCCTCCACGAGTGGACCGCGCGAGGGCCCGACCAGTACAGTTGCGGCTCCCCTCTTATCCGCAGCAATAAGTGCACGGGAGGCCCAGTCACACTCCGCACGCTCACCTACCACCACGACAACATCCAAGGCTCCAACAAAGTGCGGGAGCGATTCCGCCACCACCAACGGAATGCGCGCTGGCTCGGCCAGCCCTACCGCTGTATAGGCAGCCGCGCGGGCTATCTGATCAGTAGGCAAAATGACCAGGCAGCGCGGTTTAGCCCCGCCCAAAAGACCGGCCAACTGCGAGATAGCACCGCCTAAGACCCTGATTTGGGCTCCTTCATGAGCGACGTCGAAATAACGCACGGTTTCTGGGTCATAAGCTGCGCCATCATAGTAAGCACTATCCATGCCGCCGAGCATAGTCTGGCCCTCGGACACGCAGTAGTGCTTATTAGAACTTCCCCAGCCAATTATGAATAAAACCCCAGGTATATAATCCCTTTTTGCACGTGAGGTGAAATACCTCAACTAGAATCAACCAGCATGTTTGCAGCAGAAAGTCCGCAGATTCACCCCGTCGTTTTGATTGGTGGCGGCCCCGGCGCGTGGGACCTCATCACGGTACGTGGAATGCACGCCTTGCAAGAGGCGGAGATTATCTTGGCGGATCACCTGGGTCCAGTGCAGCAGCTGGACAAGCTCTGCGACGTTGCAAGCAAAGAACTCATCGATGTCTCCAAGCTGCCGTATAAGCGCCAAACCTCCCAAGAAAAGATCAACGAGCTCCTCATCGAGCATGCGCTCGCCGGCCGAAAAGTAGCCCGCTTGAAAGGCGGCGACCCGTATGTCTTCGGCCGCGGTTTTGAGGAACTGCAGGCACTTACCGCCGCGTCCATTCCGGTGGAAGTAATCCCTGGCGTTACCTCCGCCATCTCGGTTCCTGCTTTGGCAGGCGTGCCCGTCACCCAGCGCGGCATTGTCCATGCATTCACAGTGGTTTCCGGTCACCTGCCGCCAGGCCACGCCAAGTCTTTGGTGGATTGGCAAGCGCTAGCGCAATCGGGGGCTACGCTCAGCATCATCATGGGCGTGAAGAATTCTGCAGCCATCGCCCAGGCGCTTATCAATGGCGGTCGTTGCGCATCGACGCCTGTGGCCATCATCCAGGAGGGCACAATGGCCAGCGAAAGGGTCTACAAGTGCGTCCTCGGGGATCTCGCGGAGACTGTCAGCAAAGAGCAGGTTGCCCCGCCCGCGGTCTTCGTCATCGGCGAGGTCGCCGGGCTAAACAGCCAGGATGCGCAGTAAACGCCACCTGGCTTAGTTCGCCTGCAGCGGCCAGTACTCCTTGGTCCGGCTGAGCTCCGGGGCAGTTTGCGCCACCACCTTGAAGCCGCGGCCCCCGCGCGGGCGGTGTGGCACCGCAGCGTGGAATGCCGCATGCGCTTCACGCTCTGCCTCCTCGGCTGCTTCTTCAGCAGTGCGCGCCGCACGTGTGCGTCGAGCACCAATCGCCGTAGCAGCCACTCCCGCTACAACCACGAGGATCTGCACAGCCACCACGAACCAAGGCGCGATGGCCCAACCGAAGTAGGTTTCAGCCCCGCTTATTACCTTGCCGATGTTCAGCGCCACAATTGCAGTACCGACAAAACCGCCCAGCACCACCGGGTTAACGCGCGAAATCAACCAAGCGGCAATCGGTGCCGTAACCGCCCCGCCAACCAGCAGCGCAATCACCGCTGCCAAATTAGCCACGATGTCATTCCACAGCCCCACCAGGAACCCGGCAGTCGCGCCGAAAGTCACCAGGAATTCCGCCGTATTAACGGTTCCCACGATGCGCCGCGGCTGCTCTTTACCGATCGCCATCATCGTCGAGGTGGATATCGGACCCCATCCACCGCCGCCAGTGGCATCGACGAATCCGCCGACTATCCCTAGGCCGGCTAGAAATCCCGCGGAATGCTTGCTGCGATAGGCCGAAGGCTTCTTTTGCAGGCGCGCGAAACGCCACACGAGGTTGGTTCCAATGCCTGCAAGAATTAACGCGGTTATCGGCGCCGCAGCCGCAGTCGAGATATTAGACAACACGCTCGCCCCCAGAAAGGCCGCGAGCGCCCCGGGCAGCCCGAGCTTGAATACCGTTGGCCAATGCACGTTTCCAAAGCGCCAATGGCTAATCCCTGATACCAGCGTCGTTCCGAGTTCCGCCGTGTGCACCACCGCAGAGGCTTGTGCCGGCCCAAGACCAGCCAAGAGCAGCATGGTCGTGGAGGTTACGCCGAAGCCCATGCCAATTCCGCCGTCGACAAGCTGTGCCGCAGCGCCGGCTAGAGCAATCAGAATGAACGACCGCATTTTTTATCCGATCTGTGCAAGCATGTGAGTCTGGGTGGACAAGCCCGCTACATGGGCAAAACGGTCAGCAACAACCCCAGCAAGGTCAGTGCCTAGCGGGGAGTCTACTTGTGCAGGGGAATCCGCGAGCAGGTCCAGCAACAGCCCTGCCGTGCTAAACAGTGGCAGCACCCGCACCTCGCCTTGGCGGCGCACCTGCTTGGCGACGCCCTCTTTCCCACCACGTGTTGCAAACACCACCGAGGTAGGCAGATGGGTGAGGCTTTCTACATTCGCAGCGAGGTCGCACACAGCGCTATTCGCCTTCTCGTCCGAAGAGCCCACGGCATAGATGACGAGATGCTGTGGCTTCTTACCTGTCTGCGGCGCCATCGCACGCGCTGCTAAGAGCTCCGCGATGTCGGCACCGGTGCCTAAGCCTTCTCCTTGCAGCAGCCGCAGCCCGGCGGAATGTGCAGCGCGATCGATCGCTTCCGGCACATCCACGCGCAGGTGATAGCCCTGCGTAAACAGCAGTGGCACGACCACCGCTTCCCTCTGCCCCGCGGCAGCTACTCGTTGTGCTGCAGCTTCCAGGTCAGTTTCGTGAAAATCGAGGTAAGCCGCTTCATAAGATGTGGTGCCGGCAAGCGCCGCCGCCTTTCGCGTCAAAGCCTCAATACCAAGAGCTGCCTCTGGATGGCGCGAACCATGTGAAAGCGTAATCAGTGCGCTCATCGTCTGCTCCCCGCGCTTGCATCCTGCTTAGCCGTAGACAGATGCCCGCGACGTTGCAGCGATCGTTGCAACGCCTCGTTGGAAGAAACCGCCTTGGCAGGTGCTACCGGCGCATCATCCTGACCGTGGAACATCACGGAAAAGATACGCAGGCACTCGCAGCACTTCCAAGCGAAATCGCCTTCCTCATCGGGAAAGAGGTTCATGCCGCCGCAGTAGGGGCAGTACATCGGATGGTTGCGGTTCGGATTCGGCTCGCGACGAAAATTCACTGCAGATCCTCCTCATCTGCGCGCAGGACCCAGTGGCGGAACTGCTCGCCTTCCTCGCGCTGCTCCTTATATTTCTGCACCAACCGGATGACATAGTCTGGGACCTCATCCGCGATGACCTTGTGCCCGCGCAGCTTGCGCCCCCCAGTCCGGGGAGAGCCCGAGCGCGCCACCCAGATGCACCTGGAAGCCCTCAACACGGTTTCCTTCGGAATCGGTGACTATCTGGCCTTTCAGTCCGATATCCGAGACCTGGGAACGCGCGCAAGCATTCGGGCAGCCGTTGAGCGCAATGGAAATCGGCACGTCGAGGTCGCCCAAGGTGTCTTCCAAGATGTCCACCAGCTCAATCGCCCGGGCCTTCGTGGTCACGTGCGCAAGCTTGCAGAACTCCAAGCCGGTGCAGGAAATAACGCCGCGCCGGAACTCAGATGGCTGTGAGTACAAACCGGTCTCATCGAGCGCCCGCGAAAGAGCCGGAATATCGGCTTCCTTGACGTCGAGGAAGAGAAGTTCCTTCATCGGCGTGGTGCGGATGCGGGTAATGCCGAAACGCTCCGCGACGTCGGCAATAGCGATGAGCTGCTCGCCCGTGGCGTGGCCTACGGTGGGCTTGACGCCGAGATAAAAGTTGCCATCCTTTTGTCTGTGCACGCCGAGGTGGTCGCGGGAGCCAGGCTCGACGGTAAGGGGCTCGCCGTCGGCAAGCGGGGCGTCCAAGTACTCATTTTCTAGCACCTCGCGGAACTTCTTGATGCCCCACTTCGCGACTAGGAACTTCAGGCGCGCTCGATTGCGATTGCGGCGGTAGCCATAATCGCGGAAGATGCGAGCCACGCCGGCCCACACCTCCGGTACACGCTCAAGCGGCACCCAAGCGCCCAAGGACTGGGAAAGCATGGGATTCGTGGACAAGCCGCCGCCGACGAAGCAGTCGAAACCAGGGCCGTACTCGGGGTGATCGACGCCGACGAACGCGATGTCCTGAATCTCGTGAGTAACGTCCTGCCGGCGATTGCCCGAAATGGCCGTCTTGAACTTGCGCGGGAGATTGTGGAACTCCTCGCGCGGGAGGTAGTTAGCCACGATGTCATCGATGGCCGGGGTGGCGTCGATGATTTCGTCTTCCGCGACTCCCGCCACCGGCGAGCCCAAGATGACGCGGGGAACGTCGCCACAGCCCAACAAAGTATCGAGGCCCACCGCGCGCAGCTTTTCCCAGATACCCGGGACGTCCTCAATCTGAATCCAGTGCAGCTGGATGTTTTGGCGGTCCGTGAAATCCGCGGTGGAACGCGCATGATCCCGCGAGATCTCCCCCCACCGTGCGCAGCTGCTGTGGGCTGACGCGGCCGCCGTCGAAGCGCACGCGCATCATGAAGTACTCATCCTGCAGCTCCGCATTGCTGAGCTTGGAGGTTTGCTCGCCTCCCAGATTCTGGTTGCGCTGGGTATAAAGGCCAAGCCACTTAAAACGCGGCGCAAGGTCCTCCGGCGGGATGGACTTAAAGCCCCGCTTGGAGTAGATATCGATGACACGCTGGCGGGCGGAGAGACCACCGTCCTCGCGCTTGATCTCCTCGTCCGCGTTAAGCGGCTTTGTACCGTCGATTTTCCATTGTCCTTCTGGCTTGCGCGTACGAGACTTGGCGGTAGGTTTCGTTGCGGTAGTCATGGCGGTGAACAATTGCCTTTCGTAGTGGTTGCCAAAAACCTACCTGTCTAACCTCAATAGACAAAGCGGTTCGGATTAATTTCACCACTCTTTACAATGTGACCTGCGACAACATCGCCAAGCTGGAAGAATCTAAATAACCAGGTTGCCGGATTTACGTTAACGCGGTTCAATAAACCCCACGCTCACGAAGTTTCAGCAGACTAATCAGTCTAATATTCATAAAAGGAATTAGAACGACTAGTATTACGACCAGTACCTGAACGATAGCTTTTAGCGTTTAGCGCTAGTCGTTCCAATATTCCGTAAGAATCTTGAGGAAAGGCCCACTACTGACATGTCGCAAGCCCCACTGAAGGTAGCCGTCATCGGCGCTGGCCCAGCAGGCATCTACGCCTCTGACATCCTGGTTAAAAAGACCGGTGGCAATGTTGAGATCGATCTCATCGAGCAGATGCCAGCTCCCTTCGGCCTGATCCGCTACGGCGTGGCGCCGGACCACCCACGCATCAAGGGCATCGTCAACTCCCTGCACCGCGTTTTGGAAACCGAGCAAATTCGCCTCATCTCCAACGTGCACATCGGCCGCGACCTCACCGTGGCTCAGCTACAGGAGCATTATGACGCAGTCGTCTTCGCAACCGGCGCTGTCGGCGACCGCAACCTCGACGTCCCAGGCGCAGACCTCGAAGGCGTCCACGGCGCAGGCGAGTTCGTTGGTTTCTACGATGGCAACCCCCGCTTCAACCGCGAGTGGGATCTCAGCGCAAAGGAAGTAGCCGTCGTGGGCGTGGGCAACGTTGGACTCGACGTCGCCCGCATCTTGGCGAAGACCGGCGACGAGCTCAAGGTCACCGAAATCCCAGACAATGTTTATGACTCCCTGGCCAAGAACCAGGCTGAAACGGTCCGCGTTTTCGGCCGCCGCGGCCCCGCACAGGCTAAGTTCACTCCGCTCGAGCTCAAGGAGCTGGACCACTCCCCGACCATCAACGTTGTTGTCGACCCAGAAGACATCGACTACGACGAAGCTTCTCTCGAAGCACGTGCAAACTCTAAGTCCCAGGATCTGGTCTGCCAGACCCTCGAGGGCTACGCCATCCGCGAGCCGAAGGATGCGCCGCACACCCTGCAGATTCACCTCTTCGAGCAGCCGGTCGAAATCCTCGGCGAGAACGGCAAGGTCACCGGCATCAAGACCGAACGCACGGAGCTGACTGGTGACGGCAACGTTCGCGGCACCGGCAAGTTCACCGAGTGGCCTGTCCAGGCTGTTTACCTCGCCGTAGGCTACCGTTCCGATGCCATCGATACCGTTCCTTTCAATACCGACAAAAACGTCATCAACAACGATGGTGGCCACGTCATCGAGCAGGACGGCAGCATCGTTCCGGGCCTTTACGCCACGGGCTGGATCAAGCGTGGCCCGGTCGGACTTATTGGCAACACCAAGTCTGATGCAACGGAGACCATCGGTATGTTGCTCGAGGACGCCGAGGCTGGCAAGCTTTCCCACTCCTCCGACGAGGACATCACCGCAACCTTGTCCGAAGCAGGCATCGAGTTCCTGACCTGGGATGGTTGGAAGAACCTCGACGCTGCCGAGCGTGCGCTTGGTGAGGCAGAAGGCCGCGAGCGCAAGAAGTACGTCGAGTGGGAGGACATGGTTACCCACTCCCGCGGCTAATTTTCCCGCATAAAAGCGCCAGCATTGTGCTGGCGCTTTTTGTGTTTTGCGGCGCGGCCACGCCCTGCGGCTCGGCTAGGGCGGCGCTCACCCGCGGCTCAGCCTCCGCGAATGTACCGTTTCTTGCAAATAGGCTGGCACAGCTAGCCTGTTTGGGTTCACTATTTACAGGAAACGGTACGCGCAGAAAGACGGCCTGCGCGAAGGCGCCCGCACGGGGAAAGCGCCTAAGCGCGGATGATGCCGAGAACCTTCTCCACGATGGCATCGACCTCATCAGCAGTCTTTGCCTCGACGTTCAGGCGCAACAGCGGCTCAGTGTTGGAAGCACGCACGTTGAACCACGCATCGGTGCCTTTCAGCTCCACGGTCACGCCGTCGAGCTCATCGACGGACTCAATCTCCTCAGCCAAACCGTCGAGCACTGCCTGCGTAGCAGCCTTCTGATCCTCCACGGTGGAGTTAATCTCACCAGAAGCTTCATAACGCGAGTACTGCGCCATGAGTTCAGAAAGCGGCTTATCGGATTCGCCCAACGCAGCTAGCACGTGCATCGCAGCGAGCATGCCCGAGTCCGCGTTCCAGAACTCCTGGAAGTAGTAGTGCGCAGAGTGCTCACCGCCGAAGGCAGCCTTCTCCTTGGCCATCTGGGCCTTGATGAAGGAGTGACCCACGCGGGTACGCACAGCCTTGCCGCCGTTTTCAGCGATAAGCTCCGGGACCGTCTTGGAGGTAATCAGGTTGTGAATGATGGTCGAGCCTGGGAACTTCTTGAGGTAGCGCTCCGCGACAAGTGCACAAATAGCAGAAGGCGAAACTGCATCGCCGTTTTCATCGACCACGAAGCAGCGATCGGCGTCGCCATCGAAGGCGAGACCGATGTCTGCCTTCTGCTCCTTTACAAAAGCTTGCAGGTCCACGAGGTTCTTCGGGTCTAAAGGATTAGCCTCGTGATTCGGGAAGGTGCCATCTAGCTCGAAGAACAGCTCGCGCACGTCAAAAGGAAGGCCCTTGAAGACCGCCGGAACCGTGTGTCCGCCCATGCCGTTTGCTGCATCCACGGCCACAACGAGCGGGCGGGAAGACTCCAGCGGAACCAAAGAGCGCAAGAAGTTTGCGTAGTCAGGCAGGACCTCACGCTCGGAGACGGAACCTGCGGCGCCGTCGTAGGCTGGAACACCATCTACGAGCATGTCCTTGATTGCTTCCAAGCCGGTCTCCTGGCCCACTGGGACAGCACCAGCGCGACAAAGCTTGATGCCGTTGTACTTGGCTGGGTTATGCGAGGCGGTAAACATCGCACCAGCGCATTCCATGGAGCCTGCTGCAAAGTAGAGCTCATCAGTGGAGGTCAAGTTCAACTTCACCACGTCTAGGCCCTGCGAAGCTACGCCTTCAGCAAAGGCAGCAGACAACGCCGGCGAAGAAGGACGCATATCGTGGCCCACAGCCACCGTCTTCTCGCCTTCTTCGCGCAAAATAGCCGCGAAAGCGGCACCGGTGTCGCGGACGAAATTCTCATCAATGTCTTCACCCACGACGCCACGGACGTCATAGGCCTTAATAACGGCGTTTAGCTGTTCACGAGTACGCATAACCTGCAATAGTACTCTTTCCCCAGCACCAAATACTGGAGCCGTGGCCTAAAACTAGTCCTCTTTCAAGCGATGACGGCCAGCCGCGGCGGATTCGGAGACGTCCGGAGTCGGGGCGTCGTCAGGCACGACGCTCAAGTGTGCCCGGCGACGCTGCTTTGCCTCGCTTACGCGGCGCGTGCGGAAGACCGGATGGTTGGAGCTATCAGGATCGGCGCCATCAAAGTTGGCGGCGTAGTCGATGGGGTCTTGGCCGGAGCCCGAACCATCTTCCACTAGCCCGGTGGTGACGCGCCCGCCCTCGCGAACTGCCTCGGCCAGGGCCATGAGGTCGTCTTCTTCCTCAAGCTCAATGCGGTCCACGCGCACCATCTCCCAGCCGATGGGAGCGGTGATGCGGGAGCTGTGCTTTTCGCACAAGTCCCAGCTATGCGGATCAGTCTCCTCCGCGAGCGGGCCTACGACGGCCGTCTGCTGTGAATACGCGTAGGTCAAAGTTGCCACGGCGGGTTTGCCGCAGCCTGGACGAGAGCAATGACGAGAATGATTCACGGCAATGAGTCTAAACCTTTAGTTGAGATTTGAATAGTCGAAACTCGGCGCGCCCCGCACGAAAATGGTCATGTGAAACCTTAAAATCACGGGCATGACCATGCGCCGCCCCCACACTCGTCCGTTCCGCGACCGCCGCGGAAGGGGCATGCACGGACCGCTTTTGCCACAATCGACGCCGCGGTTCCGTAGCAAGAGCGAGCGCTTCGACATGGCCGTGCTCGAGGCCTATGCCCCCATCCAGAATGCTTTTGCAGAGCAGCTCGCCGGATTGGACTTGGCGGTGGACACGGTTCCACGCATGCGGCTTTCTGCTGATATGACGGTCCTGCCGGAAGAGATCATCGCCGACGGCCCTGTACCTTTAGGCCGGGTTGTCCCCGCTGGCGTTGATGCTGCCGGCCACCCAACACGTGCCCGCATGGTAATTTTCCGGATGCCCATCGAGGAGCGTGTCGAAACATCTAGCGAACGCGCCGAGCTACTCGGCACGGTTCTAACTGCGTTGGTGGCCAATTACCTCAACCTTGATCCACAGGACGTTGATCCTCGGTTTAGCTGGTAAGCAAAAATCCTCCACCACAATCCACGCCCTAGCGCCAGATGGCACTAAACATAGATAGAGGTGAAGGATTTAAGAAGAAAGGTCTCCCTAGCCGGAGGTTAACCAATCTCACGCTTGAGGCGGCGGCGTTCACGATCAGACAGTCCGCCCCAGATTCCGAAGCGCTCGTCATGCTCAAGTGCATACTCGAGACACTCATCTCGCACCGCACAAGCCTGGCAGATACGCTTGGCTTCGCGGGTGGAGCCTCCCTTTTCCGGAAAGAAGGCTTCAGGATCAGTCTGCGCGCACAGTGCCTGGTCTTGCCACTCCTGCTCGACGGCGCCAAAAAGCTCATCGAGAGACATCTCTGCGGCAGCACCGCCACGGAGAATAGCGCCATTATTTGAGTTTTTCTCCACGCTAATTCCTTTCTCCGAGGTTGGGTAGTTTCTTCTAAGTTGCACCGACCTTACACCGAAGCCAAAGTTTGGCGGAGGCGTCGCCGATGCGCTTGATTACACTGATGTTATTTCACACCGGATCACTAAATATCGTCAACCCGAAAACGGGGCCTTCCGGGGATTCTCGCCAAAAACGCAGCACACGATCCCCAACTTTCACATCCGTCACATAGATCCCCCTCTGGGGGTAAGTCCTGGGGGTACTATATGTAGTGGTGCTTCATATTCCTGTGAACAATTCCAAGGTTTGATCGGCGTGTCGCCACCATCTAAGCCGATCTGCTGGATCTCTGCGCGCACAAGCTACCCAGCAAACAAAAACCGTAAAAGACCAGCTAAAAAGCGAAAACTCCCACCACCTGCGCCCCCTTAAAAGGAAACGGGTCGTGGGAGAGATAGCTTAAATGTCTGCCCTTTTTAAGCGTCAGAGCTGAAGCGGACGCCGGCATCCGGAATCTGCACGCCTGGGAAGACTCGCATGCCTCCCTTGAGTTCACAGCGCGCGCCGATGACAGCCCCCTCACCAATGACGCAGTTGTCGATGTGTGCGTTGGCACCGATATGCGCGCCCGAAGCGATAATCGAGTTGCTGATGATTGCCCCCGGCTCGATGGTCACGCCGTCAAAGACAACAGTGCCGTCCAGGCGCGAGCCTGCACCGACCTCGGAGCCGCGGCCAATCGCAGTGCCAGAAAGCAACAGCACGCCGCCGGCGATTCCCGCAGACTCATCGACGATGGACTCACCGGTGTGGCCTTCCAACAGCGGCGAATGAGCAATGCCGCGAACCAAGTCGGAGGAACCGCGCACGAAGTCATCTGGGCGGCCCATATCGCGCCAGTAGGAGTTGTCCACGTGGCCTACCACCAAGCGGCCGGACTCCAACAGGCTCGGGAAGGTCTCACGCTCAACGGAGACCACGCGGTCAGCCGGAATGGCCTCAATGACTTTCCGCTTGAACGTGTAGCAGCCAGCGTTAATTTGGTTCGTTGGCGGGTCCTCGGTCTTTTCCAAAAACGCCGTCACGCGGCCGTTGCTGTCAGTCGGAACGCAGCCGAAGGCGCGCGGGTCTGCCACGTTGAGCAGGTGCATGGTAACGTCCGCGTCCTTTTCGTGGTGGGTCTGCAAGATGCCGCCCAGGTCCATGCCGGAGAGAACATCGCCGTTGAAGACCATCACGGTATCGTGGCGCAATTTGTCGTAGACGTTGCGGATGCCACCGCCGGTACCCAGCGCGGTCTCTTCTACTACGTATTCGATTTCCAGGCCCATATCGGAACCGTCACCGAAGTACTCTTCGAAGACTTCTGCCTTAAACGACGTCGACAGCACCACGTGGGTAATGCCCGCAGCCTTGATGCGGGCAAGAAGGTGCTGCAGGAACGGATAGTTAGCAGTCGGCAGCATCGGCTTTGGGGTGCCGATGGTCAGCGGGCGCAGGCGGGTTCCACGGCCACCGACGAGGATGACGGCATCGGTAGAAGCGCCCCATTGGACAGCTGCTTGACTCATAGAAGAATTCCTTATGCGAATAAATCGACGTGTTTTATCGGGGTCAGTGTATACGCCCAAGGCGCTTAGCTACTGCTGCGGCACGCTAGGGCGCTTAGAGCAAACCCGCGCAACCGCAGCCCGGCCTTGAGCGCCAGTCGGACTGGCGCTTGCCACCACTGCGGATGGCGGTCCGCTTGGAAGCGGTAGGCCGAGTCGTGGTGGGCTCGCAGCATCGCACCCGCGTGCGCCTGGGTAGAGTGCCCTTTGGCATGGGTGATGATTGCCTCAGGGCAAAAGACGTTGCTCCAGCCCGCACGACTAAAACGGTCGCCCAGATCGACGTCTTCCATGTACATGAAGTAGCGCTCGTCAAAGCCGCCGATCTGCTGGAACGCATCCCACCGCACCAAAAGGCAGGAACCCGAAAGCCAGCCCGCCTCGCGCTCAACGGACATATCGGCGTCATTGCGATAGGCACGCGACCACGGGTTGCTAGGCCAGATGGTGCCAAACAGGGCGTGGCCGATGCCGGTGGTCAATGTGGGGATCGCACGCGCGGAAGGATAATACGAGCCATCCGGTTCCACGATGCGCGGGCCTACGGCTGCGGCTTGTGGATTCCGGCGCGCGCACTCCACCAACTTATCCAAAGCTCCAGGAGTAAAAGTCACGTCTGGGTTGCTGATGAGGAAGAACTCTTCATCGACCTCACCCAGCGCGCCAGAGCTGACGAGCCGCGCGCCGGCATTCATTCCGCCGCCGTAACCGATGTTGCCGCCCGTGTCTAAAAACACAACGTCGTCACGGCCAGCAGCCGCGGCCTGCGGCACTGAATCGGTGGAGCCGTTATCCGCCAAGACCACAGCCGTGGGCCGGTTGGTTGCGCTTTCCAGCGATTTAAGGAAATCCCCGAGGTAATGGCCCGGCGAATACGTCACCGTGACCACTGCGAGGGCAGTTACGTTATCTGTGTTCACAATGCTGCTTAGCGTACCCATACTCGCTGCTAGGTTACTGCCAAGACACTACAAGCTTGACAAAAATCATGTATAGATCACGATTTCTTTATCTTCTCGCCTAAACTGTCACAAGATCAGCCCTAACTTGGCTACACGGCAAGCACCGAGAGAAGCCACCTTGCTTGCTGCCACCTTTGAACGCCACAATTAGAAAGTCCTCCACCTGTGTCTTCTGAGAAAAAGTCAGACAAGCAGCGTCGTTCCCGCGCCATCTCGCCCTCGCCCAATTCGGCGACGGCGGTAAAGCAACAGGGGTCCAAGCCCCTGAAGGCCATCATGGCATTTGTGTCGGCGGCAATCTTGGTGTTCTCTGGCGTTGGCTATGCCACCGTGGGCCGCGTGGGAGATGGCATGTCCTCTGTCTCTAACCTCGCGTTAGGCAACAAGGGTGGTTTTAAGGCAGACACCGAAGATGGCGCGATGGATATCTTGCTGGTGGGCAAGGATTCGCGCACGGATGCCAAGGGTAACCCACTATCGGAGAAGGAACTGGCGGACCTGCACGCCGGTGTGGACGAGGGCGAGGAAAACACCGACACAATCATGATCATCCGCATCCCGGATGACGGCTCCCGTGCAACTGCGGTTTCGATTCCGCGCGATACCTACGTCGACGACGGCGATTTTGGAAACACCAAGATTAACGGCGTTTTCGCCAACCACAAGACGGACAAGGTCGAAGAGCTAGAGCAAGAAAACGCCGAGGCAGAGGCTGAAGGCAAGAAGAAGCCGCATTCCGCGAAGGAGATCGAGCAGCAGGGCGTGGAGGCCGGCCGCCAGGGACTTATCAGCATGGTGCGCTCGCTCACAGACATCGACATCGATCACTACGCTGAGGTCGGCCTGCTGGGCTTCGTGCTGCTTACCGACGCCGTCGGTGGCGTCGACGTGTGCTTGAACAACGACGTCAAGGACGTCATGTCTGGCGCTGATTTCAAAAAGGGCCGCCAGACCCTCCACGGCGCCCAGGGCCTGTCCTTCGTCCGCCAGCGTTACGAGCTTCCGCGCGGCGACTTGGACCGCATCGTGCGCCAGCAGGCATATATGGCTTCCTTGGTTTCCAAGGTGCTCTCCTCTGGCACCCTAGCTAACCCGAATAAGCTCTCCAAGATTGCTGACGCAATCGAACGCTCTGTAGTCATCGATGAGGGCTGGGACGTCATGGGGTTGGTCACCCAGCTTTCGGGCTTGGCCGGCGGCAACGTCACCTTCACCACCATTCCGGTGACCTCCATCGACGGCGTGGGTGACTACGGTGAGTCCGTCGTGACCATCAACAAGCAAGAGGTCCATAAGTTTATGGATGACCTCGCCAAGACTGCGGAGCAGACGGAGGAAGCCGCGGCGTCGTCAAGCGCAGAGGCAGGCTCCAACCCTTCCGAAAAGCCAGTGGCCGATGGCATCGAGGTCAACGTGCTCAACGCGGGCAGCATCGACGGCCTGGCCTCCGGCGTTGGCACGTGGCTGACTGGCGTGGGATACAAGGTCGGCCAGACCAGCAATGCCGAGCCGGGCTTGTACTACGAGTCCCAGGTTGTCGCCGCGGATGAGAACGATCAACGCGCCAAAGACTTGGCTGAGCAGCTCGGCGGTCTGCCGGTTACGTCCAGCCCGTCGCTGGATGAAAACACCTTTGTCGTCGTGGCTTACGACGACTACGAAGGCCCGTCCGACAAGGAAGCACAGGACGCAGAACCTACCGACACCGCACCGAGCGAGCAGGTCGGCACCCCAGGCAGCGACATGGGCGCGGCAGAGGTTGCCCCGGAAATCGACGCCGGCGGCGAGGGCCCGCGCTGCGTAAACTAAACGCCACACAAACTAAGTAATTCTCAAGCCAGGGACCTAATCCAAAAGGTTCCTGGCTTTTCTTAGGGATCGTTCCCCAATTTTTTTGGCAGGTAGTTGCCATTTAATGTTAGAAAATGAGTATCCCTATCACTCACCTTCCGGGGCGCTCGGGGGCCTAGGACCGTGGTGTGAAAGCATTCCCTGCCGCGCAAAGGCTCAGTCACCTACCATGGGCGGACATGGATATGCTTCAGCACCTACTTTCCGCAGATGCCGCAGCGCCGCGCCTGACTTTCTACAACGAAGCCACCGGCGCGCGCATGGATTTTTCCGCACAGACCTTGGATAACTGGGTCTCCAAGATTGCCAACATGCTCTTAGAAGAGCTTGAGCTCGCTTCCGATTCCCTCATTTTCCTCGACCTTCCTGTTTCCTGGCAGCCCGCAGTTATCGCTTTGGGTGCCATTGCTGCCGGCGTCGACACAGCGTTCACGCGCGCCGAGCTAGACGGCGCAAGCCCCGATGTTATTTTTGCCGCGCCCGAGGGCTTTGCAGAGTTGAGCGAGGAATTCACAGGCGCCGATGTTGTGCTCGTTACCGATGATCCATTCGGGCGCGGCGTCATCGAATCTGGCGGCGAATTGCCCGCCGGCGCCATTGATTTTGGGCCCACCGTGCGTTTCTACGGTGATCAGTTCTATGGCCCCACCACCGCTTTACCGGAGCTTTATCCTGCCGCCGGCCCTGCCCAACGCGTAATGTCCGCGGGGTGGAAGGACAAGGATTCCTTTAAGAAGTTGATTCTCGAACCGCTCGCATGTGGAGGCTCCGCCGTGATTGTCGCCGGCATGTGCACTGCCGAGCGTTTAGAAGAAATCGCCGCCAACGAGAAGGTGGATCTGCGTCTTTAGCTGGCACGAACGCCATCGGCGGGGTTAATTCCCAGAAACTCCTGGAGGCGCGTGACCACGGCATGGATTTCCGCGGCGGCGAAGTGCCCGCTACGCCAAGCCGCGTGCAGGGGCACACCGCCTAGCATCTCCTCCGCGTTGCAGATGCGCAGGCCTACCGCGTCGTGAGCCTGCAGAGCACTGGAGATGGCGATTGCGCGCCCGGCTCGCGCGAGGGCGATGAGCGTAACGGTGTCCTCACACTCGACGACGTCGCCAAGCACAGCGTGGCTGCGCCCTACAAAGGCATCGAAGAGCCCGCGCGAGACGCTGCGCCGGCCTGACATGGCTAGGCGATGAGTGACCAAGTCCTCCACCTCAATGCTGTCTTGGCCCGCTAGAGGGTGCTCCTTGTTTACCCAAGCCCGGATAGTGGCCTCCCCCAGCGGAACGGAATCAAGCCCCTCCTTTACTGGAATTGGCGTCACCACCACATCGGCGGTGGTATCTAGCGCCTGGTACACCTCGTAGTGCTCGACCGCCAGCGTGGTCAGAAGCGGAATGTCCTCGCGCGCGTCAACGATGAAAGGCGCCAAGATCGTCGAGATGGTCGTCGGCGTTGCCGCCACTTGCAAGGTGCGCATCTCGCCACGTTGCAGCGCCGAAACCGCCTGCGTAGCCCTGTTATTATCTGCCACCAATTGCTGGCACACGGGAATCAATGCCTTGCCCGCCTCGTTGAGACGCAGCACCCCAGCTGCGCGTTCGAAAAGCTCGAGCCCCAGCTCCCCCTCAAAGCGCCGCAGCTGGCGGCTTAGCGCCGGCTGGGTGATGCTCAATTGCTCTGCCGCGGTGGTCACGGAACCGGTGCGCGCGAGCGCCAAGAAATATTTCGCCCTCGTGTAATCCATAAAACTTCATTTAACACGAGCTATTACCAATGGGCATGGATTTGAAAAATCTTACGCATTAGACAACATGGACGAAAGTCCTTCACAATAGGGTGAAATTGTTGCACCAATCACAAAAGAAGGATTGTCTGAAAACTATGACTCGTCGCCATGTTGGCACCGCCATCGCTGAATCTCTCGCAGCACACAACGTCAAGCGCGCATACCTCGTCCCAGGCGAGAGCTTCCTGCCAGTACTTGATGGGCTCTATGACAGCCCCATCGAAGCCATCGTTACCCGCCAGGAAGGCGGCGCCTCCTACATGGCAGAGGCACACGGCAAGGCCACCGGTGAGCCGGGCGTCGCAATGGTCACCCGCGGCCCAGGCGCCTCCAATGCTTTCGTTGGCATTCACACCGCCTGGCAGGATTCCACCCCGATGGTCCTCTTCGTGGGCCTTATTCCCTTCCCCGACCGTGACCGTGAGTCCTTCCAGGAGTTCGACCCAAAGGCTTGGTTTGGCACCCAGACCAAGCAGGTCTTCATCCTCGATGACTCATCCCGTGCTTCCCACGTGGTGGCCGAGGCATTCTTCCAGGCCAAGCAGGGCCGCCCAGGCCCAGTAGTGGTGGGCCTGCCGGAGGACATTCTCCACATGGACTTCGACGGGGAGATTATCCAGCCAATCAACGTGACAGACGGCGCAGTATCCCCAAGCGATATCGCCGAGCTTTCCGAGGCCCTACGCTCCGCCGAGCGCCCACTCATCTTCGCCGGCGGCCCGCGCTGGACCCCAGAGTCCGCACGCCAAATCACCGAGTTTGCAGAGACCAACCAGATTCCGGTGGTCCACGATTTCCGCGCCAGCGACCGCATCCCTTTTTCTTCCCCGGCCAACGCCGGCTGGCTGGGCTACGGCCGCGACGAGAAGGCAGCTGCACTGCTCGAGAATTCCGACCTCGTACTCGCCGTTGGAGCAGTGCTTGGCGACGTCCCGACTGACGGCTACACGCTGCGTCAAGGCGCAAATGACCGCAACTTCTTCATCAACATCGATTCCAGCCTGCGTGGCAACTCCGCAGCCGTCACCCGCCACATCCTGGCCAGCCCGGTAGCCTTCGCCGAAGCGCTATCTGAGATCAATGCGGGCGAGGCCTCTGCTGCCCAGCAGCAGTGGTTCGCGGATGCGCACGCGGCGCAGGTGGCTTTCTCTACGGTTCAGGACGAAGCCGACTGGCGCCCGGCTCCTGAGGGAACCGCACACATCGAATCACTCATGCGCGCCATTCAGGAGCAGGCCCCAGAGGATTCCATCTACACCTTCGGCGCCGGCAACCACTGCATCTGGGCGCAGCAGTTTATGCACACCAACGTCTACCCCTCCCAGTTCAGCGTGCGCAATGGCTCGATGGGCTACTCCGTTCCAGGTGCAGTCTCCACCAAGCTGGAGTTTCCTGAGCGCACCGTCATCGCCATTGCTGGCGACGGCGAGTACCTGATGAATGGCCAAGAGCTGGCTACCGCCCTGCAGTACGGCGCTCCTTATTTGACCGTCGTGATGTCCAACGGCGAGTTCGGCACCATCCGCGATCACCAAAAGAACCACTTCCCTGATCGCGTTTCCGGCACCCAGCTTTCCAACCCGGATTTCGCCGCCGTCGCCCGTGGCTTCGGCGCACACGGCGAGCTTGTCACTTCCGACGCCGAGGCAGGCCCTGCCGTCGAGCGCGCCCTGCAGGCTATGCGCGAGAAGCAGATTCCAGCAGTCATCAACGTGATTGTGGATCAAGCTCTGTCGCTGCCTGACAACGACTAAACCTGTCCCCAAACAAAGGATTTTTCAATGAGCGATACCGTTGCTACCGCTGTTGAGCATACGGAGGCCAAACCTGCTGGCTCCACCATGACTTGGGTCATCACCCTGTTCGGCACTGCCGTCGGCGCAGGAATTTTGTTCCTTCCACTTAACGCTGGTGGATTTGGTTTCTGGCCACTGGTCTTTGCCACGGTCTTCATCCTGCCGCTGGTCTATTTCTCGCACCGCACCTATGTCCGAATAGTCAGTGGCGCGCCCATCCGCGACCACGGCAAGGACGTCCTGGAACTGGCCACGCAGTATTTTGGCCGCACCTCCGGCATCGTTATCGCCATTTTGTACTGGCTCGCTATCTTCCCCACGGTGCTGATTTACGGCATCAGCATCACCAACTCGGTCGATAGCTTCATCGTCAACCAACTGGGTGGACCTTCCATCAACCGGTGGGTACTCGCCATCCTTTGCGTGGGCATTATGACCGGCGCGTTCGCCGTGGGCCGCAAGCCCATGCTGTGGCTGGCCCAGGTGCTGGTCTATCCGCTCATCTTCGCTTTGGCAGCAACGTCCATCTATCTCATCCCACGCTGGGATTTTCAGAGCTTCCTGCACTACGACAACGGCGAAGGTGACTTTGGAATCCTCAAGGGAATCCTGCTGATTCTGCCGGTGCTTGTATTTTCCTTTTCCCACATGGCGGCACTGTCTCAGTTCGCACTAGACATGCAGCCGGCCTATGGCGAGAAGACCGCCAAGCGCGTTGACCGCACGGAGCTGCTTACCGCCATCTTGCTGGTGGTCTTTACCATGTTCTTTGTTTGGTCATGCGTCCTGGCTTTGGGCGCCGATGGAATGAATGAGGCGCTGGAACAAAACATTCCGGTACTGTCCTACTTCGCTAACGTCACCGGCACCCCGTTCATGGCCTACATGGCACCCGTTGTGGTCATGTGCGCCATCATCTCCTCCTACTTCGGCCACATGCTGGGCACCGAGGAAGGCACAGAGTACCTGCTGCGCCTAGCAGCGCCAAAGATGGCTGAGCGTATCTCGCACCGCAGCCTGCTCAACATCATTTATCTCATCACCTTCGTTGGCACTACCCTGGTGGCGGTCTATAACCCATCCATCGTGTCGATGATTTCGGTCGTCGGTGGCATCTTCGTGGCTTTCCTCGTTTACCTGGTCCCGGTCTACATGTTCAAGAAGTTCGACGCTTATTCCAAGTTCAAAAATGACCCGTGGAACTACTTCGTATTCGGCATGGGAATCGTCATTATGGCGGTTACCGTGTGGAACATGTTCTAATTCTTATCTATCACTTCTTAAAAGTCGCTTTAAAGTTAGGAGTTTTAAAACCATATGCTTCGCTCTGATCTCAACAAGTTCCCTGATTACAAGCCCGGCAAGTCCGACGGCGACAAGCTGAAGCTCTCCTCCAACGAAATCCCTAACCCACCGCTTCCCTCCGTGCTCGAGGCAATGACGCGGGCGGCAGCGGAGACCAACCGCTACCAGATCGATGGCTGCCCAGAACTGACCACTGAGCTTTCTAAGTACCTGGGCGTTCCTGAAGATCACCTCACCATCGCGGCAGGCGCCTCGGCCATCGTTCAGCAGGCCATCGGAATGTCCTGCCACACTGGCGACGAAGTAATCTTCCCGTGGCGCAGCTTCGAGGCTTACCCGCTCTACGTGCGCATGGCCGGCGCGGAACCAGTGATGACTCCGCTTACCGAGGACGACCGCTTGGGCTTGGATGCCGTAATCGAGGCCATCACGGACAAGACCCGCGTCATCATCCTCTGCAACCCGAATAACCCAACCGGCACCACCATCACCAAGGGCGAGTTCCGTGACTTCATGAAGCAGGTTCCGAAGGACATCGTGGTTATCCTCGATGAGGCCTACTGGGAGTACAACGACGCGGAGGATACCCCGGATTCTGCCGAGGAGATTTTCAACTACCCGAACCTGGTGGGCGCCCGCACCTTCTCCAAGGCCTTCGGCCTTGCCGGTGCACGCGTGGGTTACGGCATCGCCTCCCCGGAGCTCATCCACGGCCTCAAGCTAATGACCATGCCGCTAACGGTTACCTACATGGCAGAAAAGGCTGCCATCGCAGCGCTTAACTCGGCAGAGGAGCTGCTTGCCCGCGTCGAAGAGACCAAGGTGCAGCGCGAGCGCGTAGCAGAGGCAATTGGCGCGCGCCCTTCCAAGGGCAACTTCGTTTGGATTCCACGCGGCGACGCCGAAGAGGTTGAACGCAAGCTTTCCGACGAAGGCGTCATCATCCGCCGCTACCTGGATGAGGGCGTTCGCGTTTCCATTACCACTGAGGAAGAAACAAACATCTTCTTGGCCGCCTGGGAGCGTGCGGGCATTCGCCCATTCGGCGAATAATCGCCTTCTATCCCATCGCCCTTTCCCTACTTAGATGGCGGTTACTCACCTGGAACCGCCGGCAGGAAGTCTGCCAATAACGCCGCCAAACCCGTTTGAAACGGATCTTCCGCAAACGGGTTGGCGGCTTTTTGCTCTTCAATTGCCGCAGCCGAAAGTTTTTCCTGCCATGCAGCCCGGGCGCTGCGCAGATGCGGTGCTTCTACATCACCGTCTTCGGGAACCTCGAAGATTTCTTGGGGAGCATTAGCGTCGAAAGCGGAGCCGTAGATGAAGGACTCCAACATGATAATCCGCGGCAGAATCTGCGCGGATTCGACGCCGGCAAATGCCAGTACCTCAGCTAATTTTTCGTACATTTTCACTGCCCGTGGAGCACCTGACACGGGGGTAGAAGCAATGACCTCCACCAGCGGATAATGCCGCGCGAATACATCGCGGTAGGAACGCGCCCAGAACTCTAATGCGTGACGCACGCTCACCTCGCCCGCTAAAGCCGCGTCGAGAAGCGATGCGTCTACCTGCGCCATAACCGCATCCTCTACAAGGATGAGCAACTCATGTTTGTTAAGTACATGGTTGTACAACGCGCTCGGCGCCACCCCCACTTCGCGGGCAATTCGGGCCATCGTGAGTTTGGCATAGCCACTTTCCTCCACAATTTTTAAAGCGGCCTCGGCAATTTTCTCACGGTTTACCAGCGCCTTTGGCGGCCGACCTTTAGCGCGCGAAAAATTCATGGCTCAAACCTCTATTCAGAGTCACATCGATTCCTATACAGTGACACGCAACACAAAATGAATATTGTTCATTTTGCGCTGAGCTTTCAAACAATCTTCCCATAGACGTTTCCTCTGCACCGCGTAGAGGAAGATGTTCACCACTTCACACAGGAGAACCCACCATGTCGTCATTATTTAGCAACGAATCCAACACCAACCCGGTCCTCGAGCGCGACGTTGTCGTCATCGGCGCGGGCCCTGCCGGCCTCATGGCAGCACGCACGCTGAAGAAGAAGGGCCTTTCCGTCGCAGTCCTGGAAGCCCGCGACCGCGTCGGCGGCCGTACCTGGAATGGCAAGGTCAAGGATGCCGAGGGCGTCGAGCACTTCGTGGAGCTGGGCGGACAGTGGATTTCCCCGGATCAGACGCGGCTCATCGAGCTCGTTGATGAGCTAGGACTCGAGACCTTCCAGCGCTACCGCGAGGGCAAGTCCATCTACGTTGCCCCAGACGGCACCCGCCACGAGTACGAGGGCACCGTCTTCCCTGCTTCCGAGAAGACCATCGCGGAGATGGACCGCCTCATCAAGATCATGGATGACCTCGCAGCCGAAATGGACCCGGCGCGCCCCTGGGCACACCCGCGTGCGAAGGAGCTGGACTCCATCTCCTTCCGCAAGTGGCTCGAAGGCCTGTCTGATGACCCGGAGGCAATCGACAACGTCTCCATCTACGTCGCCTCGGGCATGCTCACCAAGCCTTCCTATGCTTTCTCCACCCTGCAGGCAGTCCTGATGGCTGCTTCCGCAGGTTCCTTCTCCAACTTGGTCGACGAGGACTTCATCCTGGACCGCCGCGTGATCGGCGGCATGCAGTCCGTATCGCTGACCATGGCAGAAGAGCTAGGTGAAGATGTTTTCCTCGGCACCCCTGTGCGCGAGCTGCACTGGGCCGAGGTTGATCCGACCACCGCAGATGACCTGAATAAGGTCGCTGCCGACGTTCGCAACGGCGTGCCCAACAACGGCGCTGCTGGCCAGGTGACCGCCTACTCCGAGAAGGTCACCGTGAAGGCGCGCTACGCCGTGCTCGCGGTTCCACCAAACCTGTACAACCGCATCTCCTTCGTTCCGCCGCTGCCACGAGACCAGCAGATCGTGCACCAGCACATCTCCATGGGCTTGGTCATCAAGGTCCACGCCATCTACGACAAGCCTTTCTGGCGCGAAGAGGGTCTTTCCGGCACCGGCTTCGGCGGCGGCCGTTTGGTTCAGGAGGTCTACGACAACACCAACTACGGCAAGAACTTTGCTGCCTCCGCCGAGGGCGAAGAAGACCAGTACGGCACCTTGGTTGGCTTCGTCTCCGACGTTTATGCCGAGGAAATGTGGCACCTGCCAGAAGAAGAGCGCAAGGAGCGCATACTTTCTGCCATGGCGGACTACCTGGGCCCGAAGACCAAGGAGCCAATCGCGTTTTACCTCTCCGACATGGCCGCTGAGGAGTGGACCCGCGGCGCCTACGCCACCTCTTATGACCTAGGCGGCCTATCCCGCTGGGGCCACCTGCAGAACGAGCCGACCGGCTCCATCTACTACGCCTGCTCCGACATCGCGGCCGAGGGCTACCAGCACGTCGACGGCGCTATCCGCCAGGGCGAGCTCGTCGCCCAGAAGATTGCCGATAAGGGTTAAATATTGTCTGCTTCTGATTTTGATCGTCGCGCAGCCACCGGACATATCTTGGTGGGCTACGTTGCTACGGACTACGGCAAGGACGCGCTCCGCTTGGGCATCGCCCTTGCCAAAACCCGCAACGTCAACCTTGAGATCGTCATGGCCGCGCCGGCCAATAATTCCTTCTCCGGTGTCTACCCGCACGACCGCGGATACAGCTCCATCCTGGAAGAACAGATTGCAGGTTGGTTGCAGGAGGCGCTGGGCGAAATCCCCAGTGACATCCGCGCCACCGCCCGGATCGTCCCTGGCGAGTCTGAGGCCGAGGCACTCAATCGCGCGGCGGAAGAACTGGACTGCGACATGATCGTGGTTGGTGCGCGCAAGGGCGGCCTTTTCGGCCGCTTCCAAATGGGTACTGCGGTCAACACGTTGTTGCACTCCGGTACTGTCCCTATCGCTCTCGCGCCACACGGCTACTCCTACCCCGGCCCGATTAGCCGCATCACCGCCATGTTTGGTCCGCGCCCAGGCACCACGGATGTCATCGCGATTGGTTTGGACCGCGCGCGGCGCCGTCGCATTCCGCTGCGCCTGCTTTCGCTCGTGCTGCCTGGCGAGTCCAATCTGCATGGCCTCGGCACCGACGTTCCCAATGCGGTACGCGCTTATGCCAACCGCAAGCTGGGCGATATCGCCGAAGAAATGCTCTCGGCTGGTTACGCCACAACCGACGTCGCCACTGGGCGCGACGTCGAAGCAGCAATGGAAAACGTCACCTGGCAAGACGGAGAGCTCGCCGTGGTTGGCTCTTCTCGCCTCGCGGTTCCCGGCCGGCTCTTCTTGGGTGGCACGGCGTCGCGAATGCTGCGCTCCATCCCTGTCCCTATGGTCGTCGTACCAGCCGGCTACATGCACGCCGGCGCCGAACACGAAGCGATCTAGCAGGCGCTTTCGCCCAAATCGCTTCCTACCACCAGACCGTATTTCCTAGTTCTTTTTGAAAGGCGGTGAGTAGTCATGACTAGTGCCACTCCTGCACCACCGATTCAGCCCACGCCGGGCAGCGGCGATAACATCGCCTCCACCAAAGGCCTGGCTACCGGACGCGTCGGCTTACTCGGCGCAGTCGTCATCGGCATCAGCTGCATCGCGCCGACCTATACGCTGACTTCCGGACTTGGCCCCACCATTTCCGCGGTGGGCGAGTTTGTTCCGGCGGTCCTCCTTTTGGGATTCATCCCGATGCTCCTGGTGGCCTTTGCCTACCGTGAGCTCAACAATGCGGTTCCGGATTCCGGTACCTCGTTTACTTGGGCCACCAAAGCCTTTGGCCCCTGGGTGGGCTGGATGGGCGGATGGGGCCTTATTACTGCCACCATCCTGGTGCTTTCGAACCTTGCCGCAGTCGCTGTGGACTTCTTCTATCTCTTCCTTGCCCAGATATCAGGCCGCCCCGAAATTGCAGACCTGACGCGCAATCTCTGGATTAATATCCCCACCACGATGGTCTTCATCGCGATCGCAGCCTGGGTTTCCTATCGTGGCCTAGATTCCACGCAGAAGTTGCAATACGTGCTGGTTGCCATCCAGATAATGGCCATTGTGGTCTTTGACATCGTGGCCATCGTGCGCGCTTATAAGGGCGGCGGATTCGACTTCACCCCGATTTCAGTTTCATGGTTTAATACGCTGGAAATCGGCAACTTCTCCCTCATCGCGGCCGGCATTTCCTTGTCCATCTTCATGTTCTGGGGCTGGGACGTCACGCTGACGATGAACGAGGAAACGAAGGACCCAGAAAAGACTCCAGGGCGCGCTGCAACCATCACGGTCTTGGTCATCATCAGCCTCTACATTCTGACTGCCTTGGCCGTCATCACGTGGGCAGGAACGGGTGATGAAGGCCTGGGTGCTGGCAACCCGGAGAACCAGGAATCGATCTTCGCTGCGCTCTCCTCCCCCGTGCTCGGCTCGGCTGCCCTGCTTATCTACGTCGCTGTGCTCTCAAGTTCCTTCGCCTCGCTGCAGTCCACGATGGTGGGCCCCGCCCGTACGCTGCTGGCGATGGGCTATTACAAGGCGTTGCCTCCGGTCTTTTCCAAGATCAGCCCCAAGTTCCGCACGCCGTCTACGGCCACGATTGCCTCCGCTATTGCAGCGGGCGGTTTCTACACGGTCACGCGCATCCTTTCTGAGAACGCTCTGTGGGACACCATCTCTGCCCTCGGATTGATGATCTGCTTCTACTACGGCATCACCGCCGTGGCCTGCATTTGGTACTTCCGCCACGAGCTTTTCAGCAGCGTACACAACATCATCTTCAAGTTCGTCTTCCCCCTGCTGGGTGGCGGCTTCTTGCTGCTGATGTTCTTTACCACCGCATTCGATTCGCTTAGCCCGGAATACGGTTCTGGCTCCTCAATTTTCGGAGTGGGCACCGTCTTCGTGCTGGGCATGGGAATTCTGCTGCTCGGCGCCGTATTAATGCTGTTCACGCGCTTTGCCCATCCGGATTTCTTCAAAGGCCGCACATTGAAGCGGATAACGTCCGGCGAAGACTCTCAATTGCCGCTAGTTTAGAGGCTAGCCCTATTTCAACCTAGTTCACTATTAGGCTCTAAAAAGAGCTGGATCACACAACAAGGAGTATTAATGTCTAACACTTACCGAGTTCAAAACCCTGCTACCGACGAGATCGTCGAGACCTTCGACTCTGCCACCGACGCCGAGGTAGAAGGCGCACTGGCGAAGGCCGCCGCAGCCTACCGCGAGTGGAGCGCGCGCCCGATGTCCGAGCGCGCGGAAATCGTTGCCCGCGCAGCACACCTCTTTGCGGAGCGCAAGGAGGAGCTGGCCAAGATTGCCGCGGAAGAGATGGGCAAGCCTATCTCCGAAGGTATCGAGGAAGCAGAGTTCTCAGCGGCCATCATCAAGTACTACGCCGATAACGGCGAGGAGTTCACCAAGGATCAGCCGATTCCGGCTTCTGCCAATGGCACTGCGGTAATCCGCCGCCTGCCCATCGGCCCGCTGCTTGGCATCATGCCGTGGAACTTCCCCTACTACCAGATTGCCCGCTTCGTGGGCCCGAACCTGGTCCTCGGCAACACCATTATCTTAAAGGACGCAGAAATCTGCCCTCGCTCCGCACTCGCCGTGCAGAAGATCATGGATGACGCTGGCATTCCAGAAGGCGTGTACAACAACATCTTCGCCACCCACGAGCAGATTTCCACCATCATCGCGGATCCACGCATCCAGGGCGTTTCCCTGACTGGTTCCGAGCGCGCCGGCGCCATCGTGGGTGCCCAGGCCGGCCAGCACCTGAAGAAGGCCGTGCTCGAGCTCGGTGGATCCGATCCTTATATTCTTCTCGATACCGACGACGTCAAAGAAGCAGCCAAGCTGGCGTGGACGACCCGCATGTACAACACGGGCCAGGCCTGCAACTCCAACAAGCGCATGATCGTCATGGAAGACATCTACGAGGAGTTCGTGGCTGAGCTGACCAAGCTCGCGCAGGCAGCAAAGGCAGCGCCTGCCGACGCCCAGGGTGAGGGCACCTACTCCTGCCTGTCCTCGCGTGCGGCGGCGGAGACCCTGCACGATCAGATTCAGCGCGCGGTGAAGGAAGGCGCTACCCTGCGCGCTGGCGGCGAGCTGGCGGACAAGGGCGCCTTTGTCTCCCCGGCCGTTATCACCGACATTCCAGTCGGCTCCGACATCTACTACGAGGAGTTCTTCGGCCCGGTTGCCGTGGTCTACCAGGTTTCCTCCGACGAGGAAGCGCTCGAGCTGGCCAACAACACCCAGTTCGGCCTGGGCGGCACCGTCTTTTCCAAGGACACCGAGCGCGCAGCGGCCATCTCCCGCCGCCTCGAGGTGGGTATGGCCAACGTCAACACCCCGGCCGGTGAGGGTGAAGAGCTGCCTTTCGGCGGCGTGAAGCGCTCTGGCTTCGGCCGTGAGCTCGGCCCGCTGGGCATGGATGAGTTCGTCAACAAGCAGATGTACTACATCGAAAACTAATCTCGGCGCAGAGCATCACCCCCAATATAAAAACTGAGGGTTAAGTAGCATTTGCTACTTAGCCCGCCCACGCTCATACACAAAAGGGAGGCTGTCACTAACCAAAGCGTTAGTGACAGCCTCCCTTCTTTTGATTAAGCCCTAGGGCTCAATCAGTTGAGCTTGCCAACTGACTAGTCAGAAGATCCGGTGGAAGACCCGTCGTCGGAAGCACAGGCATCGTAGACCAGACCGCCTACCAGAAGTCCGGCAGCCACGAGGGCAAGACCGGCGCCTAGCTTGCGCACCTCCGGGGAAATCTTCGCGTTGAAGGCCGCGAGCTGGCGATTAGCCTGCTCGACCTGGCCGGCCAGCTGCGGGTTGAAGATACCCAGCTGCTTCTGCGTCTGAGTGTTGAACTGCTGCCACTGGCGTGCCAGCTGTGCCTGCATCTCAGACAGACCTGGAATGCGAACCTGTGCTGCCAGACCTGCCGGGATGAGCAGCAACAGTGGCAGACCCACTGCCAAGCCGGTAGCCACACAACGCTCAGAAGGCTGGTAGCTCGAGGAACCATCCGAAGAGCCATCAGAAGACCCATCCGAGCTGCCTGGGTTCTTGCCGGGGTCAGTACCCGGATCAGTGTTCGGCTCGGTGACGGTCACGGTGATGCTGTCGATTTCCTTGTCGGAGTCATCGCGGACGATGACGGTTACGGTATCGCCTGGCTTGGCGTCTGGCTTGATGGTGACGATGACATCGCCGTTCTCTTCCAAGGTCGCGGAACCTGGGCCGGTGGTCTTATCGACGTTGGCACCTGCCGGTACCTTGCCGCCGACATTTGGAACCTTCACGGCGCCACCAGCCGGGGCCTTCGCATCGTTCCAAGACGGTTCATCCGGGGTTTCCGGAGTATCGCTGGAGGTATCCAGGGTGAACGTTGCCGCAATGGTGTCAGCCACTGCCCCATCCGGGTAGGTGATGACTACCGGAACAACGAGTTCGAGATCATCCGGAGTTGCCGTCCCTGCCTTCGGCGCGATAGCCGTCAGCTTACCGGTGGCTTCATCAATGCTTACGTTCCAACCACCTTGGCCGGCCCAATCAGCAGGAATCTTATAGGTCGTGCCGCTCGGAGCATCATCAGAACCGTACCGAACTTCAGCAGAACCAGTCTCACCGGATGCAACCTCTACGGGTTCGGAATAAGCAGGTTTGTAATCCGTGACGTCGGCAGACGCCGGCTCAACAACCGTGACAACAACTTCTACCTCATCAGTAGAGCCGTCTGGATAAGTCACGGTCACCGGAATGGTGATGGTCTCACCCGGGGTTGCATCCTCCGGGACCTTGACGGTCAGTTCACCCGTTACTGGGTCAACGCTCGCGTTCAGATCCGTGGTGGAGAACTTAGCGCCCTCAGGAAGTACCGTATCGCCGGTTTGTGGGACCTTGACCTCGCTGCCCGGCGCGACGTCTACCGGCGGGTAGGCCGGGTTATTTGCGTCTGCTAGCGGTTGCTGCGGATCCTTGACCACGATATGGAATTCGCTGGTCGAAGATACGCCATTCACCGTTGCTTTAACAGTCACGGTGTAGTCGCCAGCCTTGGTTGGCTTGCCAGAGATTTGGCCGGTGGCCTCATCATAGGTCACGCCATCCGGCAGGCCGGTGACGGTGACGTCTGCTTCCTCGTTATCAACCACGACGTTGATTGGCAGCATCGTCGTATTGGTTGCAACATTCACGTCAGCAATAGGTGCAATCACCGGTGCCGTGACCGGATCAGCCGGGGTTGGGTTGGTGGTCGGCTCTACGTCGGTAGTACCTGGTGTAGAGGTCTCCGAAGTATCGGTGCTTGGCGTGGTGGTACCTGGAGTGGAGGTCTCCGAAGTATCGGTACCTGGCGTCGTAGTGGTATCACCCGGGGTAGGTGCCACGACGTCGATGGTGAACGTAGTGGTTGCCTTGTTGCCAGCGGCGTTGGTTGCCGTGATAGTAACCGTGCTGCGGCCAAAGGCGCTCGGCTTGCCGCTGATGGTGCCGGTAGCTGGGTCAAATTCGACGCCAGTAGGCAGGCCGGTTGCGCTCAGCGTTGCTGTTGGGTCATCGCTGTGAACGGTGACTTCAGTGACGTCTTCGCCCAGCTTCACGATCTGATCCGAAATCGGGTCAAGCTTCGGCGCGGTGGTATCGGCTAGCTCACGGACCACGATGGTGAAGGTTTCGTCGGTGGCATTGCCGTTGGCATCGGTGACCGTCACGGTGACCTCGTAGGTGCCCGGCTTGGTCGGGGTGCCGGTGATGGTGGCAACGCCGTCAACGGGCTCAAGCTTCACGCCATCCGGCAGACCGGAGGCCTTTACCGTATCCGTGTCCGAATCAGAAGAGACCCGAATCGGCTCAATCGGCGTATCGGCATCGACAGCCTGATCTGCAATCGGATCCACCTGCGGACCGGTTGCATCCTTGACGGTGATGGTGAGCTGCTTCTCGGTAGTATTGCCTGCCGCATCGGTGGCGGTCACCGTCACGGTATAGGTGCCCGGAGTAGTTGGCACACCGGAAATCTCGCCGGTGGACGCGAAGAACCGAACGCCATCAGGCAAGCCAGTCACGGTCAGGGTATCCTGCGGGTCATCCGAGGTGATGTGAATCGGGTCAAGCGGTTCGTCTTCCTCGACGGTCCGATCGGCGACGCCTTCTAAGGAAGGCGCCTCAGAATCGACCACGTGGATCGTGAACTGCTCGACGGAAGACTTACCGTTCTCATCAGTGGCCGTTACGGTGACCACGATGGGGAAGTCACCCGCGCGGGTTGGAGTACCCGAAATCGTATTGGTATTGGTGTCGTAAGTAACGCCATCCGGCAGCCCGGTCACGGTGATCGTCGTAGAAATCGACGGATCCGTCACGGTTGGCTTAATCTCCGTAATCGCTTCCCCTAGCGGCACCTCCTGATCCGAAATTGGTTTCAGAACCGGCGCTCCAGGGTCGACGACGGTGATGGTGAAGGTCTCCGTGGTCGTGTTGCCCGCGGCATCGGTCACGTTCACGGTGACAGGCAGCTCACCAGCGGTGGTTGGCGTGCCAGAGATGGTTCCGGTTTCTGGGTCGAAGCTGAGACCATCAGGCAGACCGGTGACCGTCACGGTGGCGTTCGGATCGTCGCTGACTACCTTGATATCGGTGATCGCATCGCCCTTCTCTACCGTTTGATCGTCGATGGGGTCGACCTTCGGAGCAGTGGAATCGCTGACCGTGATGGTGAAGTCAACGTCGGAGGTGTTTCCGGCTGCATCGGTTGCCAAGACGCGCACTGGGTAGGTGCCCGCGGTAGTTGGCTTGCCGGAAATCGTGTTGGTAGCGGCGTCATACTGAACGCCCTCTGGCAGGCCGACTACGGAAATCTTGGCATCGGGGTCATCCGCCTTGACAGCGATATCTTCAATGGCGCTGCCGGCAGCAACGTCTTGGTCACTGATCTCGTCCAGCTTTGGCCCCTGGGCATCGGTGACGGTGATGGTCGAGGTATCGATAGCCTTGTTGCCCGCTTCGTCGACCGCGGTCACGGTCACGGGGTAGGTGCCCGGCTTGGTCGGGGTACCGGTGATTAGTCCCGTCTCTGGGTCAAAAGTCATGCCATCAGGTAGACCTTCGACCGTTACCTTCGCAGAAGGATCATCTACGCGCACTGGAATCGGGTTGGCATCAGTTCCCGCAGCGACCGTGCTATCGGGCAGCGGCTGGATGACTGGTGCACCGGCGTCATTGACGTTGATGTTGAAGACTTCTTCGGTGGTATTGCCAGCGTTGTCCTTAGCGGTGATCGTCACTGGGTAGCTTCCCGGCTTAGTCGGGGTGCCCTCAATCTGCTTGGTATTGGGGTTATAGCTCAAGCCATCAGGCAAGCCAGTGAACGTCAAGGAGGTCACCGCAACGTTGTCCTCAGCGGTGATCTCGATTGGCGTGATCGGGGAATCCGCGGGAACGGTAGGATCCGAAATCGGCGCGATCTGCGGCGCGGTCTTATCGGAAACGGTGATGACAAAATCGACGGGCTCCGAGGTATTGCCAGCGGCATCGGTAGCCGTGACCTTAATGGTGTAGGTTCCCGGCTTCTCTGGGCGGCCGGTAAAGGTGTTGGTCGCGGGGTCGAAGCTAACCCCCTTCGGCAGGGTCTCCGGATCAACCTGGACGGTGGCATCCGGATCATTTACCGAGACCACGACCGGCTTAATCGTCTCGTTCAGAGCGATATCCTGGGCCTCAATCGGATCGATAACCGGGGCGGTCGTGTCTTCGACGGTGATGGTAAACGGTTCGTAGGAAACGTTGCCCGCTGCATCAGTTGCCGCAATAACGACATCATAGGTACCCGGCTTAGTCGGGGTGCCCTCGATCTTCTTGGTCTCCGAGTTGTAGCTCAAGCCATCAGGCAGGCCCGTGACTTCAATCTTCGCGTCTGGATCATCGGTAGCGACCGGAATCTCAGTGATTTGGTCACCCTCCGGGACGCTGACATTGTCCACCGGAGTGATGGCAGGCGCCGTTGCATCGTTAACCGCAATGACGAAGGTCTGAGTCGTTGTATTGCCCGCAGCATCGGAAACCGTGACGGTTACTACGGAAGAGCCGATTTCCTTCGGGGTGCCGGAGATTTTCTTGGTCGCGGGATCGTAGGTCACACCCTCGGGCAGGCCGGTGACGGTCCAGGCGAGATCCTGCGGTGCGGTGGAGTTGTCGGCCGGGTTTAGGCTCATCAGATCGATATCTTTGATGGGCTTCCCCTGGTTAATCGTCTGATCCTCCGGATCATCGAAGGTAGGCGCGGTGGCATCGCCCACGAGCAAGACAACGGTCTCGCTCGTGGAATTACCGGCTGGGTCGGTGGCGGTAACGGTAACGAGGTAGCGCCCCGGAGCGGTTGGGGTGCCCGTAACGAGCCCCGTTTCGCTATCAAAGGTCACTCCCCTCTGGCAGGCCGGTAACGGTGATCTTGGCAGTCGGGTCCGGGCTGGTGACAGGCTCCAGGTTGAGCGGCTGATCTTCAGGAACCGAGACGTCGCGAAGCGGGCGCAGAGCCGGGGCAACGGTATCGGTGACCGTGATGTTAAAAGTCTTCTCGGTGACGTTTCCATAAGGATCAGTTACCTTGACGGTGACCGGGAAGACCTTGCCATCTTGGCTCGTGACTTCAGTCTTTGGTGTACCAGAGATGGTGCCCGTGGTGGGATCGATACTGACGCCTTCTGGTAGCCCGGACGCGCTGAACGTAGAATTCGGCTCATTGCTGGTCACGCTAATCGGTTCCAAAAGGGTGCCGTTTTCCACGCTCACATCAGCGATATCGCCCACCTGCGGCGCGGTGGTGTCGACTACCTTGAGAAGGAATTCCTGGGTCGAGGTATTACCGGCGGCATCGGTCGCAGTCACCGTAATTGGGTACTCCCCCGGTGCCTGCGGGGTTCCTTCGATCTGGTGGGTCTCCGGGTTATAGGTCAGTAATGGTGGCAGGCCCGCGACTACAACGTTACTGACGGACTTGTCAAAGTTATCGGTGACGTCTACTGGAATTGCGGTGATCGGTTGACCGGCCTCTGCGGTGGCGTCGTTGATCTTGGCAATGGTCGGTTCCGTGGTGTCGGTAACAGTAACGACCAGGTTGGATACAGAGTTATTGCCCTGGGGATCGGTGGCCGATACGGCGACCGTGTAAATGCCCGGTTCGGTTGGGGTACCTTCGAGGGCACCGTTTTGCTCGTTCCAGGTCATGCCCGGCGGG
This sequence comes from Corynebacterium sp. HMSC077D03, assembly GCF_001808545.1. Classification (NCBI taxonomy): domain Bacteria; kingdom Bacillati; phylum Actinomycetota; class Actinomycetes; order Mycobacteriales; family Corynebacteriaceae; genus Corynebacterium; species Corynebacterium sp. HMSC077D03. The sequence goes on from NZ_KV793669.1 coordinate 77,960, forward strand.
ATATCACCTTCCACGGTGACGGAGGCTTTAGGATCGTCCACCTTGATCGGAATCGAAGCAGGCTTATCCTCTGGGACGGTGGCATCCGGGCTGGTGAGAACCGGCGCGGAAGTATCCACGACGTTGATACTGAATGCAGTTTCGGTGACATTTCCGGCGGCATCGGTGACGCGGACGTTAACTGTCGACGCCCCGGTGGCCGACGGAGTACCACTAATGGTTCCGGTCGCAGGATCATAGGTGACGCCATCTGGCAGGCCACTGACCTCAACGCTGGTCACACCGATGTTATCCTTCGTCGTAACCTTAATCGGCGCGATGGCTTTGCCCAGCTCCAGGGACTGCGAATCGATCTGCTCAATCTGCGGCGGGTTGCCGTCAGTGACCGTGACCTTGGCATTGACGAGGTCGGTCGAGCCATCGGCGTAGGTGACAATGACCGGGACGGTGTAATCTTCCAGCGCAACATCGGTGCCCGGTGTGGCGGTGATGGTGCCTTGGTCATCAATCTTTACCCACGTTGGGGCGCCATCCGCCAGCTTGAAGGTGGTACCGGCTGGTGCTGGCAGGGTTTCAGCGGTTGTTGCGGTAGTCGAGTCGTCGAAAAGCGGCGCCGCAACGGAACCAATGCTGCTTTGAGCCACGGTTGTAGAACCATAGGTGGGCTCGTAGTGCCCGGACGCCGGCAGTGGCTTAACGGTGAAGGAATCCTGCGTTATCGCCAGGCCATCGCGCACGCCAGAGGGCGAGACCGCAAACAAGCGTGCGGTGTAGGTGGTGGTCTTCTTCAAGTTAGGGTCGGTGACAAAACCGCAGGAAGGAAGCCTGCCACTCGCATCCGGCGCTACCGGCGGGCAGGTGTACTGGGGCAGTTCATTGCCAGCCTCGTCGAACCACGCGATCTGATAACGCGTGTTACCGATTTTGTCGTACTGCAGGCCCGTCGTGGTGGTCTCGATGGCTTGACCCGCAGTAGCGAAGTTGGAGAAAGAGTCATACGGGGTGACGTCAAACTTCAGGTTGCCCGGGTACAGCGCAAAGTTGAGGTTGCTGGCGTAATCCAGCGTACCGCCCCAGTTAGCTGGCCATCCGGCCAAGGTGCCGGCGGAGGTTAAGGTGCTGGTGGTGTTGCCGGTGTAACCGTTGTAGTTAAACGGCGTGTTCACGGAAATGCCTGGCATGTCCTGCAAGGAGAAGAACATCCACTCGTCATTGACGTGCTTCGACTTCATGTTGCCGTTGGCCCAATTACCTGCCTCGGCGGAATCAGCCAAGTCGTGCCAGGTATAGCCCTTGGACAAAATACCGCGATCGTCCCAGCTATTTCCCCAGATACCGCGGAACTGCAGCGTGTACTTACCGTTGGCATCGGTCTTGGCTTGGACGGTCTCTGCGATCCACTTCTGCTGGCCCTCTGCGGCCATCCGCGTCTTGATCCACTGCTGCAGCGCGAGTTCTTGCTGGGTACTCCAGCCGGCATCGCGCACGCGGCCCTTGTAACCGATGGCGGCCATGGTTGCGGGATCGTAGATGCGCGAAAGCGCGTAATCAGAAAGGTAGGAGCCATACACAGTGACGTCTGGAGCCACGGAGTCGATACCGTTGACGGACTGGTAGTTCTGCCACAAGAGGGCGCCGGCGGCGGCGTTGGTTTGGTTCCAGAAGACGGTACCGGAGTATTGGCCATAGGAGCCAGTCTGAGGGTTGTCCGCGACATTCGCCAGGTCGTGCATCACGTTGTTGTTAGCGATGGGCGAGTAAGCGATCTTGATATCGTTATAGGTATCAGACCCCACGGACTGGCTAGCGCCGGCCTCGGTGTTGGCGACGTTGCTTTCCGGCATGATCTGCTCTTGGCCATAGGAGTAGAGCAGATTGTACTGTGAGGTATCCGGATTGATGGACCAGATGCGGAGCTTTTCTCCCTCCGGCAAGTTGGGGTCTGCGTCGAAGTTGCGCCGGACACCCTTGGCGTCAGTAAAGGAAGTCATGCCGATGTGGAACTGACCATCGGCGCCGGTGGTGGTGGTGTAAATCGGCGAAGCGGTGCCATCTTTTTCAAACCACTGGGCAAAAACTTTCACGCCAGACATGGGCGCAACGTTTGGATCGCTCAGGTTCGATTGCATGGTGCCGCCGGTCTGCAGGCCCACGAAGCCGTTCACGGAGCGGTTGCTTCCCGCGGGAACCGTGGTGTTTATGGCGGTTTCTTCGGAGGAACCTGGCGCTGCGGTCACCGCTTGGGCTGCAGGCTCATTATCGAGGAGGTTGGGTACAACAACAACCCCGCCCATAACTAGCGCAGCAGCCATGCCTGAGGCAGTGAGCATGCGCCAGCGGCCGCTTAAATTAAGCCCGCTGAGTGCAGTTACAGAACGAGGTGGCCGAAAAGATATCTTGGACATGACCAATTCTTTCTCTAACTCACGTGTTGTCGCGGCTGTAAGAACAGACGTGGGCGATAACAGGGCACGTGTGAACGTTGACTATTCTTATAGGGATCGAACGACTCGGGATGTTATGTCGGCATGCTGAGCTCCTTAGCAAAATCCTTGGAGTTCTCTGGGCAAATTCTAAGTTTATAGCAGTAACAACCCCTAGCCGAGCAACCCTAGAGAATATGTGACCCTAATCACCCTAAAATGATTAGGTTTTCAGAGTTCTCGTCCCATAGAATTTTGTTCTATTTTTCTATACGCTGCACCGACAGTCAGGCCCGGCTGGAAAAATAAATTCCAGCAATACTTTTGACAAACACCCCTGCCCACCCCCATGCAGGAGCGCTTGCCGACGCCACTTTCTCAAGCCCAGCCCGCCGGAACCAGGCCCACGATCGAGACAACCGAATAAACGAAAGCCAAGAAATAAACCACGATGATGACACCCTGAATCAGCGGATGCGCAAGAACGCCAACTTTCCATCGCGTTTCCTTGTCGCCATGCTTGCGGGAGGCATGCAACAGCATCACGGGAATGATCGACATGATAGCGCCGGCAAATCCGCCCGCATAAGACAGCGCGGCAACGAAGCCGCCCAACCCTAAAACGGAGATAACTAGCGGCGGCAGCACCGTCAGCGCAACACCAATCGCACGCTGGCGGTTACTTCCCTCCCAGTGCAGCATGTCCAAGATGTTGCGCATCGTGGTAAAACCAATTGCCAAGAAAGATGTCAGCATTGCAGCCAAAGCGAAGATATTCGCCAGATAATAGGCCACCGGTCCAAGCTTCTCACCCCACGCGATAGTCACGACTTCGGTCACATCCATACCAAGGAGGCCGAGCGCAGCGAAAGGAACGAGCGCCAAGGTAAAGCCGGTGATGACCATACCCACGACGATGGCGCGTGCGGTCTCATGCGGTTTTTCCGGATCCATTCCCTGCACCAGTTCCGGCACGACGTACTGCGCCACGAACGAGAAAACAGCCAGGTTCAAAATCGGAACGATGAAAAATGGGTGCAGCACCAGGAGGTTTTCCGCTTTAATGCCTGGCCCAATGAAGGTCCAACCACACAAAATCGCGATAATAATCGCCATTCCGGCGGTGATAGCCCCCTCAGTAGCTCCGGTGGTGTGCAGGCCGCGGTACATAACCCAAGAGCCGAAACCAAAGAAGATGAGCGTTCCCAATAGCGGCGGCGCACCGAAAATATTGCTTATCAGCTGGCCAGAGCCAGAAGCATAGGCAATCAAAGCACCCACGCCGTTAATAATGATGGCAAGAAAGACCAGCCAACGGCCCCACTGCCCCAGATAGTGCTCCGCCAAACCGGAAACCTGCAGAGGCGCTTTTGTGCGCATCGCACTTTCCGCAACATAAAGCATAGAAATCGTGGTCAGGGTACCCGCCACGAGAAGCGCAATAACGAGCGCCATAAATCCGCCGTTACGCGCGGCATAGGGAATGGAAAGAATGCCTGCACCAATGTTGGTGCCAAAGATAAGGGCAATGCCTTGGACGAAACTCAAGGCCGGTTTCGCAGCCTGCGGAGCCGCCCCTTCTGTCTTTTCAACAACCGTCATATTTTCTCCCGAATCTAAAATAGAAATATAAGTAACTGCGCATGGAACAACTGGGCCCCTCGGCACCCTCTCCTTTTCTGCAAAAAGTGAGGGCTCCGAGGGGCAATGCCTGTGAAAAATCAGCTCGCTGAGGCTTGCCGGTTAGCGCTAAGGCTTAGCGATGTAGCGCACGGAGATGTACTCCTCGATGCCTTCGGCACCACCTTCGCGGCCGAAGCCGGATTCCTTGATGCCACCGAATGGAGCGGCAGCGTCAGAGATGGCGGAACGGTTGATGCCCACCATGCCTGCCTCCAGCGCGTGCGCGAGGTACTCCGCGGTGTGGAAGTTCTCGGTGAAGGCATAGGCTGCCAAACCGAACTCGGTGTCGTTGGCCTTGGCGACTCCTTCCTCCAAGGTGGAGAAGGTGGTCACGGTGGCTACCGGCCCGAAGATCTCCTGGCGCAGGATCTCGGCGTCGTCAGGCACGTTCGCCAGAACGGTCGCTGGATAAAAGAAGCCGGCACCATCCGGGCGCTCGCCGCCGGTGGTGGCGGTGGCCCCTTGCTCGAGCGCGCGCTCAACCAACTGAGCCACTCCGTCGCGCTGCTTCGCGCTGATCAGCGGGCCGAGGGTGGTGCCTTCTTCCAAACCATGGCCTGCCTGGATAGCAGCCATCTTCTCCGTCAGGCGCTGGGTGAACTCCTCAGCCACAGCCTCGTGCACGATGAAGCGGTTGGCCGCGATGCAAGCCTCACCACCGTTGCGCATCTTCGCCTGCATCGCGCAGTCAAGCACTAGGTCAAGGTTGGCGTCCTCGTGGACCAGGAACGGGGCATTGCCACCGAGTTCCATGGAGGTGCGTTGCAGATTATCGGCAGACTGGCGCACCAGAATCTTGCCCACACCAGTAGAACCAGTGAATGTCACCTTGCGCAGGCGCGGATCCGCCATGAGCTCGGAGGACAGCGCGCTCGACTGCGTGGTGGTCACGATGGAAAACACACCAGCCGGCACCTCGTGGCGGGTGAAGACCTCTGCGATGACCTCACCCAACAGCAGCATGGTCAGCGGGGTTTCCGCAGCGGGCTTAACCACGACCGGGCAGCCAGCGGCAAAGGCCGGGGCAATCTTACGGGTGGCCATGGCCAGCGGGAAGTTCCACGGGGTGATTGCCAGCACTGGGCCCACCGGGGTGTGGGAGACGGTAATGGAACCATTGCCTGCCGGGGACTGGGAGTAGCGGCCCGGAATGCGCACGGCTTCTTCCGCGAACCAGCGCATGTACTCAGCACCATAGGCCACCTCGCCCAGCGCTTCCGCGTAAGGCTTTCCCATCTCCAAGGTCATCACGCGAGCGAAGTCTTCCTTGCGCTCAATAATGGCGTTGAAGATGTCAGTGAGGATGATAGAGCGCGTGCGCGGCGCAAAACCGGCCCATTCCTTTTGCGCGGCGTCGGCAAGCTCCAGCGCGCGCATCCAGTCAGCGGAGGTGCCATCTGCAACGTTGGCAATGACTTCTTCCGTTGCTGGGTCGAGGACCTCGAAAGTGGCGCCGCCGGTGGCTGCGACGTTCGTGCCCTCCAGCCAAAGGCCAATTGGCAGAGAACCCAACAGCTCAGAAACCTGCGAATAATCAAAGTTTGTCATTTGCTTCTACCCTTTTGGCTGCAGCCCGGACTTACTTGTACTCGTTGAACTGCTTGACCACTACCTGCAGGGCCTCGCGCCACAGATCCTCCGGGATGGCCAGGGAAGGCAGGAAGCGGATAACGTTGTGGTCAAGGCCGCAGGTGAGGATGAGGACGCCCTCTGCCTTTGCGGCATCTGCAATCTTGTGGACGAGCTCGGAGTCTGGCTCGCCATCAGCGGTGACGAACTCGAGTGCAAGCATGGCGCCACGGCCGCGGAACTCGGCGACGCGCTCGTTGCCCAGGATTGGCTCCAGCTCCTCGCGGGCAATCTTTTCCAGGTTCAGCGCGCGGGTGCCAAAGTCCTTCTCCTCAAATTCCTTGAGGGTGGCCAGCGCTGCGGCGCAGGAAACAGGGTTGCCGGTGTAGGTGCCGCCCAGGCCGCCTGGCTGCGGTGCATCCATAATCTCCGCGCGGCCGGTCACTGCGGAAAGCGGCATGCCGGAAGCAATACCCTTGGCGATGGTGACCAGGTCAGGGACGATGCCCTCGTGGTCGGAAGCGAACCAGGTGCCGGTGCGCATCATGCCAGCCTGAATCTCATCAACGATGAAGACGACGTCGTTGTCGTTGCACCACTTCTGGATAGCTGGCAGGTAGCCCTCAGCCGGAACAACGAAGCCGCCCTCGCCCTGAATTGGCTCGACCACAACGCAAGCGAGGTTGGCTGCGCCAACTTCCTGCTCGATCATCGTGGTGGTGCGCTTTGCGGCTTCCTCGCCACTGAGTTGGTCGCGCAGCGGGTAGGACATCGGCGCGCGGTAGATTTCCGGCGCGAACGGGCCAAAGCCATTCTTGTACGGAGACTGCTTTGCGGTCATGGCCATGGTCAGGTTGGTGCGGCCGTGGAATGCGCGGTCCATGACCACGACGCCGCGCTTGCCGGTGTAGTTGCGGGCGATCTTCACGGCGTTTTCCACTGCTTCCGCACCGGAGTTGAATAGCGCGGTCTTCTTCGGGTGATCGCCAGGAGTAACCTCGTTGAGCTTTTCAGCGACCTCAACGTAGGACTCGTACGGGGAGATAGTGAAAGAGGTGTGAGTGAAGTGCGCGACGGCCTCCTGCACGGCTTTGACGACGGCCGGGTTGGAAGCGCCCGCGGAGGTAACAGCGATGCCGGAGGCCAAGTCAATGAAACGGTTGCCGTCTGCATCGGCGAGGATGCCACCATCAGCGTCCACGACATAGCCCGGCAGCGCAGGCGCCATGCCAGCTGGGATGGCGTTCTTGCGGCGCTCATCAAGAGCAGCGCTGGCTGGCCCTGGGACCTCTTGCGCGAGGTGGCGGGTCTGCTCGATGCGGTATTCAAGTTCCTGCATGATTCTCCTTCAATCGTCTTGCTTTGTGATGTGAATCATTGTGGATGTCACAACTAGCCACAGGCCATAGACAACGCGTATATATTTTGGGTAAAAGACTATTCACTATGTCTATCGACGAGTTGCTGCAAGAAGGACCCGGCAATGAGCGAGCTTCGCTTTCAATGGCTGTTTAACCAGCGCAAACTAAACCTGCGCCCGATTCTCGAAGGCCCGCGTGAGTTCACCACCATCCAAGCCAGCGAGTTGCGCGATCCCAGCGAGTTCACCACTCAGGGCGCCATCATCTTGACCTTGGGACTGGCCTTCGAGCACTCGCCCAGCGACTTTTCCGTCTATGCGCGCACCCTGGCGGCAGCGGGCGTGGGTGCCATTGGCTTCGGCACTGGCCTGACCTTCTCCACGGTTCCGCAAGAGCTTATCGACGCCGCGGCGCGCCACCACCTAACGCTTTTTGAAGTCCCCCGCGCCACGCCTTTCATCTCGATCATCAATACGGTGACTACGGAGCAATCGCGCATTGAGAACAACCTCCAGTTCACCTTGCACCGTCAACAGGAGCGTTTGAATCAGGCGGCGTCGAATGGCACTAATGCGCTGCTGGAGCGGGCGTCGAAAGAACTCGGCGCTGCCGTGGCCGTGGCTAACGATTCAGGAAACGTCATCAATCGTCACGACTTAGGCGAACTTTCCGCCGCCGAATTCGCTATTGCCGCGGCAAGCCAAAGCTCGGGACGGACTTCAGGCGCGCGCTCGAGCATCACCAAAGACGGCACGACTATCGCCACCATCACCAACGTGTTTAATACCCACGGCCGACGGCGCATCGCGCTTGCGGTATCCCGCGAGCAAAAATTCGACTCTTATGACCGCGCATTGACCCGCCACCTTGCCGGCTTGGCGGAGATGTTGCTGCAAAACCGCGACTCTTCGGCCCGCATCGTCTTAGGTGCGCTCGCCCTTGCAACGCAGGTCTCCGGCACCACGCCTGCGCTTGGCGCCACGGCTTTAGACGCCGCTTTCAACTCGGTGGCCTCCCACGGCCGTCTCCACCTCTGCCTGGTGCAGGCCGACTCCCCCACGCGTCTTAGCCGCGCGTTGGGGTTGGTGCATCGTGCGGCAAACAAAGGCGGCTATGCCTGCTTCGTGCTGCCTTTGGAAGGCACGGCGTCGGAAAGCGCACTCATTGCCTTGCCTCCCGAAACCATCGATGCACAGGAACTATTCGGCCGGTACGCCAAAAACTTGCAGGTATCCGTGCTCAAGGACACTCCGTGGGAGGAAATCAGCGCCGACCGCGTAACGGCCCTGAAGACCCACGCGCGCAGCTTGCCTCCTGGAACCATGGCGGAGTTTAGCTCCGACGCCCCCGCCTGGCTCGGTGAATCCGCAGTCCACGAGGCCTTGGGAAAGCGCCGCGCCTCGATCGTCGGAAAGCTTAAGCACCATGACGCCGCACACAATACGGAGCTGCTGCGCACCTTGCGCACCTACTTGCTTGCCGACGCCCAGCTCGCCGCCGCTGCCAGCGAGCTGGGCGTGCACCGCCACACCGTGCGCGCCCGCATCGAAAAGGTCCAAGCCCTGTGCGGCATCGATCTTGCCAACCCCGTGATTCGAGCGGAGGCACTGCTACTTTGCCTTAGTTCTTGAGTATTTTTTCGTTCATCTTTAGTTAGCTAAGTTTTCACCCCACCGGTAGCGGGTTTTAACCTTCTCAGCCTAGCTTCTCCAAAGTGGTTATTAAACAATCGGAGCATAGTCCCGATACAGCTGCTTTACGCAAGAAAGCAGAGGGGAAAAAGCGTCAAGAGTGGTGGCTCGCGCTAGTACTCTTAGCCCCCAACCTCATTTTGTTGGGAATCTTTACCTATCGCCCACTCATCGACAATATCCGGCTTTCCTTTTTTAACTGGAATATCTCGAGCCCAACGTCGACATTCGTAGGTTTTCAGAACTACGTTGAGTGGTTCACGCGCGACGATACGAAGACCATCATCGCGAATACCCTCATCTTTACTTTCTTTGCCGTAATCGGCTCCCTGGTATTGGGGCTCGCGCTAGCTCTCTTGCTCAATCAAAACTTGAAGGGCCGCAATTTCACCCGATCGGTGGTCTTCGCACCTTTCGCAATTTCCGGAGCTGCCATCGGCATTGCTTTCCAGTTCATCTTCGATCCCAACTTCGGGCTTATTCAAGAGATGCTCAGTTGGGTAGGCGTTGAAAGTCCTAACTTCTATGCAATACCCGGTTGGGCGCTGTTCATGGTGACTTTCACTTTCGTGTGGAAGAACCTGGGCTATACCTTCGTCATTTATTTGGCTGCTCTACAAGGCCTTTCCAAGGACTTGGACGAGGCCGCGGCTATCGACGGTGCGTCCACTTGGACGCGTTTCCGCCGCGTGACGCTGCCACAGCTTCGTCCCACTACATTCTTTCTTTCGATTACGGTGACACTGAACTCTGTACAGGTCTTCGACATCATCAACGTAATGACCCGTGGCGGCCCACAGGGTAACGGCACTACCACTCTTGTGTTCCAGATTTATCAAGAGACCTTCGTGAACTTCCGCGCTGGCTACGGCGCTACCGCCGCCACAATTATGTTCTTGATCTTGCTAATCATCACCTTGATTCAGGTACGCATCATGGACAAGCAAAACCACTAATGGGAGCGAAGCCTAAATGGATAACACCCTGAAAAAAGTTTTTGGATACATCGGCATCGTCGCCGTCCTCCTGCTGGTTGGCCTACCGCTGTTTTGGATTTTGATGACCTCCTTCAAAGCCAAAGGCGACATCTACACAGATCCAGTAAATTGGCTTCCCCCCAGCTGGGAAACCGCGAACTACAAAGACGCAACCACCCGCGTTCCTTTCTGGACGTACCTGCGCAACTCGGTGCTCATCACAGCTGTGCTGTCTGTGCTGAAGATCGTGCTTGGCGTGATTTCTGCGTATGCGCTGGCAATCCTGCGTTTTCCGGGTCGCAACATCGTCTTCCTAGTAGTCATTTCAGCGCTGATGGTGCCTTCCGAAATCACCGTCATTTCCAATTACGCACTGGTCAACGCGCTGGGCTGGCGAAATACTTTCACAGGCATCATCGTGCCTTTGGCTGGCGTCGCATTCGGCACCTTCCTGATGCGCAATCACTTCTTATCGCTGCCCTTTGAACTGGTTGAGGCCGCAAGAATGGACGGCGCTGGACCTATTCGCCTGCTGACAAAGGTCTTGCTTCCGATCTCTTGGCCAACGTTGACAGCCTTCGCAGTGATCACCATCGTCAACGAATGGAACCAATACCTGTGGCCATTCTTGATGTCCGATACTGCCGACGTCGCGCCGCTACAGGTGGGTCTAACCATGCTGCAAAACAACGACGGCGTCACCAACTGGGGTCCAGTTATGGCCGCCACCATCCTCACCATCATTCCGATTCTCATCATCTTCCTGGCCCTTCAGAAATACATGATCAAGGGCCTTACCACTGGTGCCGTCAAGGGATAGCCGCAGATGGCTACCTCAACCACGCTCGCCGTTTAATCTTTCTATTTCTACAAGGAGTTAATTCATGGACCGCCGTTCATTCCTCTCTGTTCTTGCACTGAGCACCGCCTCGGTTTCTCTGACTGCCTGCGCAGGCACTTCCTCCACTGACCCACAAGCTAAGAAGAATTCCTCTGGTTCCGGGGAAGTCACCGAGCTGACCTGGTGGTCCAACCACCCGGGTTCCTCGAAGGACATCGAGAACGAGATCATCTCCCGCTTCGAAAAAGAAAACCCGGACATCAAAATCAACCTGATTGATGCCGGCAAGAACTACGAGGAAGCAGCCCAAAAGTTTAACGCGGCACTGACCGGCAGCGACCTTCCCGACATCGTGGTTCTCTCCGATGTCTGGTGGTACAACTTCGCTATCAACGGTCAGATCGCGAACGTCGACGAGCTCGCCAAGGAAGCAAACGTCGACCTTTCCTCCTACGTGCAGCCACTGTATGAGGACTACGCCTACGACGGCGGCCACTTTGCACTTCCATTTGCCCGCTCTACTCCGCTCTTCTACTACAACAAGGACGCATGGAAGAAGGCTGGTCTACCTGACCGCGGACCAAAGTCTTGGGACGAGATGGATAAGTGGGCTACAAAGCTCGCGGATGCAAACCCCGATATGCAAGCCTTTGGCTGGGGCGATGCTGTTGACTACCTGGGTTGGATCTTCCAGGGGCCGCTGTGGTCCAAGGGCGGCGCATACTCCGATGAATGGGAGCTCAAGTTCACTGATCCCAAGACCATCGAAGCCGTCGAGTGGCTGAAGAAGGTCACCGATGAAAAAGAAGGCTACTCCTACGTGGGCAACGATATGGCGATGGAATTTTCCACCGGCCGCGCCGCTGCCACGGTGCTGTCCACCGGTGATCTCAGCGGCATCACCGAAAACGCCAAGTTCGACTTGGGCACCGCGTTCCTGCCTAACCCAAACGGCGATGGTGCTTGCCCAACCGGCGGAGCTGGTCTGGCTATCCCAGCCGGCATCGACAAGAATCGCCAAATCGCAGCGATCAAGTTCATCGACTTTGTAACCAACGACCAAAACACTTCCTACTGGTCGCAGAACGTCGGTTACATGCCCGTGCGCAAGACTGCAATGGAACTGGATGAGCAAAAGAAGTTCATGGAAGAAAACCCGAACTTCAAGACTGCTATTGAACAGCTACCGGATACCCGTCCACAGGATTACGCACGTGTATTCCTCCCCGGCGCCGATCAGGAAATCGGCGGTGCCTTCGAGAAGATCGTGACCAACCGCGATGACGTCAAGAAGACCCTAACCGATCTGGAAAAGACACTGCAGTCTATCTACGACAACCAGGTCAAGCCGGTCATCAAGAAGTAATTCATCTCGCCGCCCCGTCTTCGTACCTGAACTGAGAGGAAACCATGGCAACTGTCACTTTTGATGGTGTCTCGCGGATTTATTCCAAGGACGCCGAACGCCCCGCTGTCGATTCGCTCAACCTCGACATCGCCGACGGCGAGTTCCTTGTGCTCGTCGGACCGTCTGGTTGCGGAAAATCAACGAGTCTTCGCATGCTCGCTGGACTGGAGCCAACCGATTCCGGCTCCATCCGCATCGACGGCAAGGACGTCACGGGCGTTAGCCCATCCGATCGTGATGTTGCCATGGTCTTCCAGAACTACGCCCTCTACCCCAACATGACCGTTGCCCAGAACATGAGCTTCGCCTTGGAAAACCGGAAGATGAACAAAGCCCTCATCAAGGAGCGCGTTCAGGAAGCGGCGAAGATCCTGCAGATGGAAGACCTACTCGACCGCAAACCTGCAAACTTGTCGGGCGGCCAACGCCAACGCGTAGCGATGGGGCGCGCTATTGTGCGCGAACCGGCGGTGTTCTGCATGGACGAACCACTGTCTAACCTCGATGCCAAGCTGCGCGTATCTACCCGTGCGCAGATTTCCGAATTACAGCGACGCCTCGGTACCACGACGGTTTATGTCACCCATGACCAGACAGAGGCTATGACCATGGGCGACCGCGTGGCGGTACTAAATGCGGGTGTTCTGCAACAAGTAGCACCAACTCGGGAAATTTATGACCGTCCCGCTAATACCTTCGTCGCGGGATTCATCGGATCGCCTGCAATGAACCTCTATGACATCAACGCTTCCGTTCTGCGCCGCTGGGGTTTCGAGCAAGCGCCAGAAGGTCCACTTACGGTGGGCATTCGCCCTGAAGATTGGAAGCAGAGTTCTGAAGGCGAAGGCGGCGTAAAGTTTGTCATTCACCATGTTGAGGAACTTGGCCACGAGTCCTACCTCTACGGCGATCTCACTGGCGAGGACGGCACGGTGTTTAGCTCCACTACTCGTCTGGGTGGCAATACCGGTGTGCTCGTGGAACCGCGCAGCCATCAAAGCATCGGCGAAACCATCTGGCTGAAGCCAAATACCTCGAACGTGCATATCTTCGACCGCGAAAGCGGCAACCGCATCAACTAATGGGCAAGGACTAGAGGCAAACGGCAAGCTTCCATAAACCGCCAGTGATTGCACAGGCAGTCCCAGCGACCTAACAGCCACACATCATTGCTGTGCCAGCTGCATGCCTCATACTTTTGTTGTGCGTTTGAGAGAGCGCATGAGAGAGATAGAGAGAACCCCTCAGCTTCCGGAGGGCAGCCTTGGCTGATAATCGGAGGCGTTTAGAGAGAGACAGCGATAGCGCCCAGAGCCTTTTCGAAGACCTGGGCGCTTTCGTTGTGCAAAATCTAACGATATACAAACCTACTATCTTTTGCACAGCGTTCTTGCGCCGGTTTCTGGGTTTTGAGGGCTCATAATTTGCGCGTGTGTTTGAGAGAACGCGCAAAGAGAGATAGAGAACAGTGCGGTACCAGCTTCCTCGAGGCAAGGCTTTCGAGATGACTAAGGAATTGCTCCGTCCTCTTGCCGTAACTGCAATCGTCGCTCTGTCCTTAAACAGCACGGTCGTGCCTACTGCCCAAGGGTTTAGCTCCGGGTCATCGTTTGGGGGTTCCTACCTCGGTGGCTTTGGAAAGAGCGAGTGGGTCAGCCCAGTGGGAATGATCGCCCGCGTAGAAAACGGCGAAATCGTGATGGACCGTCCGCTCAACGAGGGCGATGACGTCGAACAACTCGTAAAATACGGGCACGCTGACAACCTCACGCTGCTGCCAAGCGACATCGGCAGCTGGGGCGAAAGCTACTTCCCGATTCTGGATCAGAAGGTTCTCGCTGGCAAGATTTCGCTGCGCTTTATCCGGGGCTGCTGGGGTCTTAGAGTATGTTCAACGCGCAGACCGCCTCAATTGAGGTTCGCGTATCCCGCGAAATTACTGCCGATTGGAATGCTATAAAACCGGCAACCGTTGTAATCGCGGGCCGTGGCGGCTGGCAAGCGCGCAGGTAACGCCGCTGGACAAGTAACTCGAGCCAGGTGTTTTAGGTCAGCGCGCCCTCAACCAGGCGCGCTGCCACGTGGGTAAATACATCAAGACCTGCAACGCAGTCTTCATCCTTGGTGTATTCCGCCTCATTGTGGGAGACGCCGTCAACGCTTGGGATAAAGAGCATGACGGTCGGTACGTGCTCCTTCATATTCGTCGAGTCGTGCCCAGCCACGGTGAAGATCTCCTGGTGAGAATAGCCCAGCTCTTCAACCACTTCACGCGCAAGTTCCACACCGGCCTCTGGATACGGGTTGAGCGCCCACTCATGGGTAGTGTTCAGCTCAACACGGGTACGGGACTCTTCTTCCGCTGCCGCAATAATCTCCCGAACGCGCTTCTGCGCGGTCTCCAGCGTCTCGCTATTCGGCGAGCGTAGGTCGATATTGAAGCGCACCTCACGGGCAATGGTCACCGGCGAGTTTGGCTCCAAGGTCAGCTGGGACACAGATGCCTGAAGCTCAAACTCTGGAAACTCTCGCGTTAAACGCTGTACTTCGGCAATGATGAGAGAAGCGCCAAACAGCGCATCACGACGATCCACCATCATGGTGGAACCGGTATGTCCCTGCTCACCGTGCACTACCGCCTGGAACTTCTTCGCGCCCCAGGTCGCGGTCACCAGGCCGATGGTGTTGCCAGCAGCCTCCAAACCCTTGCCCTGTTCAACATGGATTTCGCCATAGGAAACCACCTTCGGGGCCTGCTCGACCGGGGTCCATTTCGCTTCCTCAAAAGCCTCTGCCACGGTGGTTCCTGCAAGGTCCGTCGATTCCAGCGCCTTTTCCAACGGCATAACTCCGGTGAACACGGAGCTGCCCATCATGGACGGAGAAAAACGCGAGCCTTCCTCGTTGAACCAGTTGATTACGGCCAGGTTATAACGCGGCGAAATCTTCCCCTCTTCCGCATGGCGGGCCACCCGGTTTGCCGCATGCGCTGCCGCCAGCACGCCGTATGCACCGTCATAGCGCCCGGCCAAAGGCTGTGAATCGAGGTGCGAACCCAGGCCTACAAAAGGCGCGTCCGGAACGAACTCGAAGAGACCGTACTGATTGCCAATCTCGTCGTAGTGCACGCGCGCACCCATCGACTCCAGCACCTGCGCAAACCACGCACGATTAACGCGGTCGCCTTCGCTCGCAGCCTGCCTTTCGACGCCACCTCCCGCAGTCGCGCCGTTCGCCGACATCTCACGAAAGTCCGCCAGGTACTGTTCATCAGTTGTTGCTCGCATTATGTATTCCTTTCCGAGTTAATTCGCAATGTGTATTAGATTTTTTGGGTTTTAGAAGCTTCCGTAGCGAAGTTCGCCACCGACCACAGTCGCCAGAATTTCTATCTCAGATAGCGCTTCCACTTGTGTTTCCAGTGGGTTCGAGCCCAACAGAACGAAATCCGCGAGCTGCCCGGGCTTTATTTGTCCCTTTCGACCTGCCCAGCCTGTAGCTGCCGCTGAACCCGCGGTATACGCGTAAAGAGCTTCAGATACGGTGATCTTGTCTGCAGGCCCATATTCATTGCCCGCAGCAGTAGTTCTTTGCGCGAAAGCTTGCATGACTTCGAGTGGGATACCACGCGTCACCGGTTGATCTGAACTACCAGGCAGAGTCATTCCGGCATCAAGGAGACGCTTAGCTGGATAAGACAGCTCTACACGCTTGGCACCGAGTTTCTGCGCCATTGCATCACCGAATTCTTTAATGAAATACGGCTGTGGGACCAGAACTACAGGCAGCTTCGCCAAGCGATCAATCTGTTCTGCTCTAACAACGCCTCCATGTTCGATTCGGTGCGGAATCTTGGGTGCGCCGTGCACACGAATGGCTTCTTCGAGCGTTTCAATCGCGAAGTCAACCGCAGCATCACCGATTGCGTGTAAAGCGAGTGACCATCCGGCGCCCGCTGCCATTAAGGCATTACGCTTGATTAGCTCCGGGTCGCCTTGAAAATAGCCTGAATGCTGGCAGCACTCATAATTTTCCGTCATCGCAGCCGTAGTCCCAAGCAGGGAGCCGTCCGTAAAAATCTTGGTGGGGCCAATTTGCAACCATTCGTTACCGAGCCCGCTTCGGATGCCGGCGTCGATACCCCAACCTATGCCATCAGTTTGATGCCCATCGAGTTCGTGGAGAACATCCATGGTCACCATTACCTGCGTACGGACTTGTAAATCAGCAGCTTGGTAAGCCGCAATCTCGCGAGGGCTATGTCCAATCCATCCGCCCGCTACACCAGCATCAGTAACTGACGTAATTCCTCGTTCGAGGTAAACTTGGTGCGCTCGTTCCAATGCACTTGAAATCTCAGTTTGAGATTCAGGCAAAAGCACCTGCTGAATCGGGCGCATCGCATTTTCGTCCAGCAAACCAGTACATCGACCAGCTGAATCGCGAACGAATTCTCCGCCTTCTACTGTCGGCGGCGCCGCAGGATCAATTCCCGCTAATTCGAGTGCACGAGTATTAACGGTATAAGCATGGCCAGAGTTGTGTTTGATAAGAAGCGGACGTCCAGCGGCCGCGCGATCCAACTCGCTAAGTTCAAGGGTCTGTCCACCCAAGCTAGATGCGACGAAGCCCGAAGCAATAATCCATTCGCCAGAAGGCTCAGCGGAGGCAACTGCATCATATACATCTTGCGCGCTAACAACCTTGGACAAATCAACTTCCATGAGCGTTTGCCCGAACCACACGGAGTGCGAATGCACATCGTTAAACCCTGGGGTAAGGACTTTTCCTTGTGCATCCCAACGTTCACCCGGAAGAGCTAACGCAGCATCATCAAGGGCAAGTATCTTCCCATTCGCGAAGGCAATCGCATGCGCTTCAGGGTAAGACGGATCCTGAGTCAGTACATGAGCATCGTAGATGATAGTGATTTGATTCTGATTCATTCACTCCTCCTTACTTATGCTGCAAGTCACACTAAGCGAAGAAGGGCAGCTGCACAGTCATTTCCCACAAATTGAGTCATTTTCCCACCCTTTAGCCAGTAGTGTTGTGCATATGCACGATGGCGATTGGGAAAGAATCCTCAAAGAAGTTCAGTCAGACATCCCAGGATTGGTCGATGACTTCATTGCTGATTTCAGCAGTCTTGGCAGCTATGGCAACTCCCCTGTCAGTGAGAAAGAACTTCGCCGCACTGCTTTTGAGGTGCTCACCATGCTGATGGAGGCCATCGCAGGCACACTGGACGACACGACTTTTCGCCAGCATGCAGACGCCTTAGGACGCAGACGCGCGCAGCAAGGCGTCCCCATCAGCACGCTCATAGATGCAGTTCAACTGGATTTTCTGGTGATTTGGAACCGCATCCGTCAAGCCGCCGGAGGAAACCAAGAAGTACTTATCTCTCACGTGGACCAACTGCACAATGCGGTCGCAAAATACAATTTCTTCGTTCGCGATGGCTTCCGGAGAGAAAATGCCCGTATTGCGCAAGATTTACGCCTAGCCAACGCCCGCCATCTCGACAAATTATTCTCCTCCGCCTCCATTGACACCATCACAATCAAGGAAATAGCCCAAGCAATAGGCTGCGACGCACATAGCAATTTCAAAGTCGTCGTTTTCCACGCAAACAGCGCCTTGAAAGCTCGAGACGCACTCGAACTTGCAACAGCGGAAGGAAAGATCTTCGGCTATCCGCACAATGGTTTATTCACCGCTTTCTGGCCCATAAGCGCCGAGAATCAGCCGAACATTCCAGCATTACCCAGCGCTGTTTTCAGTAAGGTCGAAGGGCTTGCAAATGTCCGCGATGCAGTACTAGCTAGCCCCAAACTCTTTGAGGCTTCACGCACGCCCACACAGCCGACCCCAGCCCATGAACTATCTTGGGCAATTGCAGGAAGCGCACTCGCATCTTTTCCCGGTTCGAAGCAAAACGAGCTAAGCGCCGATATTACGAAGTTACGCAATTCCAACTCCCCGGCCCTAGAAACTGTAGAAGCTTATCTTCGCACCGGCTCAATCAAACAAACAGCAGCCATCAGCTACTGCCACCGCAACACTGTCATCAATCGGCTCAGCCAATTCGCAGATGCAACAGGCTACGACGTCACGCGTCCTTACGACGCTGCCGCAGTCATTCTCGCGCTCAACTATAAACCGGTAACCACTTTCTAATCCTCTTCCCCCGCCTCTCGATCCACACGGCAAACACGCCCTTCAAGCCATGGGCTGTGCAATTGCACAGCCCATGTTCAATCCGCAGGAAAAAATCCCAACTTTTATATTTTTCATCCCGCTACAATTTCTCCACCGTTATTGTGTTATCCACACCACACCTTAACGACAGGAGGGAATATCTTGACTGGCCCGACCGCTCCCCTAGACACTCAGTCTTCAACCCCCGAGCAAGTCGAAGTCAACTCCAAAGACGTATTCAAAATTGCTAGCTCAGCATTCATTGGTACCGCGCTTGAGTGGTATGACTTCTTCCTGTTCGGCACCGCCTCAGCATTGGTCTTCAATGACCTCTTCTTCTCCGACGCCAGCGAAACCACAGCAACTCTCGCGTCTTTCGCGACGCTAGGCGTTGGCTTCCTTGCTCGACCTTTTGGCGCAATTTTATTCGGCCAGATCGGCGACAGGATGGGACGTCGCCCAGCACTTCTCATCTCGATTGTCGCTATCGGCGTAGCAACGGGCTTAATCGGCCTATTACCTAATTACAATTCAATCGGCATTTGGGCTCCGATTGCGCTAACCGTTCTACGTCTTGTACAGGGAATTGCAGTTGGTGGCGAGTGGGGCGGCGCCACCACGATGGCAATTGAACACGCACCTGCAGAAAAGCGAGGGCGCTACGCCGCATTCGTCCAAATTGGCTCGCCCGCTGGCACGCTCCTTTCTTCTGGCGTCTTCTCCCTCATCCTCATGCTGCCTGATGACGCAGTTTCAAGCTGGGGTTGGCGCATTCCTTTCTTGATCGCGTTCCCATTCCTCGCAATTGCGCTTTATATCCGCACAAAAGTAGAGGAATCTCCGGTCTATCAAGCCTTGGAGAAGGAAGCAGAAGAAGATGAAGCGAAACACAAAGGATCCCTCAAAGAACTATTTACCGAGCACTTCGGGCAAATAGTTCTTGCCGCTGCAGCAGCCCTGCTCGGAATCGGCGGGTTCTTCGTATTGACCACCTACACCATCAGTTACGCCACAATCACCTTGAACTTCGAGCGCCAAACGGTAGTCAATGCGACGCTCGCTGCCGCTGTTTGCCAGATCTTCATCAACCTTTACTTTGGCCGGCTCGGCGAGAAGATCGGGCCAGGCAAAGTAATGGGCTGGGGAGGTATTGCAACTGCTGTCATGGCCTATCCCATCTGGGCAATGATCGACTCTGGAAACGCAGCCTTGTTAACTGTGGCTGTCTGTCTCGGCCTCTCGTTAGTAACGAGCACCTACTCTGTCTCCGGCGTTCTTTTGTCCGAAATCTTCCCAGCGAACGTCCGCTATTCCGGCGTCGCTATCGCTGCAAACATCGCTGGAGCAATTTCCGGACTCCTGCCGTTTATCGCGACTGCAATGAACGCTTCAAACGAGACGCCAAGCTCGATTCCTGGAGTTATCATCCTCGTGGCAATCTCCCTGATTACAGCGTTGGGCTCATTCTGGGCTGAGCGTCACCGTCGTACCGATGACGTGGTCGTTAAAGACTAATATCGAGCTCCGTGAGCTCTGAACTAACTTCTTCCACCCTCGGCACCCGCGCCCGGCGCGTGGTGGCGGGGGTTGCAGCATTGAACCTGTTTGGCTTTTTCGTTGAAGTGGCCATGGCCTGGCACATCGGGTCAGCTTCGCTGCTGGCCGACGCCGCGGATTTCCTCGAAGACTTCCTCATCAACACACTCGTCTTGGCGGCGCTTGGATGGTCGGTAGCGGGGCGTCGGAAAGCAAGTTACGGGCTTGCGGGACTTATCCTCATTCCGGCAATCGCGGCCTTTGCCACTGCAATCTGGAAGATGATTAGCGGCACTCCGCCAGAAGCCTTCCTGCTTTCCGGTACCGCGGTATTTGCTATGCTCATCAACCTACTTTGCGCGGTATTGCTACTTAGCCTGCGCAAGCATGGAAGCGCGCTGACCAAGGGCGCCTGGCTGGCGGCCCGTAACGACGTAGCGGCCAATCTTCTTATCCTGCTGGCTGGCGTTATCACCATCTGGTGGTTTAGCCCGTGGCCGGACATCGCTGTCGGCATTGTAGTAGGCGCTATCAACTTGAGCGCTGCGAAGGAAGTTCTAGAAGCCGCCCAGGCAGAAGACCCAGAACTAGAGCTAGAGGAATAATCCCCATTTTCAGAGGGCACTTGGGACTTTTACCGCATACTCCTTATCAGAATCGCTGACCTCGATAAGGAAGGAACCTAGATCTCTCATGCAGTCCCAGACCACGCAGATGCCAGCTCTAATGCCTGAACGCATCGCACAGGAACGCTCCCGGATTCAGTCCAACAAGAAGGCAATGGCGCGCGTCGCCAAGCTCGAGCGTGAAGCCTTGTCTAAGGCACGCAAGCAGGAACGCGACTTCGATACCGTGTTCCTAGGCATCCTGTCTGGGGCCCTGCTGGTCTACATGGCGCTGATGGCTGCCGCTTTGGTTTAGGTGAGAATGCCGTGGTGACCACGATGGACATTCCCAACCGATACCGCAGCAACGCCTTCGCGGAAAAAGCCCGCGAATCGGCACGCATGGCAAAGGCTTTGGAGACCGCCAAGCGGGAGGAGCAAGAGGCCGGACGCGGCACCACCTATCTGTTGGCCGTGCTGTGCGCATTGGTAGGTATCAGCATCTTCATCAAGTTTTGGCCGTGGGTTTTGGTTTTCTGCGCCGTCGTCATCGCGACGATTATCGTCGTTGCGCTTCTCCCCGCCTCCTACGACGAGTCCCACCCCCAGACGGGTGCAACACGAGATTCCTGAATCTTTTGCGAATTATGCAAATCTTATTCACTACCAGCAGCATGAATGATATGTATGATTCAAATTACTATTCATTTCATTATGTGACCCATAACTCATAAGGGTTTAGTTACTGTTGCCTCCAGCACCAAATACTTGAAAAAGGAAGGCACAGATTTACATGATGGATTCTGTTGAAACCTCCGGTAACAAAGACGGACAGCAACTCGGCGCTTGGTCAGAGGTAGGCAAACTCCGCCAGGTAATGGTCTGCCGCCCCGGCTTGGCACACGAGAGGCTCACTCCAAACAACTGCAAGGAGCTGCTTTTCGACGACGTCCTGTGGGTCGAGGAAGCGCAACGCCACCACGATGAGTTCGTCGCCCGCATGGAAGAGCGCGGCGTCGAGGTGTTGCACATGCGCATCCTGCTAGAAGAAACGCTGGCGACCAAGGAAGGCCGCGAGTTCATCCTCGGCAACAAGCTACTGGATAAGAACGTCGGCGTGGGCGTGGGCAGCGAATTGCGCGAGTGGTTTAGCGGGCTGGACAACAAGACTCTGGCCGAACTTCTCATCGGCGGAGTGCCTTTCAACGAAATCCCCAAAGGCCTCGGCCACGGCGTCATTGACACCATGCGCAACGTGTACGCTCCCGATGAGTTCGCGCTGCGTCCTCTGCCCAATAGCCAGTTCTCCCGCGATAACTCCGCCTGGATTTACGGCGGTGTCTCGCTGAATCCGATGCGCCTTCCTGCCCGCCACCAGGAGACGATGCTCACGCGTGCTATCTACCGCTACCATCCGCGCTTTGCCAACGCATCCTTTGAGTTCTGGTACGGCGACACGGACGAGGACCCAGGCCTTGCCGCCCTCGAAGGCGGCGACATCATGCCGGTGGGCAATGGTGCAGTCCTAGTGGGCATGGGCGAGCGCACTACTTGGCAGGGTGTGAGCCGCTTGGCCAGCAACCTGTTCAAGGCGGGTGCAGCAGAAAAGGTCATCATCGCAGCCATGGCCCCAGATCGCGCCTCGATGCACCTGGATACCGTGTTCACCTTCCTCGACGCCGACAAGGCCACCGCCTATCCGCGCGTGGTGGATACCATCCGTCCGCTTATCCTGCGCCCTGCAGATGATCAGAAGAAGCTGGAACTCGAAAGCCCAGACAAGCACTTCGTCACGGTGGTCGAGGAAGCGCTCGGCCTGGATAAGCTCCACGTCGTAGAAACTGGCGGCAATTCCTATGCCGCGGCGCGTGAGCAGTGGGATGACGCCAACAACGTGGTTGCCTTGGAGCCCGGAGTGGTCGTGGCTTACGATCGCAACAAACACACCAATGCCAAGCTTCGCGACGCCGGCGTCGAAGTCATCGAGATCGGCTCCGCCGAACTGGGCCGTGGTCGCGGTGGCGGACACTGCATGACCTGCCCTATCGTGCGCGATGCAGTGGACTACTAAGGGGAGAACTAGCCGATGACAACTTTTGACACTGCCGCGCCCGCCGCGGACGAGACCGCATCTACTGCCTCCCCAGTAGGTCGCGAGGGAAAGAAGACCGAAGGTACTGCGCTGGGCTGGGTGCTCGCGCTCTTCGGCACCGCGATGGGCGCAGGTATCCTCTTCCTTCCGCTACAGGCGGGCACCTTTGGCTTCTGGCCGCTGGCCTTTGCTACGGCCATCATCTTCCCAGTGGTCTATTTCTCCCACCGCACCTACGCGCGCATCGTCTCGGGCGCTCCGGTCAAAGACCACGGGCTTGACGTCCTCGAGCTGGTACGCAAGTACTTGGGCCGGCATACCGGCCTCTTCGTGGCATTGATGTACTCGCTGGCGAACATCCCCACGGTGTTCATCTACGCCATCTCGTTGACCAACGCCATCGACAGCTTCATTGTCAATCAGCTCCACGGACCATCCATTAACCGCTGGGTTCTTTCGGTCCTGTGCGTGGGCATCCTGACCGGCATCTTCGCCATCGGCCGCAAGCCCATGCTGTGGCTGGCGCAGGCACTGGTCTATCCGCTCATCATCTCTTTGGCTGCTACCTCGATTTATCTGATCCCGCAGTGGGACCTGCGTTCCTTCATGGAAGTGGAATATCAAGATGGCAGCTGGCCTTATATTCTGCTGGGCTCGGTGCTGATTCTGCCGGTTCTTGCCTTTTCTTTCTCGCACATGGCCGGCCTTTCCCAATTCTCCGTGGATATGCAGCCAACCTACGGCGAGAAGACGGAAAAGCGCGTTACCCGCATCGAGCTCTACACCGCCGCTCTGCTGGTCATCTTCACGATGTTCTTTGTCTGGTCCTGCGTGTTGGCCTTGGGCGCCGATGGCATGAAGGAAGCAACGGAGCAGAACCTGCCCGTGCTGTCCTACTTCGCCAACGTCACCGGCGTACCGCTGCTTGCCTGGCTGGCCCCGATGGTCGTTATCTTCGCGATTATTACCTCTTACTTCGGCACCATGCTCGGCGCTGAGGAGGGCACCTCTTACATGGTGCGCCTCATCGCGCCACGCACTGCGAACCGTCTGAACCGCCGCGGATTGCTCACCATCGTCTACACGTTCATCTTTGTCACCGGCACGCTGGTCTCGGTGTTCAATCCGCCAATTCTCAACCTCATCTACTTGGTGGGTGGCGTCTTCGATGCGGTGCTTATCTTCCTGCTTCCGGTCTACATGTTCCACCG
Organism: Corynebacterium sp. HMSC077D03; assembly: GCF_001808545.1. Lineage (NCBI taxonomy): Bacteria > Bacillati > Actinomycetota > Actinomycetes > Mycobacteriales > Corynebacteriaceae > Corynebacterium > Corynebacterium sp. HMSC077D03. The sequence goes on from NZ_KV793669.1 coordinate 101,561, forward strand.
GGTCAAGGAGTACAAGGCCTACCGCCATGACCCGTGGAACTACTTTGTGTTCTTCTTTGGTTCGGTGATTCTGGCAGTCACCATCTGGGACCTGTTCTAGTCCGCTTTCTGAATCGGACGGTTTGGGTTGGTCTGGGTTTCCAGGACGTCGTCAAGCAAGCCAAAGAAGCTTTCGCGGTCCGCCTTTTCGATGACCGTCGCGTTAGCTTCCAAGCCAAAGGTCTCCCACGCCATTGCCGCATAGCCTCGCGTAATCCCGTTGCCCGTGACCACGTCTACCTTGTAGCGCCCGGATTCTTGGATGAGTTCTGGGTGCAACAGCGTTGCTAGCGTCATCGAATCCGGGTGGGTGGAACCGCCAATACCGGCGGCTTCATCGAAGTCCAAGGTGGTATCGCACATGGCCTTGAAAAACTTGGCAATCGGGGTACCCACCGCGACCTTTTGGTCATACTCTGCACGCGGCATGGTGGCGTCATTGAAGGTCACTGGATCCCATGGCATCACGACGATGTCCGCGAAGCCGGCGCTGAAGACAATCTGCGCCGCTTCCGGGTCGACGTAAAAGTTAAACTCCGCGGCCGGCGTAATGTTTCCACGGCCATTGTTGGAACCGCCCATGATGTAGAGCGACTTCACGTTCTTCACAAAGTTGCGGTCTTTGACCACTGCCGTTGCGATATTCGTCAGCGGCCCGATTGCCACCACGGACACCTCGCCTGGGTTCTCCGCGGTGATACGCAACAGGGCGTCGACAGCATGCTCTTTTTCTACCTCGCAGCCCGAGTAGTCCATGCTGAGGCCTCCCGAACCGTCACCGTGCACGTCTTCTGCCGAGGCCCACTCCTGCAGCATCGGCTGCGAGCAACCGGCATAGATAGGCACCTCGCCCAGCTTGCCCGCCGCATTCAAGGTCATGTGCGCATTCTTAATCTGCTGCTCAAAGCCCACGTTGCCAGCCACCATCGTGATGGCACGGAAATCCGCGCGCTTGTCCAACAATCCAACCAAGATTGCTACGCAATCGTCTTGGGCGGTATCGGTATCGAGAATGAAAGGAACAGTAGACATTATCTTCCTTAAGCAGTGTGGACATCGGCTAGTTAGGCCTCCAATTTATCCTGTGCACGGGCGCGCAAAAAAGCGCGCAAGGAGAACCTTGCGCGCTTTGGAGGTTAGCCCCGAAAAGGCGGAACCGGAGCACCCTTCGGAGGAAGCACCTTGGGGTACTTCTTCGAAGCTGCGGTCTGGCCAGCGGCAAGCGGCTTAACGCCAGATTCCTCAGCCTTTGGGGTGGCAGCGCCCGGCTGCTCACGCCACGGAGTGGGGTCCCAGTTGGTGGCCACAAGCTTGCGCTGAGAGAACCAGCCCAGGGCCAAGACGACCAAGCCAAGTACAGCGATGAGCACGAGGCCCAACGCTCCACCGGCCTTGGAGGACCAACCCAAAAGCAGGCCGAACCAGCCAAAGTCGGCGTCGCCAAAGGTGGTGTTGGCATCGCCGAAGGAGCCGAGCACGCCCAAGAGGAAGGCCGGTAGGAAAGTGATGATGAGGCCGTTAACAAACGCACCGAAGATGGCGCCGCGGCGTCCGCCGGTTGCGTTGGCGTAGACGCCCGCTGCACCACCTGTGAAGAAGTGCGGCACGAGGCCTGGCAGGATCAGCGCCACGCCGAATGTTGGGCCGAGCCATGCGGCCAGAACAGCGAGGCCGATGAGGCCGCCGATGAAGGAGAAGATGAAGCCCACCAGCACGGCGTTTTGTGCATACGGGAAGACGATAGGCGCGTCCAGAGCCGGGATGGCACCGGGGACGACCTTGGCAGCGATGCCCTGGAATGCAGGGACGAGCTCGCCCAGGATGGTGCGCACGCCGAAGAGGATCACGGCCACGGCCACGCCGAATTGGAGGCCTTGGGTAAAGGACTGCATAAGGTAGTTACCCACGTTGGTGGCACCGCCTTCGAATGCAGTGAAGGCCTCCTCGGTACCAGCGCGCACCATGAACATGACGGCGAGCACGATGTACATGAGCGCCATGGACAGTGCGGTAGCCACCATAGAGTCGCGCAGGAAGCGCAGGCCTTCGGGAAGCTTGAGCTCCTCCGTGGACTTGGACATCTTCTCGCCCTTGCCGCCAACTGCCTTGCCCACGGCACCGGCAGCGAGGTAGCCGGCGGTGCCGAAGTGACCAATTGCGATGGAGTCGTCGCCGGTGATGCGGCGCGTCCACGGGTGTGCGATGGCAGGCAGGGAGACCATCAAGATACCCAGCAACGCGGCGCCAAAGGCAACCACGATCCAGGAAGAGTATCCAGCAGGTGCAAGGACCATGGTCAGCAAGGTGGCCATGAACAGCACGTGGTGGCCGGTCAGGAACACATAGCTCATCGGGGTAAACCGGGCCAGGATCAAGGAGACCACGAAGCCCAGAATCATAATCCACGCCACTTGGGAACCGAACTGGTCCTGGGCAATGCCCACGATGGCCTCGTTGGTGGGCACCACGCCCTGCGCGCCGGTGGCGCCGGTGATCATGGCGCCGAGGGGTTCCAGCGAGGCGGTGACCAAGCCGGCACCCGCGCCCACGAGCAAGAAGCCGAGCGTTGCCTTGATAGCGCCGCCGAGGACCTGGCCCACGCCACGGCCCATCGCGGCGAGACCCACCGCGGTAATGATGCCGATTAGGAACGCCGGCACGGAGAGAATTTCATTGACCAAGAAGTTGGCAATGTTCAATAGGACATCCATGAGTGCTCCTTAGACGTCGTAAAGCTCGCGCAGAGCAGAATCGATTTCGGACATGTTCGTAAAGTCTTCGATGACGTGGACGGGCACTCCGACATCGCCGAGCGTTGCAGCGATCTCCCCGGAGGTCAGCAGGAAATCAGCTTCCTTCGCACGCCCCTTGGCCGAAATCGTGTCTGTTGCCTCGACGGTGAGGTACTTGCCCCAGCCCCATTCATCAAGGACCTGCTCCAGCGTGTTCTTCAGGAACAACGACGTGCCCAGGCCATTACCGCACACGGTGTAGATTTTGCCCTTTGAGGCCACCGAATCAGCCGCGGTCTGGTGCTCGGCGCCATCGCGCGCGTCACTGTGATCAGCTGCAAGAGACGCGCTTGCCGACGCCGCTCCTGCCCCACCGTTCGCAACATCCACAAGCGCCTGGCGCAGCTCAGCTTCGCTTTCTACAGAATCCAGACGCGCACGCACGTCCTTCTTCCCCAGCAGCCCGGCCAGCTCCTTCATAGCCTTCAGATGCTCGGACGAATCCTTCGCTGCAAGTGCTACGACAAGAGTCACGGGGTCATTGGCCTTGGAGCCAAACTCCACTGGAGTGTCCAAGCGCACCCACGACAACGCCGTTTCGCGCACTGCTTCCGACGGCCGCGCATGAGCAAAGGCAAAGCCCGGTGCGACCACAATGTATGGACCATTTACTTCCACCGACTGCACCATCGCCTCGGTGTATGCCGGGCTCGTCTTGCCCGCCGCAACGAGCAAACCGCCCGCCAACTCAATAGCCTCACGCCAGTCACTCGCGCGGCCGTGCAGGTCAACTGCACCTTCTGCGAGTAACGCATTCAGCATGGACATACGTGTCCTCCTACCTTAACTCTTTGCCGGCCACGAAAGATATGACCAGCCCTAGCTAAAGTAATTACCAGGTATGCAAACGTTTACCTAGTCGTTGACGAAGATTTAGGCACATGCCACTCAACACTCGTTGCTGCCTTTATCACGCAACCAAGAATGGAAGCCGCATTCGCAACTGCACACCTTCAGGCAGAGCAGGCCGAAAGTTTTTACGCCGTGGCTTTCAAAAACGCTCCCAATCACATCATCGGCACACAACTCACTGATGCCTTCTGGCGCTTTAGCCGTATTAACCAAGCCGCGAATTTCGCGCCCACCGACTGATCAACCAACATTCACATCGCAGACCGTGCATCACACGATTACTGGCCTGAATTGGTTGCAGATCGCTCGCAAGGCGATGAGTGGCTGGCACATCAAATGTATTGGCATGCGATGCCGGCGACCTCCTCGATCCCGTGGATCCAGAGTGGGTTGTCGATGCTGTGGTCAACGACGACGGCCAGCTTGTCATCGACGGCATCAACATCTTCGAGACCCTCGATGAAGCCGCCGAGTCCTTGGGCGTAACCAACCTCAGCAGCGAAGATTTCTGGGCTCGTCACTCTACGAGCCCAAGCCACGTCAATCCCGGCGCGGTAAGTGCCGTAACGAGCGGGCGCCGCGACAAGAACTCGACGTAGCCCATGCTCTCGAGCTCGGCAATCCCTTTACGCGCGGTCTGCTTAGACACTCGGACAACGCCGGCTACCTCGTCCAAGCTCAGGCCAGCACGTGGACCAAAAAGCGCGACCTGTCCAAGCAAGAATGCGATTGACAATGCCAGCTCGCTTGCAGCTCCTTCGCTCTCTAGCGCACGCAGGCTCTGTTCCAGCCTATTCAGTCGGTCGCTTCTTTCCTCGAGGGAGGACAACAAACGGGCCTGGGCAGCATTGACCATCGCAGCCATATCCTCGACAAAGAAAGTCAGCTCACCATAGTTCATGGGGTCTTCTGCCGTAGTGAAGGCATCGTAGTAGCGCCTCTTCTGCCTAAAGATTTCCGCCGAGAGCGACAACGCTGTCGGGGTAGAAAGTAGCCGTGATAGCCGAATGCTCAGGAGGAATCGCCCCATGCGTCCGTTGCCGTCGTAGAACGGATGGGTATGTTCAAACATGAAGTGCTCCACAAAGGCCGCGAAGAGCTGAACCCCGCGAGACTCATGAACAGAATCGAGCATCACCTCGAGGCGCGCCCGAATGGCGGACTCGCCCCGTGCGCCCGCATGAAGCTCACGCACTCCATCGTTTAGCGAAACATCACCAGTTCGGAAGAGCTCGCCATCGGGCACATCGGCTTTGTCTACTTCTTCGCCGACGAGGGAGTCGTACAGCGAGCGAATCTCAGACAGGTTTGAGGGAAAACCCAATGGTGGAAGGTCATCTCGCCCCAAAAATTCGCCGGGGAGGGCCAAGTATTGCCGCACCATTTCCCGGAATCGTCGCACTGGCGCGCCTTCCGACGCCTTTCCCATGCTGCGTTCAGCCTCAACCGCAGCGGCGACTTCTTTGCGGGTGGAGGAAATGTTCTCAATATCGTTGGTCGCCTTTATTTCATCGACCACCAGCTCGTGAAAATAGTGTTCCCTAGCCGTCACTGGAAGCTTCTGCCACAACGCAGCAATCTGAACCTCTTGGCGCCAGACGCGCTCCACCCTTTCTGCGAGACCACGGGTGTGAACGTAGAAAAGCCCGTGCTTGCCCACCTCATAGGGCCAGGTAAAAGCAGCAGGACTTGAACGCCGCACACGGAGCTGCTCAGCAACAAGCTCCCTGCCACCGCTCGTAGCACGATAAAACACCTTTTTCAGTGGTTCGTATTTTTCCACAGGCATTACACCGCCTAAACGTTAAAAATCGCGATTTTTGTAATTAATCTACCCCAAAAACTCGCCTAAAATGAAAAATTCGCCCTTTTTAATCTTAAGCAATGCACGGGACTGCGTTATTTCAGCCCCCCTTGCTCCATGAAATCCCCTAGAGCTCCTGAATAAGGTCAGCGATCTCGTCCTGGTGGCGATGACGGAAGACCGCCACCGTTCGCCGGCGCGGCGCCTGCGGGCTCAGTCCCAGTATCTCGTTAACTCGAGCTAGCGAATCTTCCGTCGATTCACCAGGCTGCATCAGCGTGCCGTCAAGTCCCACGAAGTCATAGAGGCGAGCCAACCCAGCCTCATGATGCTGGACAGCAGGTGCGATCGAGACATCAAAGGTCCTTTCTTTGCCCAGCTTGAGCCACACCCGCTGGCCCTCGCGGACACCGAGCTCGTCGAGGAACCGCTTTATCGTTGACAACGAGACTTGCTTAAGACGATTGACACGAACAAACTCCTCACCTAACCGGCTACTCAGCGCACAGCTCTCGCCCACTTTTACTCCGTAGTACGCAGCAATGGGCGCGGGCACAGCGAAGCCGCTGCCACGCAGGTGGTCCTTGTTAACTGTCAGCAAGAGGTTCCACTCGCCGTCACGGAGATAGGCATCGCGGGCATCTGCGATATCGCCCTCCATGACGTTTCCAGACTCATCCACTCGTGCAATAACCATGCCGTCGCGAGTCTCAAAATCTCCATTGGCCGCATATTGGCGGATCGAGAGTTCTGAAATTCGCAATCTCTCTGCCTGCGCTAGCAGCTCATTCAAAGCAATCGCAGGGACTTCCTGCGAGGAGCCTGCGGCATCGACAACCGTATGAGTTCGGGTGCTAGCGGCCAGGCGCGTAGAGATCCAGCTAGCAATACTCTTGAATTCCTCGTGTCCCCACTCCGTCAGCGCCCATTGATCGGCAGAGACTTTTGTCAGACGAGGGTCAATGGAGAATTGATTAGAAGCAGACCGTGGGCTGCCGCCCCCGAGGGTATCCATGATCGCCTCTGCAGTCATCGGCTCACCGTTTATAGCAAGCACGCTCACAGCACGGTCTTGGTAGCTGCCGACCTTTGTCAGCACGTAGTTGTCCAAGACTGCGACCTTAAGTTCATCGTTGGTCACGATGTACTGCTCCAGCCGTTCCGGCGTAACTTCTAAGCCCACGGCGAGTTCATCAATCCGAACAATACCGTGGTCGTCCGCCAGCGTTGTTAACCTCTCTGACAAGGCCTGAGTGAAGCCATTGAACACCAACCAGCCGTTAACAACTTCCCATTGCTTGCCAATGCCCGTGAAAATTTCACCGAACGTTGCGTCAAACCCTGCTGGCTTTCGTACGAGATCAGGTAGCTCCCTTCGGAGCTCATCCACAGGCAAGATTGGACGGGCACGCTTACCCACAGCCGCCACGACTTCTTTAAAGAGAGCACTATCCTTCTCAAAATCTTCCGCCAATTGTCGCTCCAACTGACGGATCCTCTCGCGCGTGAGACCAAACGCGGTGCCGATGGAATCCAACGTCGCCCCACCAAGCCACCGGCTGCAAACGATTCCGCGTTTGCGTTCATCACCGTCAATGGCTCGATCGAGCTCATCCACGGCGCGTTGGAACAAAGCCCGCACTGGGGATTGGTGCTCAAGGTGTGCAGTAATTATGGGGACCTCGGCTGCGACGGCACTTGGTAACGACGCAACCTCTACAACCGCGCCATTTAGCTGTGCCCACCCGATGTACAACGCGGCTTGGTCCAACGCACGGATTTCTTCGGACGTTCGACACAAAAATTCAGCAGCACGCCCCGCGGAGTCATCATCGCTAAAAGGATTGTTCCCCAAGGGGATGTCACCATAAAGGTTCTCCGCTGCGCCAATGCTATCGATCACCGCGGCATTTCCGCTGTCACTGGCTGCAAGAACCACGGCTTCCACCATGGCCACAAGCTTGTGTTCGCCTACTCCTGGAAGATCACGCAAGTCCTCCACGGTTGCCTCCAGCGGTTGCGGGAACCGCGCAAACCACTGTGTGTACCCGCTCTTGTAAGAACTTTGCACCTCGATCTCACTAAACGGCGTCAACTGGGGTGAGAGCTCCAAAAGCTTCCGTCTTGGGTGCTTGGCGCACCACTCCACCGCCAATGCCTTTGTGCCAGTGTGCGCACTTGTGCCAGAAACGCCAGTGCTCCACGGGAAGATCCCGTAGGTTTCTGTCAGCTCAAGTTCAGCAGGCTGTGCCGACAGGTCCTGCTCCACGAGTTGTCCGCCCCCAGACATATTGCCCAACAGACGAGCAAAAGCCGTCTCACCAATAATTGGGACGCCGTACTCCCTGGCCTTGCGCGCCTTTCCACTCATGGAGTCAGGGTTCGCTGCAACGAGTAGCACGGACTTCTTCGTCACGCCGCCGACACTTAGCCCTACTGCCATTGCGCGACGTTCCCATTCTTCTCGGGGAAGATCGAACTGCCCCGTAAACGTCACTCTGTCCCCAGCAGACAGGCTGATACCCAGTTCATTTTCCCCTCGCTGTGGTGCCGCAAGGAGTGCCTCGGCGGTATCGGCAGGCAGCCCCAGCTGCTCGTTGAGCAACAGCAGCGTGGCACGTTCTTCCTCTGTCACCTCACCATCAAGCCAAACCTCCACGGCGAGCTGCCGGATGAATTCTTCATGAATACTCATCACGTCATTGCTGGTGAGCCCCTCCTGCTGCGCTTGGTTCTGCAGCTGGACAATTTCAGACTTGGAAAGTTCCTTATCTACCAACGCTGCCGCGAGCAGTTTCTTGTACTTCTCCGCATCTCCGGAGCCTTCAGGTGCTGCAGTATCTGCCAGGCGGACCAGCCATTCACCACGCTTGTGCGTCAAATCTTCTGCCAACGCGGTGCGAGGTAGAAGCGCGCCGCGAGCAGGAAACTCCTGCGGTGGGAGGGTAATTGCTCTGCTGCTTATCACCACATCAGTACCTTGGCTAACCAGCCGGGCAAACAGCTCTGCAGTCGCCAGTGCATCTGCCAGTGCCGAGTGCGGACGGGCGTTTGTAATCCCAACAACTTCCAAGGCGTGCTCAAGGGTTGCACCCTCGCCTGGATACGTCTGCTGGAACAACCGCTTGGTATCAACCACCCACGCCCCGTAGTTGGGCCACGCCACCCCTAAACTAGAAAACTCCCTCTTCAAGAACCGCGCCTCGAAAGGCGCATTGTGTGCGACCACCGTGCGCCCGTTGAGAAGTTCGAAGAATTCCCCTGCGACTTCGCCGAAAAGGGGCGCATCCACAACGTCAGTCGGTGTGATGCGGTGAACGAATGAGTTCGGAATATCCCGCTGCGGCTGCACCAAGGTCTCCCACGTTGACTCCACATCCCGGTTGTGGTCCAACAGAACCACACCTATCTCGATGACTCGATCAGTCGAGCCAAAGCCTGTGGTCTCGAAGTCAACGACGGCGTATCGCTTAGGGGCAACCATGGGGCCTTCCTTCTAGCTTGTTGGATCAATGCGTTGAGCTACTCAATTGCGCTGCACACCACATCATATGTGTCGACATGTCTCGAGTCTGTCGGCCTGGCCCAGATCGGTGTCCTAAATAAATGGAATCGTCGTCATCGTCCTCCTTCGAGGTAGCGCTGACGCTTAGGTTCCAATTTGAGCTGCACGGTACGAAAGTCACATTTGAGTGGTTATATCCACGCTTATTTCCGATGATAATCTGACTCACAACTACGGCTTGACAGCAAGGCCGTAACTTAAGAAAGGATTAGTTCCATGGACGTCATGGAAACCTGGGAGCCGGTGCTTACAACCGGCCCTCTGCTGGGGATAGCAGCTGCCGCGGTTGCCTTGATTCTGGTCATGGTGATCTACTTCAAGGTTCACGCATTCATCGTGTTGACCATAGTTTCTACCCTGACTGCGCTTATTGCCGGTATCCCTCTTGAAGGCGTAGTACCGACGCTAACCAAGGGCTTTGGTTCAACGCTTGGTTCCGTTGCGCTGTTGGTTGGTTTGGGCGCCATGATCGGGCGCTTGGTTGAAACCTCCGGTGGCGCTAAATCGCTTGCCGACGCCCTGGTTAAACTCTTCGGCGAAGATAAAGCACCGTTTGCGCTAGGCGTTGCCTCGCTCATTATGGGTTTCCCCATCTTCTTCGACGCTGGCTTAATCGTGATGCTGCCGGTGATCTTCGCAGTGGCGCGGCGTCTTAACGGCCCGGTTCTCGCCTACGGTATTCCCGCGGCCGGCGCGTTCTCAGTAATGCACATCTACCTTCCGCCCCACCCGGGTCCTGTCGCTGCCAGCGAATTCTATGGCGCTGACATCGGTCTCATTTTGGTCTTCGGCCTGCTGGTCGCGCTTCCTACGTGGTATCTCTCCGGCTACCGCCTGGGCCTGCACTTGGGCAAGAAGTACCCCTTCGTTGTCGGCGATATTTTGACCGGCGAACGCGTGGCGGATGAAAAGCTTCCGGAAAAGCCAGCTTCACCGGCGACGGTCATCGGAATTCTTCTTATCCCAATGCTCCTTATCTTTGGCAACACCGGCTTGTCGGCGCTTTCCTCCGCCGGTCACATTTCGGGCGATGCCACCTGGGTGAAATTCTTCATCTTCCTAGGCCAGACCCCCATCGCACTGCTCATCACGGCGATTGCCGCGATGATTGCGCTCGGATTCAAGCGCGGAATGGATAAGACGGCGATCGAAAAGACCATGGAGTCTTCCCTGAGGCCGATTTGCTCAGTGGTGCTGATTACCGGTGCCGGCGGCATGTTCGGCGGCGTGCTACGCACTTCTGGAATCGGCGATGCTCTGGCTGATTCGATGGCAGGCCTCGGCATTCCTGTCATTCTTGCCTGCTACCTCATTGCGGTCGCGCTACGTCTTGCGCAGGGTTCTGCCACCGTGGCTCTTACTACTGCAGCAGCGCTCATGGTCCCGGCTGTGGAAGCAGCAGACTACTCTGCAGTGCAGCTTGCTCTTATCGTGCTTGCCACCGCCGCGGGTTCGGTTTTTGGCAGCCACGTCAATGACTCGGGCTTCTGGTTGGTCGGCCGCCTCATGGGCATGGACGTGGCAACCACGCTGCGCACGTGGACCCTCAACCAGGCACTCGTTTCCTTCGTCGGCTTCGTCTTCGTGCTTATTATCTTTGGGATTACTGCAGCGCTTTAGCCCCAGTTAGCCTCAGTCCAAGAAAGCCAATCCACAACGGTTTAGGGCATCTAGCCCCGCAGATACCTCGCTGCTTCGGCAGCTAGTTCTGCGGGGCTTTGTGCTACGTCGAGCACTATCCCCGGCTCGTCCTCACCCAGTTCCTCTAAAGTTTCGAACTGCGATTGCAAAAGCGATACCGGCATGAAATGGCCTGCACGGTTTTGCATGCGTTCCAGCAAAAGCTCGTAGCTGCCGTGCAGATGAACGAAAACCGTGTCAGGCGCATGGGTGCGAATCAGATCCCGGTACGAACGCTTAAGCGCTGAACATCCCACGATGGCGCCTTCGGTTTGCCCCTGCATCCAGTGCCCGATTGCTTCGAGCCAGGGCCAGCGGTCGGCGTCGTTAAGCGCGTGCCCCGCGGACATCTTTTCGATGTTGGCGGCCGGATGCATGTCGTCGCCGTCCTTAAAGACGAGGCCCACCTGGCCTCCCAGCAGCTGCCCCACCGTGGATTTCCCGCAGCTGGACACTCCCATCACGATGACGTGTTTATGGGCAAGGTCCGTGTTCACCTTAGTAGAGTTCACAGCCTTCAAGACTAGTACTGCGGGGTGAAGTTGATACGTTCAATCTCCGCTCGCGCGGCCGGGTCCAACATCGCGCACAATCCGCCGACCACGTAACGGACTCCGGGAACCGTGGTGGAGGAACCCACGCCTTGCACGCAACGATCAAAGGCAGGCAAGCCGATACCGGGTGCCGGCGAATTCATCGAATAGAACGACGCTGCCATCGCCGCACCGCGATTGCTGTTCAGCGCATCAGAGGAACCCTTGATTCCCTGCCACAAGACTGCCCCAACCGGATCAACTAGGAACTGATGCTGCTCCTCCGGCGTCAACGCGGCAGCCTCTGGCGCAGTCGCACCCACGCCACCACCACTAACCACGCCAAGGGACAAAAGCCCAACTGTCAAAGCACGAGCACAAACACGAGAGAACTTATTCATAAACGCAACCTACCACGCTAATCAGTCTCACGAAGTGGCTTTTCCACACGTTATTAACAGCGCTTCAACGCGGTGGACCCAACTATCCCTTAAAGCACAATTTCGATGCGTGAACTGATCCCGATGGCAGTCCTCCCAAGCAAAAGCCACCTGCAAAACCTCGTTCAAGCCCGACAACGTCATGCCTGCATCAACAGCAATTTCGCGAGTGACTCGGAATTGTCCGACTTCCAGTGTGGCCAAAAGTTACTAGCTACTCATGATTTGAAGGCTTCGGATTAGCTATAGCCTGTTGAATCATCACGAGCTCGACTCCTAAGATTTCGCCGGAAGATGACACATCCACAGCACCAGCAATAGATGCTGGATCGTCACTGAAAGATAGTGGAATTGAGTACTGATATTCGCCGACATCTTTATCATCAGTGCGTTTTAGCGTAATGCCTACATCGTCGAATACGCCTGACAAGTCCAATCTGTCACCCTTTTTGATCATCTTCATTCTCCCCTTTTCCAATTAGCACGTACATCCGAAACACTATCGCAATTCAGCTCCCTCTTCCCTCACTTCGGTTCTCAGGCCAAACACCACCGCCGCTAGATTCCCGATTCCCCGTCCTGTTAGATCACAGTTATGAGTACATCGCAATCAAGGCCGAGGCTGCTTGCCATCACGGCCTGCCCAACGGGAATCGCACATACCTACATGGCGGCGGAAAACCTTGAGGCCGCGGCGCAGAAGCTGGGCTACGAGCTTAAGGTGGAAACCCACGGCTCCATCGGAGTCGAGGGGAAGTTTTCGCAGGCAGACATCGATGCGGCAGACGCCGTTGTCATCGCGGCGGATACGGTGGTGGCTAAGGACCGCTTCGTCGGAAAGCGGCTCGTAGCTACCGGCGTCGACGAAGCCATTAGCCGCCCGGAGGAGCTACTGGGCCGTGCACTGGAGGCAACGGCGCTAACTACAGCTGAGGCCCGGCGTGACTCCGCCGAGAGCGCCACCCCGGCGGGAGGCCGCACAGAAGGTACTGCCGATTCGGGTCTGCGCGGCTTTGGCCAGACGCTGTATAAATCCCTGATGAATGGCGTGAGCCACATGATCCCCTTCGTAGTCACGGGCGGTTTGCTCATCGCGGTCGCGCTGTCCATCGGCGGCACGCCAACCCCGGAGGGCATCGCCATTCCGGAAGGCAGCTTCTGGTTCACCATTAATCAGCTAGGTGCCCTGGCGTTTTCTTTGATGGTGCCGATTTTGTCCGGCTACATCGCCGTGGGCATTGCGGATAGGCCGGGCCTTGCACCGGGACTTATCACCGGCCTTATCGCCACGACGGGTTCGCTCTACGGATCGGATGCGGGTGCCGGATTCATTGGCGGCATCATCACAGGTATCTTGTCCGGCTATGTTGCCCTGGCCATCAAGAAGATTCCGGTAGGCAAATACGTCGCGCCGATTTGGCCGATTATTGTCATTCCGATTCTCACCACGCTTATCGTGGGCCTGGCGTTCATCTACATCATCGGTCATCCAGTCGCCGCTGCCTTCGAGGCAATGACGGAGTACCTCGCTGGCATGCAGGGTTCCTCCGTGCTCATACTCGGCGCTGTCATCGGCGCGATGATTGCCTTCGACATGGGCGGGCCTTTCAACAAGACCGCCTTCCTCTTCGGCGGCGGCCTCATCGCGGCTGGCAACGCGGCACCGATGGGCATGGCGGCAACGGCGATTGCCGTGCCACCGCTAGCCGTCGGCGTCGCCACCTTGGTTCGCCGCAGCTGGTTCAACAAGGCCGAGCGCGATTCCGGTATCGCCGCCCTTTTCATGGGTATGTTCGGAATTACCGAGGGCGCGATTCCGCTCGCCGCTGCTCGTCCGCTGCAGGTCATTCCGGCTAACGTCATCGGCGGTGCCGTCGCGGGCGCCATCGCGGGACAGCTCGGCGTCGAGGATCACGTCATGCACGGCGGCCCGATCGTGGCGCTGCTGGGCGCCGTCGACAACGTTGGCGGATTCATCATCGGCCTGGCGGCCGGCATTCTTGTCGACGCCGCGCTTATCCTCCTGCTCGTCGGTATCACCGCCAAGAAGGGTGCCGCGGCGTCGGAAGCAACTCCTACTGAAGGCGCCAGCGATAGCGATGCCCTGCTTCTTCCCGATACGGTCGCGCTTGAGACCACGCGTGGTACCAACCGCGAGGACATCATTCGCGAGCTCGTCGCTTCCATCGCAGCCACCGGTCGCGCTTCCGACGCCGAAGCGCTTGTCGACGCCGCACTAGCCCGCGAAGAGCAACACTCCACCGGCGTCGGCAATGGCGTTGCCATCCCGCACGCCCACACTGCAGGGGTCACGCGCCCAACCTTGGCTTTCGCCCGTCTTCCCAAGCCCGGCATTCAGTGGGCCGAGGGCGAGGAGGCAACCGACCTAGTATTCCTGATCGCTGTTCCGGAAGGCTCCGGCAATCAGCACCTCAAGATTCTGTCGAAGCTGGCCCGCCGCCTGATGAAGGAAGATTTCCGCGCACAACTGCGTGCTGCGGGCACTCGCGAAGAGGTCATCGACCTGGTGGGCGATGCAGTCGCTGTTCCCACCCCGGCGCAATAGTTCTTGAACTAAACGCTAAATCCCCCGCTTAGCGGGTGCTCGTCACGCTACTCGATCTCCCCATAGCACCCGCAATTCCTCAGTCGCCGGCCGCCAGTACGCAGCTTGGGCCGCAGTAAATTCCTTCAGCAAGTGCCCGCCGCTGCGTGCAGCGGTGCGGGTGGCCTCGTTCGTAGCGGCATCGAGGACGTCGATATAGCGGCCGACCTCGTCGCGCGGGATGCGAAGTCCCATCGTTATATGCGGGGTCCAGCGGGCCCCTCGTGATTCAGGATTGGCCGCGCTAATCTCCCGAGCGGCCGCTTCGAACTCATCGGTTGTTTCCAGAAGCCAAGCGATTGATTGCTTCGAGCGCGTTCCGAATACTACGGTTCCCACCCGTTGAAAAGTTGCTGGCAATAGCGGCGGAAGCAGTTCAGCGGCCAGTTCCACTGCCTCGGGGGCCATGGATTGGGCGAAAGTAATAGTGATGTGCGGGCGCTGATTCTGGCGTGGCAGGCCACGCCGAACGAGGTCGTCGAATAGCTCGGCGATGGCCCGTTCTTGCTCTTCAGAAAGATAAAGCAAGAGGTTTTCTGGGGATTTGGCGCTCATGATTTCAGGTTATGGCATTTGAACTATTAAGGTTGTCTGGTTTCCAAATGCTGTTAGCCGAGCACATAAGCCCGCATGGTGTTATCCTCACCACTGGGCGCGATAAGCCACGTGACAATACATCCCAGTCATTAATTTGCACAGGCTATCCCAAGGTGAAGCGCGGGGCTGAGCCAGCAAAACGGATTTTCCGCCTTTCGAGGACCGCCATTTAGCCATTTTCCACATAAGGATCACCCCTGAAAGTAATCATACTTTAGTTTGTGATCGTTCGGACAAGAACACTTTTCGCACGATGTAGTCCTAATTTGGAAAATTCCCAGTCAGCGTTAATTTTCCACCGAAGCTGTTTACAGCGTTCATGACACTTATGTGAATTTCTATCTTTAATTGTCAATACATCTCTATCGTGCGTCACTGAAAAACAGTCGCTAGCGTAGGTCTTCGTCACGCACCGCCAACGTATTCGCCGTGCGTAACTCGCCAAAAATACGTCCACCTCCAGTCGTTCGAGGAGAACTAAACATGTCTATCCGTCGTCGCTCCGCCGGCCTGTTCGCCGGCCTTGCCATCGCCGGCAGCACGCTCATGATGCCAGCAGCTAACGCTGAAACCATCACCGAGTCCTACCCAGAGACTCCGGCCATCAACGCCAAGCTGCCAATCATCCACACCACCCACGGCTCAGATCACAAGAAGGCTAACGTCCTTAACCCGCGCCCGGTCTGCAACCCATGGGAAGACCACCGCACCGTTGTCTACAAGGCAACTGACACCTTCATGCCAGCTGGCACCATCTCCACCACCAACCAGACTAAGAAGGACATTCCGCTGCAGCAGAATCTGTCCAAGTCTCAGTCCATCCAGCTGGAGGTCAACGGCGACCGCACCAGCACCACCTCCATGAACTTGGGCGGCGACGTCTCCGGCAAGAACTCCAAGGGCTCCGCAGGCATCTCCCACGAGATCGCTACCAAGCTCGGCGCTTCCGCTTCCTACTCCCTGTCCTGGGAGGCTGGCCAGTCCATCGGACCTTACGACGTTCCGCCAAACCACACCGGCGAAGCAACCTACGGCTTCCGCGTTCTGAACATGACCGGCACCCAGCAGTACTGCAAGACCAACGGTACCTGGTCCACCCCGACCGCTTGGTCCGCACTGCAGCCAGTCAAGAACGAGGTTCGCGTCAAGCTGTACGACGACCTCGCTGACTCCTTCGCTCCTAACAAGGACGCACAGAACACCGAAGAGGTTAAGCAGGAGGACAAGGATCCGAAGGCTGACGCTGAGGTTGTCAAGGACAACGAGGCTCCAGTAACCGAGGCACCTGTTTCCGAGGCTGAAGCTAAGAAGGAAGAGGAAGCTGACAAGGCAAAGCTCGAAGAGGTAAAGAAGGACGAGAAGTCTGACGAGAAGCAGAAGCTCGACCTGAAGCCTTTCTTCACCACCTCCGGCGCTAAGCACTCCGGTTTCGCAGGCACCGTTGCTCTGCAGCTGGAAAACGTTGGCTCTGACCGTTACTACGGCACCTTCCCTGCAGTTCAGTACCGCGTTGACGTGAAGACCGACAAGGGCCCGAAGGGCGTTGACCGCCTCATCACCCCACGTTCTTCCAACGGCGCTCACATCCGTGACCTGGGCTTCAACGAGAAGACCTCCACCCGCACCTTCGAGGTCACCCTGGCTAACCCAATCAACGCTGGCGAGAAGGTTCGCGTTGCAAACCTCGACTTCGGCGATGGCGACACCAAGGAAGGCCGCATCCACAACTACATCGAGGTCACCCAGATTGGCCGTCTGGAAGGCGACAACTCCCAGGCTAACGACCAGAACGTTGACTCCCGCAAGGCAACCGTCAACGACTTCGGCAAGCAGGTTAAGGGCACCTTCTAAGCCCTGCAAGCATCCGCTGCTTAGATAAGCCGCTCCACATCTTCCTTCAGCTCCCTTCTCAGGGGCTGGAAGATAGGGAGCGGCTTTCCCAGTTTTGCGCACGCCCATCGGGGTCAATCCAGCACAATTTGCCAAACAAGGCGCCAAAACTTCCCGAAATCACCCCAATATTTGGCAAATTGCACCCTTGCGCCGCCCCAAGCCTGGACGCGGACTCTTAGAGTGGACCACACAAGGGAGCACACAAAAGGCACAAACGCAAAGGAAACTCCATGACTACAAAACAGCCGCGATGCGTAGTCGTCGGCTCGATCAACGCCGACTTGATGATTAGCGTGGAACGCCACCCCACCCCGGGCGAGACATTGATAGGCGGTGGCGGCGACATCCTCGCCGGCGGCAAGGGCGCAAACCAAGCGGTAGCTGCGGCACGCCAAGGCGCCAGTGTCTCATTCGTGGGCGCAGTCGGCGATGATGCGTACGCAGGCCCAGCCATGGAACTGCTAGAAGCATCGGGCGTCGATCTCAGCCACGTCGAACACCTCGATTCCACCACCACGGGCCTTGCGGTAATCGAGGTCGCAGCCGATGGCGAGAACACCATCGTCGTGGTCCCCGGCGCGAATGCGCGGGTAGACGCTGAGTTCGTTCAACAGCACGCGCGGGCAATGCACAAGGCGGACTTGGTGCTGCTACAGGGCGAGATTCCCGCCGCAGGATTCCAGAAGGCGGTCGAACTCGCACGCGCGGTAGGCGCCCGCGTGGTGGTGAACCTGGCGCCGGTGGTGGACGTCGATAAGCAGGCGCTCCTACAGGCAGACCCACTCGTGGTTAACGAACACGAGGCGGGGTTGGTGCTCAAGCAACTGGGGGCGCAGACGCCGGGCGATGAACCAGAAGAACTCGTAGAATGCCTGCGCGCCGAAGGCTTTGCCGCGGTGGTGTTAACGCTTGGACCGCACGGGGCCATCGTGGCGGATGCCGAGGGCACCACGCCGATTCCCACCCCACAGATCAAAGCGGTGGACACAACGGGCGCTGGCGACGCGTTCACAGGCGCGCTCGTGGCGAAGCTCCTACAAGGGGCCACGCTTACCGACGCCGCCCATCACGCCGCCTGCGTCGGCGCCTTCGCCGCGCTGGGCCGCGGCGCCCAGCCTTCCTACCCGGATCTAAAAGCGCAGCTTCCTTAAACCGCCAGCCAAGGGCAAAGCGCAGCAACCGTGGCCTCGGCACCTGCTTCCAGGGTGGGGTGCAGCTCAGGGACGAACTGCGGAGAGTGATTGCCCGGTGCATTCTCCGGAGTTGGGAAGCCGCCGACAACCCAGAAACAATACGGTGTGCCAAAGGCATTCGGGATATCCGGGAAATCCTCAGAGGCCACGAGAGGCGCGAAGGTCTCCGTGCGCTCCTCCCCCAACAAGGTCTGCATAGACTCGGTGACCTTGGCAGTTACATCGCGGTCATTGTCCAGCACTGGGAAGCGATCGGAGTATTCGAAGGAAGGCTCCGGCGCGCCCGCCGCGGCGGCCTGATTGTTCACGATGCGCTCGATCGAGGCATGAATGTGGTCTTCGACTTCCTGCGAGTAACAGCGGGTATTGAGCTCGAACACGACTTTATCCGGAATCACGTTGGACTTCGTGCCGCCGTGAATCGTGCCCACGGAGACCACCGCGCGCTCGCTGGCCGGTAGCTCACGGGAGACAATTGTCTGCAGCTGCATGATGATTGAGGAGGAAAGCACGATTGGGTCGACGCCCTTCTCCGGCATGGA
The DNA here is from genome assembly GCF_001808545.1 of Corynebacterium sp. HMSC077D03. Lineage (NCBI taxonomy): Bacteria > Bacillati > Actinomycetota > Actinomycetes > Mycobacteriales > Corynebacteriaceae > Corynebacterium > Corynebacterium sp. HMSC077D03. The sequence goes on from NZ_KV793669.1 coordinate 120,096, forward strand.
GCCATGCGAGCCGACGCCGCGCACAGTTACTTTCACAGTGGAAGCCTGGGAGAAGCTAATGCCCTCGTTGGTCGCAACATGGCCCAGTGGCAATGCACCCATGACGTGCTGGCCCAGCATGACATCGGGGACTGGAATCTTGCCCGTGATTCCCGCCGCAACCATGTCCTTGCCGCCTTCGGCGATCTCCTCGGCGGGCTGGAAGACTGCTTCGAAAGTGCCGGACCACTGCTCGCGGTTTTCCGCCAGATAAGAGATGGTGGTCAAAAGCCACGTGGTGTGCATGTCGTGGCCGCACATGTGCCCGACCGGCACCTCCTGGCCAGTCTTGTCGGAGACCTGAGTGACAGTCGAGGCGTACTCAACACCGGAGTCTTCCTTGACTGGCAAGCCGTCGAAATCGGCACGCATCGCCACGGTTTGGCCATCGCCGTTGCGCAGGATTCCGACGACGCCGGCTCCGACGTCGACTACCTCGACGTCGCCAAGCGTCTCCAGCTCTTTGATAATCCGTGCCTTGGTTTCGGCCTCCTGCAGCGAGAGCTCTGGGTGCTGGTGGAACCACTTATAAAGCTCCTCACGCTGCGCCTTGGTCTTTTCCAGATACGTTTCCAAAGATTCATACAGCTGCGTCATAGATCTCACCTTATGCCTGCCCGGTCACCGGTTGCAGAGAACGCACTCTTGACGCCGCATCCCCCGCCAACCCCACCACCGTCATCATCGGGGGGTAGTCACGCACATCGACGCGCCGTGACTACCCCCGCCTTTCCTTAAAAATGGCGTCCCACTTCACAAAGTGACGTGACGCACGATACACTATCCGCCTATAGATTGTTGAACAATTTTAAAAGGGGATTTGAGTGTATGAGCCAGCTCTTTATTGATCTCAATGCCGACCTCGGCGAGACCACCGCAGGCAATCCAGTCGCAGACGACGCAGCGATGCTCAAACTGGTCTCCTCTGCCAACGTCGCCACCGGCTTCCACGCGGGTGACCCGCACTCCATCGCCGGCACCGTCCGCGCAGCCAAAGAGGCGGGCGTCGTCGTTGGTGCACACGTGGGCTACAACGACCCAGCCGCGTTCGGCCGTCGCTTCATCGACTACAACCCGGCTGAGTTGGCAGACGAAGTCACCTATCAAATCGGCGCGCTTGAAGCGCTGGCCCGCGCACACGGCACTCGCGTGAGCTACGTCAAGCCGCACGGCGCGATGTACAACGCCATCGTTTACCACGAGGCCCAGGCCAAGGCAGTCATCGACGGCATCAAGGCCTTTGGAGATATCCCGGTCATGCTACTGCCGGGCGGCGTGGCAGTCGAGGTCGCCGAGGCACGCGGCCTGACTGTAATCCGCGAGGCCTTCGCCGACCGCAACTACAACCCCGACGGCACCCTGGTCTCGCGCACACAGGACAATGCTGTGCTGCACTCGGCAGACGACGTCGTAAGGCGCGTTCTCGAGGTGGCAGAAACCGGCGCCATCACCGCCATCGACGGCAGCGTCCTTAGCGTAGATGCGCAGTCCGTTTGCACCCACGGCGACTCCCCGGGCGCCGTGGAGATGCTGCGCGGCGTGGTAGCCGAGCTGGATGCCCGTGGCATTGAGATCCGGAGCTTTATCTAATGCACATTCACCCCGTAGGAACCCGCGCGTTGCTCGTGGAGTTGGATGACCTTTCCCAGGTCATGACCTGGCACGAGGCACTTACTGCGCAGCCACTGAAAGACCAAGTCGATGCGATTGCCGCAGCGACTACCCTATTGCTCACCTTTAATACCCCGAACTCAGCGCATGCCGCCGCCGAATTCTTGGAGGATTTCCACCCTTCCGCACGCTCCGTGGAGGAGCCACGCTTAGTGGAGATCGACGTGCTTTACGACGGCGCGGATCTGGACGAAGCTGCCGACCTACTCGGTATGTCCCGCGAGGGGCTCATCGACTGGCATACCTCGACCGAGTGGCTTGCTGCCTTCGGCGGCTTTGCCCCAGGCTTTACGTATTGCACCCCGGCAGATGCCTCCCGCGGCGTCGACATCCCGCGTCGCTCTACCCCGCGTACCGCGGTGCCAAATGGTGCGGTAGGCATCGCCGGTAACTTCTCCGCGGTCTACCCGCGCGTCTCCCCCGGCGGCTGGCAGCTGCTAGGCACCACCTCGACCCCGATGTGGGAATCGGATGCGCAGCCGCCGGCGCTGGTGCAGCCCGGCGACCGCGTGCGCTACCGTGCCGTCAGCTCCCTGCCAGACATCGTGTCCACCACCCCGTTTGGCCGCCGTACCCCGGCGCGCCTGCCACGTATGGAAGTCATCGACCCAGGCCTTGTCACCCTCTTCCAGGACCAAGGCCGCCCGGGCCGTGGCAACTTAGGCGTTACCCCTTCGGGCGCGGCTGACCAGGCAGCAGCGGCCACCGCCAACGTCGCGGTGGGAAACCCGCGCGGTGCGACGGTGCTGGAAAACATCGGCGGTATTCGCTTGCGTGCCCTCACCGATACCGTCATTTGCGTCACCGGCGCCCAAGCCCGCGTGGTCCTCGAGGAGATGCCGGTGCACCTCGCGCGACCCGTGCTAGTTACCGCGGGTTCCACCGTGCGCGTCGAGCCCGCCACCTACGGCATGCGCTCGTACATCGCCATCCGCGGCGGCATCGTTGCCGATAGCGAGTTGAGCTCCGCGTCCACCGACGTGCTCTCCGGGCTGGGCCCGGCGCCGGTGCGCCTAGGCGACATCATCGGCGTGTTGCCGCGTTCTACCGCCATGACCGACGCGCAGCTAACGAACCCGCTGCGCGTGACCGAAGGGTCCCGTGGCCAGACCGAGGGCGTGCTGCGCTGCGTGCTGGGCCCGCGTGATGACTGGTTCACCAAGGAATCCCTCGAGAAATTCTTAAATACCGAATGGGAAGTTACTCCACAGTCCAACCGCGTCGGCCTGCGTCTTAGGGCCAGCGACGATGCGACCTTGTCACGTGCGCGCTCCGGCGAGCTCCCGAGCGAAGGAATGGTCGCCGGCTCCGTCCAGGTTCCGCCATCGGGTGAGCCGGTAGTCTTCCTGCGTGACCACGCCGTCACCGGCGGCTACCCCGTTATTGCTACCGTCCTCGAAGAAGACATTGATATCGCCGCACAGCTTCCACCGGGAGCCACGGTCCGCTTCGAACTCGCTACAACTATTTAAAGGTTAATCATGATTTCTGCAGTCCTTATTGCAAACCGCGGCGAAATCGCCGTCCGCATCGCTCGCGCCGCCCGCGATCTGGGCATTCGCTCCATCGCCATCTACTCCGAGGCAGACGCAGGCGCCCTACATACCCGCGTGGCCGACGAGGCCTACGCCCTGCCCGGCAACACCGCGGCCGATACCTATATGAACGTCCCGGCATTGCTAGACATTGCGGTTCGCGCCGGCGCCGATGCCATCCACCCGGGCTATGGCTTCCTTTCTGAAAACGCTGACTTTGCCCGCGCCGTCGCCAGTGCGGGCCTGACCTGGATTGGCCCAACCCCGGAATCCATCGAGCTGCTCGGTGACAAGATTGCGGCCCGCCGCGTGGCCGAGGAGGTCGGTGCTCCTCTGGCACCGGGCACCTCGGATCCGATTGATGACTGGCAGGAGGCCCGGGCCTTCGCTGAAAAGCACGGTCTGCCGATTGCCATCAAGGCTGCATATGGTGGCGGTGGACGCGGCCTGAAGGTCGTGGAAAACCTGGAAGACATTGAGGCGGCCTTCAACTCTGCAGGCCGCGAGGCTAAGGAAGCCTTCGGCCGCGCAGAGTGCTACGTGGAAAAGTTCCTGACTCACCCACGCCACGTCGAGGCGCAAATCCTCGCCGATACCCACGGCAACGTCGCCGTGCTCGGCACCCGCGATTGCTCCACGCAGCGCCGCTTCCAAAAGCTCATCGAGGAAGCCCCTGCCCCAGCGCTTAGCGACGAACAGCGCAAGGGCATCCACGAAGGCGCACGCGCCATCTGCGCCAAGGTGGGTTACACCGGCGCTGGAACCGTGGAGTACATCGTTTCTGAGGACGGCACCATCTCCTTCCTCGAGGTCAACACCCGTGTGCAGGTTGAGCACCCAGTCACTGAGGTGGTCACCGGCGTCGACATCATTGCCGAGCAGTTCCGCATCGCAGCGGGTGAGCCACTTTCTATCTCGACTGATCCGGAATCCACCGGCCACGCTTTCGAATTCCGCATCAACGCCGAGGACATCCTGAACGGCTTTGCGCCATGCCCTGGCACCATCGTGCGCTTTGAGCCGCCGACGGGCCCTGGCATCCGCGTTGACGCCGGCGTGCGCTCCGGCTCCATCGTGCCGCCATACTACGACTCACTGATTGCCAAGCTGCTGGTGTGGGGCCCAACTCGTGAGATCGCCCTGGCTCGTGCAAAGCACGCGCTCGAGGAGTTCGATATCGAAGGCGTGCGCACCGTCCTGCCTTTCCACCGCGACATGGTCTCCTCCCAGGTCTTGGCCGATCACGGCGATGCTGAGGCACAAGCCGGTATCTACACCGACTGGTTGGACCACAACTACCGCCCTTCTGCAGAGGCTACGAGCCACATCGCGCCGGTGGAAGCCATCTATGCCAAGCGCACCCAGGTGGCCATCGAAATCGACGGCAAGCTGGTTAGCGTTGGTCTGCCAGAGCGTCTGCTTTCCGGTGTGGCTGCCGGCGCTGCACCATCTGGCGCGGCAGGCAACGCAGAATCTGCCGGTGAGGGCGACAGCACGGAGGGTGCTGTCACCGCGCCTTACGACGCCAACCTCGTGGCCTGGAACGTTGCCGACGGCGACACCGTCGAAGAAGGCGATGACATCGCCACCATCGAGGCTATGAAGATGGAATCTGTTGTAAAGGCTCCACGCGGCGGCACCATCAAGCTGTTGGCCAAGGAAGGCGACCGCTTGGATCCGTCGAAGGTTATCGCGACTATCGACTAGTGGCCGTGACCTTCTTTTTCGAGCGGCCTCCGCGCCCAATGAGTTAAGCTGTCTGGCATGCTTTCTCAGTCCGTGGCGTCGAAAATTCGCGATGGCATCTCGGCCGGCGAGTTCATGCCTGGCCAACAGCTCAGCGAGGTGAAAGCCGCTGAGCGCTTCTCTTGTTCCCGCAATACTCTCCGCGAGGCCTTCACCGAGCTCGCTGCGCAGCGCCTCGTGGAGCGCATCCCTAACCGAGGCGTCTTCATTGCGACGCCGGATGCCGATTACGTGCGTGACCTGTTCATCGCACGTGCCGCTATCGAGCCCTCCGGTGTGCTGTGGGGCGAATTCGCCGACCCAGCAGCGTTGATTGAGCTTGTCACTTCTGCTCGCGCCGCGCAGGAACGCGGTGAGGACCAAGAAGTATCCAACATCAACCAGCGTTTTCACCGCACGCTGGTGGCGTCGCTTAAATCCCCGACGCTTAACGAGCAGATGAACAACCTGCTCGCACGGATGCGGCTGAGCTTCTTGCTCGTCATCCCGCGTTACCCCACCTTGCATGCTGAGCACATTGAGGGAAACATTCGCTTGTCCCAGCTCGTTGCCGAAGGAAAACGCGAAGAAGCTGCCGCGCTCTTGCACGACAGCTTGCTGCGCACCTGCGAGAAGATGCTCGCGGTCATCTAGCTTGGGGTGGCTTGGCGGGGCGGCTTCCCTGCCCCCCATTGCAGTTTGGTCCCATAGGTTGGGTCCCTTTGTGGGGTAAAGGGACCAGTAAGCCGAGTTTTCCGGCACCGGCCACTCGTAAAGAAACCCAACCAATAAAACCCAACCAATGAAACCCAACCAATGGAACCAAACCGCGCGGCCGGTCGTAGCAGTTGTGGAGGAAGCCGCAAGCGCAGCCGCAGACCGGGCTTAAGGCACCTGGTAGTCCACGTCACGCGCGTCGGTGACGAGCATCTTGCCGGGCTGGTGGGTAATCGCCAAGCGCGGCTTCGAGTTCATCACCACTGCTTGTGGTGTCACGCCGCATGCCCAGAACACCGGGATGTGACCCTCTGGGATGTCCACGGCGTCGCCGAAGTCAGGCCGCGAAAGATCCTCAATGCCAATAGCCTCAGGGTTGCCCACATGCACCGGCGCCCCGTGCACCGACGGGTAACGCGAGGTAATGCGCACGGCGTCGGCAACCTGATCTGCGGGAATCGGCCGCATGGAGACCACCAGCGGTCCGCTGAAAATGCCTGCCGGCACAGTCGCGATGTTCGTGCGGTACATCGCGACGTTGCGCCTTTGCTCGATATGGGCCAGCGTGATGCCATTTTCCTGCAGCGCTGACTCAAAAGTGAACGAGCAGCCGATGAGAAACGCAACCATGTCCTCAGTCCAGAACTCGGTGGCGTCTTCCACAGAATCGGTCAGCTCACCGTCGCGGAAGATGCGGTAGCCCGGAATGTCAGTGCGGATGTCGCCACCGGCGAGCAGTTCCGAGCTGTATTGGCCCGCCTCCAATACGCCCACAATCGGGCACGCCTTCGGATTACGCTGAGCAAACAGCAGGAAGTCGAATGCGTATTCCTGCGGCACGGCGAGCAGGTTCGCCTGCATGAAGCCGTCAGCGAAACCTGCCGTGGTCACCATCTGATTCTGCCGTGCATGCGCCCGTACGTTAGCAGGCTGCATCGAGGAAGAGTGCGCTGTGTAAGACATCGACTATGGCCCCTAAGCCCAGAGCTTCATGATTCCGGAGAAAGAGTTAAAACCGATGTAGAACTCTAGGAGCAGGGCCAAGGTGCCCAGCACCAGCAACCAGGTGGGGTACTTGGAATCGCCGAGGAGGTCGCGGCGTCGGTAAGCAACCCACATCACCATCGCAAACGCGATAGGCAAGATGATGCCGTTGAATGCGCCGGCGAAAATCAGCAGCTTCTGCGGAGCGGAGTTTAGAAGCAGGAAAAGCAAGGTGCAGACCGCAATGAAACCAACGGTCAGGAAGTTGCGGGTACGTGGGGCAACCTTCTGTGTGGTCACGAAGGAGATCGAGGTATAGGACGCACCGATGACCGAGGACAGGCCTGCCGCAAAGAGCACCACGCCGAAGGCACGCAGGCCGAACTCGCCGGCCGCCTGACGGAACGCATCTGCCGCGGTGTTGTCCTCAGACAGTGCTACGCCAGTACTGACGACGCCGAGGACCGCCAGGAAGAGCAGCACACGCATGATGCCGGTGATGATGACGCCCATGACGGAGGTAGTGGTGATGTTCTTGATGTGCTCGCTACCAGACATTCCACTGTCGATGAGGCGGTGTGCACCGGCGAAGGTGATGTAGCCGCCGACTGTACCGCCGATCAGCGTGGTGATGACGAAGAAGTCAATCTCTTCTGGCATCACAGTGTTTTTGAGCGCCTCGCCTACTGGTGGCTGGGAGACGATGGCAACGTAGAGCATGAGCAGAATCATGATGGCGCCGAGGGCAGCCACCAAGCGGTCAAGCGCGATGCCGGCGCGCTTGGACAGGAAGACGAAGACGGCAATCGCCGCTGCGATGACGCCGCCGATTCGGGCATCGATGCCAAGCATCGCGTTAAGGCCAAGACCCGTGCCGGCGATGTTGCCGATATTGAAGACGATGCCGCCCAAGAAGACGAGCACCGCAAGGAACCAGCCGAGGCCTGGCAGAACGGTGTTGCCCAGTTCGTTGGCACGCATGCCGGAGACGCACAAGACACGCCACACGTTGAGCTGAATCGCGATATCCACGACGATGCTCAACAAAATGGCGAAGGCGAAGGCCGCGCCCATCTGGACGGTAAAGACGGAGGTCTGGGTCAAAAAGCCTGGACCAATGGAGGAAGTGGCCATGAGGAACATGGCGCCGGCCATGGCACCAATACCCTTGGGCGGGTTTTTGACGGCTGCAGCTGTTTCAGCACTCACTAGACTGTCCTTTCGTGACGCGGGTCGCATCGTTATGTGATGTGCATCATCTTAAGGTGTTGTTGAACAATTTGGAAAGAAAAACGGTCATTCACTCTAAATCTGCAGTTCACAGCCTTATGGGCAGGTACCCCCTCTACCCCAGCCCACCAACTTTATTTCCAATACACCATTGCACATTCCAGAATTGTGACCTAGGATTCATCTTTAACTAATAGTGATTCGTATTCTTAGGGGCTACACATGACCAAGAATGTCTACATCGCCAGCGCGGCACGCTTGCCCATCGGTAAGTTCGGTGGCAGTCTCTCTCGTCTATCACTGACGGAACTCGGCACGCTCGCTTCCCGCGAAGCGATTGACCGTTCGGGAATTCCGGCCGCAGACATCGATACGACAGTGGCTTCCAACGTCCTGCCGGTAGTTCCGAGCGATCTCTACATCGGCCGCAAAATAGCCCTCGGCGTCGGAATGCCGGACTCCTCAACCGCGCTCGGAGTCAACCGTTTGTGCGGCTCAGGTGTCCAGGCAATTATCTCCGCGGCCCAGCTTCTGCAAGCTGGTGACGGCACCACCGCCCTAGTCGCCGGCGTCGAGTCCATGAGCCAGGCACCCTATTCCGTCGACGGAATGCGCAGCGGCAAGAAGATGGGTGACGGCAAACTCTACGACTGGCTCACCGGCGCGCTGTCCTGTCCTTTCGGGACAGGCCACATGGGCGTAACGGCAGAAAATATTGCCCGTGACTACAGTATTAGCCGCGAGCGCCAGGACGAGTTCGCCGCCGAATCGCAGAGCCGCGCCGCGGCGGCGCAAGCAGAAAACATCCAAGCCGAGGAACTGGTCCCCGTAGGCGACCTGGATTTTGATGAACACGTGAGGGAAACGAGCGTCGACAAGCTGGCGCGTCTCAAGCCGGCCTTTGCCAAGGACGGAACCGTAACCGCAGGCAATGCCTCCGGCATTAACGACGGCGCGGCCGCAGTGGTGCTCGCAGGCCAAGAGGAGCTGGCGGCGCGTTCACTAAAGCCTCTGGCGAAGATCGTCAGCTGGTCCATCGCAGGCGTCGACCCCACCCGCATGGGCTTAGGCCCCATCGCCGCGGTGCCAAAAGCCCTGAAAAAGGCCGGTCTGAAGCTGGACGATATCGACCTCATCGAGTCCAACGAAGCCTTTGCTGCCCAGGCCATCGCGGTGCAGGACGAGCTTGGTTTCGACCCGGCTATAACGAACATCTACGGCGGCGCCGTCGCCCACGGCCACCCGGTTGGCGCCACCGGCGTCATACTTGTCACCCGCTTGGCTTATGCACTGCGCCGGCTGAACAAGCGATATGGACTGGTCACCATGTGTATCGGCGGCGGGCAAGGCATCACGCTGATCATAGAAAACGAAGGAGCGAAGTAAATGTCAATCACCAAGGTTGCCGTCATCGGCGCGGGTTCCATGGGCTCGGGCATCGCGGCGCTGTGCGCGTCGGCGGGCCTCGACGTCGTCCTGCTCGATCAAAACGCCGAGTCCGCGCAGAAAGGCGTCGATATACAGTTGAAGCGCCGCGGCTTTTATCTCCCCCAAGACACCGAACGCGTGCGCGCTTCCGCCGACTATGCGTTGTTAGAAGACCGCGATTGGATCATCGAGGCTATCTTCGAGGACCTGGGAGCCAAGCACTCCTTGTACCAAGCCATCGAGCCGCATCTGAAGCCTTCAGCGATTCTCAGCTCGAATACTTCCACCCTCCCGCTCGCTCGCCTCAAGGACGGCGTTCCGGTCGCACGCCAGGAGCGCTTCGCCATCACCCACTTTTTCAATCCGCCCAAGGTCATGCGCTTGGTCGAGTTAATCGCTTCCGGCGAGACCGAGGCCACGCTGCGCTCGACCATCGAACAAACCCTAGGCAAGATTGCGCTCGAGTGCCGCGATACCCCAGGCTTTATTGCCAACCGCGTGGGTTGCTACTGGATGGCAGCCGGCGTCGCCCGTACGCGCGAGAATGGCGTGAGCTACGAGCTTGCCGACGCCTCCTTCGGCCGCGCCTTCGGCATCCCCCGCACCGGTATCTTCGGGCTTTTGGACTACATCGGTTTGCAGCTGGTGGGGCCCATCTGGAACTCATTAGAAACCGCACTGCCTGCCGACGACCCGATGTTGAAGGTTCCGCTCGGCGAGGATGCTTTCATCGCGGGTCTGGTCGAGCGCGGTTTGACCGGGCGCACTGGCGAAGGCGGCTTCTACCGCGGGCGCAACGAGGTCATCAACTCCGACTATGAGTACGTGGCACGCACCCAACCGGACGACCCAGTCATAGGGCTCAAGGATCCGCGCGAGGTCATGGACACAGATTCGCCGGGCGGCCGCTTTGCCCGCGCGGTTTTCCTCGATACGCTGCGCTATTGCTGCGAGGTAGCGCCGGAAATCGCCGCGCACGTCGGGCTTATCGACGACGGCCTCACCCTCGGCTTCGGCTGGAAGAAGGGCATCTTCGCGCTTGCCGACGCCATCGGCATCGAGTGGGTTGCCTCCGCCTACGGTGACGACGTGCCGGCGTTGGTAGACGCGGCAGCCAAGGCCGGTGGATTCTTTGCTGACGGTCAGGCGCTTAGCGCTGACGGCAAGCTGCAGCCACTGCCTGCCCGCGAGGGCGTCGAGAGTCTGCGTTCGCTGGCGCTGGAGACCGTAGTGTCGTTGCCCGCCGGCGCGGTGCATGCTTTAGAAACCGAAGCGGGACGAATCGGCATCGTGGATTTCCATACCCCAATGAACTCCTTGCCGACCACCGCTCTTGAGGTCATTCGTGCTGCGGTTTCTGCGGTAGACGAACACGGCTTGCAAGCGCTGGTCGTGGGCAACGATGCGCCGGTGTTCTGCGCGGGCGCGGACTTGGCGTCGATTGCTGCAGCGGGCGAGTCGGGCTCGGCGGAGCGCGTTGAGGAGCTCATTGCGGACGGCTCAAACACGCTGCGCCAGCTGAAGTTCACGCCGGTTCCCGTGGTCGCAGCGGTACGCGGTGTCGCCCTGGGCGGCGGCTTAGAACTGGCACTTTCCTGCGACCGAATCGTAGCCCACGCTGATAGCCAGCTGGCTTTCCCAGAGCTCAATGTGGGTCTCTATCCGGGCTGGTCGGGCACGATTTCTGCACTGGAGCGTCTCCGCACAGCTGGCGTGGCGGACTACCACCAGAAAGCCTTCGACTTCATCACCTCGACCAAGCCCTTCCCCAACGCTTTCGTGGCCAAGGAACAGGGCTTCCTCGCGGCAGACGACGTCGTATTGATGTCCCCTGACCACGTCCTGGCGCGTGCCATCGCGGAGACGGAGTCGCTCATTGAGGGCTACGCCCCGCCTGCCGATGACGCGATTGACCTTTACTCCGGCCCTGCCCTCGACCGCGAGTGGCCCCTGGAGAATGCCACTGAAAACGACCACGTCATCGCAGCAAAGTTGGCGCAGATGTACACCGGTGAGGGCTCGCTGAGCTTTAACCAGTTCGCCGAACGTGAGGTGGAGTTCGACGTGCCGCTGGTGTTACTGCCCGCGAACGTCGAGCGCGCCAAGCACATGGCGGCGACGCGTAAGCCGCTGCACAACTAGCCCGCGGACCTGTCCCAACCATTCTTTCGGATTGGTCCCATAGGTTGGGTCCCTTTACGGGGTAAAGGGACCACCTAGCGGGTTTTAGCCGGCCTTCTTACTCGTAAAGGGACCAGTAGACTGGGACCATCCTCGCTGTTGGGCAGCTTCCAGCGCCTGGCGCACCTCCCGCACTACACGGGCTCTCTCCGTGAGCAGCTCCCGTGGGCTGTATCGCAGCACGATGAAGCCACGGTTCTGAATCAGCTTCTCGCGTCGTCGCTCCTCCACGATTGTTTGCTCGGCACTCTTGCCAAACGACGAGCCGTCGTACTTGACGGCACCGTCGATCTCGATCACGACGGCGTCGTCAATGCACGTGTCTGCGCGAAAGTTCGGCGGAATGAAGTACTGCGCAACCACCTTCTCTCCCAGCTTCTCCGCGATGGCGATGCCTCGAAAGTAGGACTCGAAAGGCGATTCCGAATGCGCGATGGCGTGCTCAATCGCCTTCCGCGCCTGCGGGGCACCGTGCACGCGACCCATGGCGATCAGCGTGCGGCGCAGCTCGTCCTTCGTGGTGAGTTCCTTCGCGAGCGCCGAATCCATGGCAACGAGTCCCTCTTCGAAGGAATGGTGCCTTGCGATGTCGATGCACGCTCGTGCCACAGTTGTGCAACGGGTGCCGAGCTGCTTGGAAACCATGTTGTCTGGCAGGTGCGTCTTGCGGTAATCGTAATCGGCTGGAATCTTCGTCTTGACTGGCAGCGATTTGGACTGCCTGGCCATTTCAATCTTTTCGTCGAAAGGCGGGAGGACCCAAAGGCCCCATAGCCTGGCTGCTGACTTTCCTATCATGATGGCTTTGTGCACGCTTTTGCCCGCGGCAATCACTTTGAGACGCTGGCGTTCGTAAGTGGGTAATTGCTCGAAGTAATCCCGCGGGGTTGCGACCCAGGGCGCTATTCGCAGAAGCTCGCCATTGGCTATTTGCTCCCACACGTGGTGATCGTTGGACAGTGGACGTAAGTGAATGAGTCGTTGTGTTTGAGTCATACAACAATGTTCGCCAAGCGCGTGCGCCCGTGTCTAGAGTCAATTTTTTACCTGTGGATAACTCTGCATTTGCGCAGCTAGGGGAAATGTTTCCTAGGGGGAGTTGGCGCTTTCGAAGCTGTCGGCCGGCTGGTGCCTCAGCGACTGTCCTCTCGCTGGCGAATGGGCGGTTTCAGCTGCCGCGGTTTGGTCCTCCTCTAGTGGTCCCATTGGTTGGGTAGTTTTACGAGAACCGACTCCCGCGCAATGCCTCCTAAGGGTTTCTTTACCCCCTAATGAAACCCAACCAATGGGACCAAACCCGGAGAGGGGTGGAGCGAGCGCCAAGCGAGGTGCGAGAGCGCTAGGCGGCACGCATGCCAAGCGGGGCGCGGGCAGGCTGCTACTTGTAGGCCGAGAAACCCGTAATGACCTTGCCCATGATGAGGCTCTGCACGGTGTCGGTTCCCTCGTAGGTGTGCATGGCCTCGATGTCGGCAAAGTGGCGCGCGATGTCGTTTTCTAGCAGGATGCCCACGCCGCCGAGCATGTCGCGGGCGTCGGAAGCAATGCGTCGCGCAGCGCGGGTGTTGTGCAGCTTCGCCGCGGAAGCCTGCGGCGGGGTGAGCGTGCCGGCCTCCTCGCGGGCGGCAACCTCGCGGCAGGTCAGCATCATCTGGTTGAGGTCCAGCACCATGTTGGCCAAGCGCTGCTGGATGATCTGCGCTTTTGCCAGCTCACGGCCGAACTGGACGCGCTCCATGACGTAGTTGCGCGCGGTTTCATAGCAAGCCACGGCCGAGCCCAACGCCATCCACGAGACGCCGATGCGCGTTGCAGTCAGCACGCGGGAGACGTCCTTAAACGTTTGGCAGCCGGGCAACCGGTTGGAGGCAGGAATGCGGCAATCCTCCAAGACGATGTGCGCCTGGTGGATAGCGCGCAGTGACAGCTTGCCGGTAATCACCGTGGCCGAGTAGCCCGGCGCGTCCTGCGGAACGATGAAGCCACCCACGTTTCCGTCCTCCATACGGGCGTAAATCACGGTCACGCCACCGGAAGCACCGTTGCCGATCCATTTCTTTTCGCCGTTGAGAACCCAGGAATCGCCGTCGCAGACCGCGGTGGTCTCCAGTGCAATGGAGTCAGAACCGTGCAACGGTTCCGTCAGACCAAACGCGCCGAGCAGCGAACACGATGCCATCGCCGGCAGGTAGCGGGAGCGCTGTTCCTCCGAGCCAAGCATCGCGATGGAGCGCATAGCCAGGCCGGCCTGCACGGCAACGACAGTGCCCATCGAGGCGTCGGCACGCGTGACCTCCATGAGCGCCAAACCCGCGCCGAGTGAGGTCATGGACTCGTGGCCAGGAACGTCAAGGCCGTCCGTCATGAGGTCGAGCTCGCCTAAGCGGCGCACAAGTTCGAGGGGGTATTCGCTTTTCTCCCAATGCTCATTGATAACCGGAAGGCAATCTTCACGAAACGAGCGAGCACGTGCCCAGACCTCGGCGTCTTGGGCACTGATGCCGTCGAACGCGCCGAGAAAGTCAGTTGTAGAATCAAAGAGATTATTGGACATTGCGGGCCTCCGAAACGAATCACTATTAGTCTGCTATTGTGATACACGCCTCACCGCCTGTCAAGAGAACGTACCCAGCGAAAGGCACACCACCATGGCTAACCAGAAGCGCCGCGACCAAATCGCCACCGCCGCCCTTGACCTCTTTGACCAGCGCGGCTTCCACGGCACCGGCATGGAAGACATCGCAAAGGCAGTGGGCATGCGGGCATCGAGCCTCTACAACCACTACAAGTCCAAGCAAGAGCTGCTCGCCGAGGTCACCGTCTCCGCCATGGAGGAACTCCTTCGTGCCAACGCCGCGGCGCTCGCCGGGGTCACGGGTTCCGAGGATAGAATCCTCGCCACGATGCGCGCACACGTCATCTTCCACGCCACCCACGCCAAGCGCGTCCGCGTGGTCAACAACGAGCTCAACAACCTCGAAGACCCCCACAAGTCCGTGGTCCTGCAGCTGCGCCGCGACTATGTGGCGCGTTGGATGAACGTCGTCGACGAGGGCAGCTTCCAAGCCGAGAACCTCAAGATTGCCTGCTGGGCGCTCATCGACATGGGCATCGGCGTGGCCACGTGGTTTAGCCCCGATGGCCCGTACACCGCCGAGGAGCTCGGTGACATGTACGGGCAGTTCGCGCTCCGCCAGCTGACCTAGCCGCTACGCGCAGCCAATCTCCTCGACCTCTTCGTGGTCCGGGTAGATGACACGGATGCGCGAGTACACCTTGGCGTTGTAGCCACACGCTTCACGCTTGTCGACGACCACCCGCACCGGCGTCTGCTTAAACTTGCCCTCCGCACAGAAGGGGTCGCAGTCGTTTTCCACGGCCGTACCCTCAGCCGTGGCCTCATCGGCGCCCCAGTTGGACCACTTGAGGTCATTGACCAGGTAGTTGTTATCACCGCAGGCCAGCGAAATGCTGTCGGGGCCTTCCAGGCCGGTGACGGACACGCAGCCCAAGATGGCTGTGGCCTCCACGGTGGTGGTCACGTTGGGGCCGACCAGACCGACCACGCGGACCAGCTGACCGGTTGCTGGAAGGATGGAGAAGCTGATGTGGTCAGCGTCGCGAATGACGCTGATGAGTCCGTCCTCCCCCACGCCGTCGTCGGAGCCCTGCGAGGTCGAAGCCAGGTCGTTGCCGTCGGTGGCGGCCAGGATGTCGTAGACAATCTTCTGCTGCTCGCTGCTCAAACCCGGCTGCAGCAGCAGCTGCAGCGCGCCGAGGGCGCGGTTGGGGAAACGATCCGCAAGAGCTTCTAGCCCAGCGCGGTCGGTGGCCGCCATGAGGTCTTCTGCGGGGATGGCCGGCTGCGGGTCGAACCCTGGCAGCTCGCCTTGGGAGGAGATGTTCACGGTGCCGTCGACGCCCACCGAATACTCGGTCGTGACAGTAGACGAGCCATCGGTGTCCACGCGCTTGAGGTACTCCTTTGAGGTCACGCCCTTGTCCGCGGCGTCGGGCTGCGCGGCGGCAGCCGCGCCCGCGTGCGTGAGCACCTCCGCCACGGCGACCGGCTCGCTGCGGTTCACAAACGGGATGACCCCGCCGACCAAAGCTAAGACACCGACGCCCGCGGCCACGGCCGTCCACGGCGTGCGTGACCCCGAATCGACGATGCCGCTGAGGACCGCCTCGGAGCGGGTAAGGGCGGCGTCGTCAAGCGCAGCGTCTGGCACCGGATTTGCGGCGCGCAATTGGGAAAGCGGATCAGTCATCGTGGCCTCCGGTGAGCTCGGAAAGGTGGGTGCGGGCGCGGTGCAGGCGCACGCGGACGTTGTTAGGGGTGATGCCGAGGACCTCGGCGATCTCGGCCTGCGTGAGCTCCTCCCAGGCGAAGAGAGTGAGGATCTCGCGCTCGGCATAAGGAAGCTGCAGCAGGGCGCGGTTGATGTCGAGGGACAAGTCAACGGCGGCGGATTCGTCGGGAAGGACTCCGTCAAAGTCGTCGAGGTTTTCGAACTCGCGGCGCGAACGATAGAACTCGCGCATCACGTTGCGTGCGATGCCATAGAGCCATGGCAGCGGGTTCTCTCCTGTCAGGGTGTCGAAGTTGGCCCAGGCGCGCTCGAAGACGTCGGCAGCCAGCTCCTCAGCGTACTCCTGCGGCACGCGACGCCTTAAGAACGCCAAGACGACAGGATAATGCGCGCGAAAATGCCGGGAGAACTCCCGCCTTCGCGCGCCGGGCAAGGTTAAGACGGACAAATAAAACTCCACGAGCCTGCTGCAACATACTTCACATAGAGTATGTTGCAGCAGACTCGGAATTATTACAGACTGGTGCGCGACTTTTTCTTTAACCGGAATCAGCACTGTCTTGACCAGGGAGGCGGCTATGCCCGCGGCGTCGACGCCCACCGCAGCCAACGGAATGATGATCATGAGGCCATTTCAGCCGCAAACAACCAAGGAGGAGCGCCGTTCTTTTGGGACTAAAGAGCCGCTTTGAGGCTGATTGAAAAGTCCGTTGTGCTTGGTGTCGGACGCAGATGGTTTACTAGTAGACGATGGAACCGCTCGAACTCAGCGCGCTCACCGGCACGCAGTCCCGTACGTATGGCACTCGGAAGATCACCGACTCTATGGTGAACGCACCGGTCCATGTAGCGATCGCACTATGGGACGAGCGCTGGGACTCCGCGCCGGGCGGTACTGTTGATGGCTGGGTCATCGCAGTAAACACCAGGCAGACTCGGTTCATACGCAAGGGCCAGACCAAGAGCGGCGACGTGGTGGAGATTGCCATCCGCGAGTTCGAGAAGGCCACGAAGAACCTGAAGGGCCGAGTCTGGATTGTCACGGGGCGCCGGCAAAATGCGCTGCGGTCGGCGCTGGAACGGCGCGGTTATACAGTGACGGGCAGCTTTGCGGAGGAAAATAGGGCGTCGAAAAGCGCGAGCTCTGTGCGCCGCAAGGAAGCGGGCCTGACCGCGCGTAAGGCCAAGAAGTTGGGCGAGGCGCCGCGGAAGAAAGAGTCCACGCAGGTAGAGACCCCGAAGGCACATTGGTGGCCAAACTTCTCGCAGGCGTCATCATGGCCGGAGGGCGCCACGGTGCGCATTGCTACCGACGCCTCCTCCGACACCGTGTTCAAGGGCTCCATGTGCTTCGTGGCGGGCAATGGCGACTACCGGCTGCGCACCCGCGAGACTAAGGCGGGTACTGACGAGCTCGAGCTGGAGTCGCTGACCTTAGCGCTGAAGTACCTGCTCAAGGTGGGTGCAAAGAAAGCGATTATTGAAAGCGACTCGGTCGCGGCGCTCGAAGCAGTGGAGCAGTTACGCAATAAGCAGTCGAAGGCGGTGCGCTCGCGGCGGACGTGGCGCGGCGTAACGTCAGGTGCGCGGTCGCGTTTCCAGCAGGCCTGGAACGACGTCGAAGGCGAATGCGAGGTGGAAATCCGCCGCGTACTTGGCCATGCGGGCGATCCGCTCAACCGCGCGGCGGACCAGATTGCGTACATGGGGCTGCGTGCGATTGCGCATCCGATGAAGCAGTCGCGGGCCACGCTGCAGGAGGGCATCACCAAGGCGCTGGCCAAGCTTTAGGCTTAGCCGCGAAAAGATGATCAGGCAGGCAAACGCCACCGCCCATTACGTTGTTAGCAGTTCCACCCCA